>CALMEG010000227.1 GCA_937863185.1 uncultured Paracoccaceae bacterium | reverse complement strand
CTCTGTCCCTACCCCACGCGCTTCCGAACTGGCCGCCGCGCCACGGCCGAGATCGCCCCCTCTTCGGCAAGGGCGACAAAGACCTCGACCGCCCAAAGCGTGACCCGTCCGGCGGCCCGGTCATCCCTGATTGCCATGTTCCGCCCCCTGCCCCTGCCGCGCGCGCAGCCTAGCGCCCCACCCGGCCCCACGCAACGCCCCGCCCCACGCAACGCCCGGCAGATTGCGCGCCGGGAAACGCCCGGCCCGCTGCACTTCGCCCGCCTCCGCAAGGCATTCCGCAGGATGCGGCGCAACAGCCCATTGACGCCGCGAAACGCGCCGATAGCGTGGAGGCGACAACGACCGAGGAGACACATGATGCGGGACCAAAGCCCCAACAGCTGGGAAGCGCGCGCCGACGCATATTCGTTCTACGGCTTCACCGATCTGCCCTCGGTCCATGAACGCGGCACGGTGGTGCTGACCCATGGCCATGGCCCCTATGTCGTCGACACGCAGGGGCGGCAATACCTGGATGCCAATTCGGGCCTTTGGAACATGGTGGCGGGTTTCGACCATCCCGGCCTGATCGCGGCGGCGCAGGCGCAATATGCGCGCTTCCCGGGCTATCACGCCTTTTTCGGCCGCATGTCCGACCAGACGGTGATGCTGTCGGAAAAGCTGATTGAGGTCTCGCCCTTCGAGCGCGGCAAGGTGTTCTACACCAACTCGGGCTCGGAGGCGAACGACACCATGGTCAAGATGCTGTGGTTCCTTGGCGGGGCCGAGGGCAAGCCGCAACGGCGCAAGATCCTGACGCGCGGCAATGCCTATCACGGCGTGACCGCGGTTTCCGCAAGCATGACCGGCAAGCCCTATAACAGCGTCTTCGGCCTGCCGCTGCCCGGCTTCATCCACCTGACCTGCCCGCATTACTGGCGCTTTGGCGCCGAGGGCGAAACCGAGGAACAGTTCACCGCCCGCCTTGCCGCCGAGCTGGAGGCCACCATCATCAAGGAAGGCGCCGACACGATCGCGGGCTTCTTCGCCGAGCCGGTGATGGGCGCGGGCGGGGTTATCCCGCCCTCGAAGGGCTATTTCCAGGCGGTGCAGAACGTGCTGCGGAAATACGCCATCCCGCTGATCTCGGACGAGGTGATCTGCGGCTTCGGGCGCACCGGGAACACCTGGGGATGCGAGACCTACGGCTTCACGCCCGATGCGATCATCTCGTCCAAGAACCTCACGGCGGGGTTCTTCCCGATGGGCGCGGTCATCCTTGGCCCGGAACTGTCGGACCGGTTGCAGGCTGCCGCCGAGGCGATCGAGGAATTCCCGCATGGCTTCACCGCCTCGGGGCATCCGGTGGGCTGCGCCATCGCGCTGAAGGCCATCGACGTGGTGATGAACGAGGGCCTGTCGGAGAATGTGCGCCGCCTAGCACCGCGGATGCAGGCCGGCCTGGCCGAGATCGCGCAGAACCCCAATATCGGGGAACAGCGCGGCGTGGGCTACATGTGGGCGCTGGAAGCGGTGAAGGACCGCGCGACGAAAACCCCCTTCGACGGCACGCTGAGCGTTTCCGAACGCATCGCCAATACCTGCACCGACATGGGGCTGATCTGCCGGCCGCTGGGGCAATCCATCGTGCTGTGCCCGCCCTTCATCCTGACCGAGGCGCAGATGGACGAGATGTTCGAAAAGCTCGACCGCGCGTTGAAGAAGGTCTTTGCCGAACTGGCCTGAGACACGCGGCGGAACAAAGCGACAGGGGCGCGGGTCATTCCCCCCGCGCCCCTTTGTCATGTGGCTGCCGCCGCGCGCCTGTGCCTAAAGCTTGGAAAGCTTGGATTGCAGCTCTGCCAGTTGCTTCTTTATCGCCGTCAGTTCGGCCCGGTCGTCGGCCGCGCTCTGGCTGTCATCCTCTTCGGGTTCGGGCCCCGACGATCCGGTCCAGCCGCTCATCATCTGGCGCAGGAAGGCCTGTTGCTGGCGTTGCAGCACATCGAAGCCCGGCATTGAGGACATCGGGTGCGGGATGGACGAGAAATTCTCCATCATCTTGGACTGCCCCTCGCGCAGCAGCTCGAACGAGGCGGCAAGGAACTGCGGCACAACGCTTTGCGCCTGCGTGGTGTAGCTGCGCACCAGATCGGTCAGCACATCCACCGGAAGGACGTTTTCGCCCCGGCTTTCGTGTTCGGCGATGATCTGAAGCAGGTATTGCCGGGTCAGGTCGTCGCCCGATTTCAGATCGACGATCTTGACCTCGCGGCCTTCGCGGATGAAGCCGGCGATATCCTCCAGCGTAACGTAATCGCTGGTTTCGGTATTGTAGAGACGGCGGCTTGCATAGCGTTTGATCAGCAGCGGTTTTGCGTCATCTGCCATCCTGACCTCCCGTAGTTTGTTTGGCGGCGCAGCAATGATTAAGCCGCGCCGCCGCAAAAGCAACACAAGAAAAAGGGCAGGCGCATGGCCTGCCCTTTTCCGAAAGGTCTCGATCCGCCCGAAGGCAGCGCGATTATTTCGAAGCGGTCGCTTTCTTGGCAGCGGCGCTGACTTCCTCGGTCGCTTTCTTGACCGCGGCGGTCGCGTCGTCCGAGATGTCCTTGCCGGCGGCCAGCATCAGCTCGACGGTTTCCATCTGAACCTTTTTTGCAACTTCGGCGAAGGCGGCCATGTTCTCGGCAGCCATCTCGGCCGAGGCCGACGCGAAATCGCTCACGGCTTTGGCGTAGTCCGAGGGCTCGTCCTTGGTCTTGGCAAGCGTGCCGACCTTGGTGATGGTGTCTTTCGCCCATTTGGACGAGATTTCGGTCGACTTTTCAGCCGCGTCCAGCGCGACACGCGCCATCTTCTCGCCCAGGACGGCCTGGGTCTTGAACGCATCCTGGAATTTCGACGCGTCAACGGGCATCGAAGCCATCATGTCCTGCATGATCTTGGTGAAGTCTTGGGTCTTGGCCATGGTATCTCTCCGGTTGTAACGGGCCCGTGGGAGGAATTCGGCGAAGGGCCCCTGTCGCTCATGGCAAGGATATACATGCTGCGCCGCAGCATTTCAAGACCATTGTCGCTGCGGCGCAGAAAATTGCCGATATGCTGGCCTCAGGCCCCGGCCCGCTGCTCGATCACATAGGTGCCGGGCGCGGCACACAGGACCGGATGATCGGGCCCGCCGGGTTCGCGGGCGGGAACCATGCGCCCGGACCGTTTCGCCAGCCACTCGCCCCAACGCGGCCACCAGCTTCCGCGATTGTAATCCGCGCTCGCCTTCCACTCGTTGGCATTCTCGATCGGCACGCCCGAGGTGTAATGCCCGTATTTCTCCTTGGAGGGCGGATTGATGATGCCGGCGATATGACCCGATTCCGAGACGATGAAGGTCTTGTCCTTGGAGCCCATCTTCGACACGCCGTTGAAGCTTGCGATCCAGGGGGCGATATGATCGCTTTCGCAGGCAATGGCGCAAAGCGGCACCTTCACCCCCGAGATATGCAGCGATTCGCCCAGCATCTCGATCCCGTCGCGGGCAAAGCGGTCCTGCTGGCACAGCTGGCGCAGATACTCCATCGCCATCCGTCCGGGCAGGTTCGTGCTGTCGCCATTCCAGAACAGAAGATCGAAAGCGGGCGGCGCCTCTCCCATCATGTAGCTGCGGATCGCGGGCTGATAGACCAGATCGTTGGCGCGCAGGAAGCTGAAGGTCCGCGTCATGAAATACGACGACAGGATGCCATCGGCATTCACCTGCGCCTCGATCCCGTCCACGAAATCGTCCTGAAGGAAGGCCGTGAACTCTCCCTGATCCGAGAAATCGGTGAGCGCGGTGAAGAAGGTCGCACTGTTGATCGACTTGTCCTTGCGCTTGTCCATAAGCGCCAGCGTCAGGCTGAGCGTCGTTCCCGCGATGCAGTAGCCGACCGCGTTGACCTTGGCCTCTCCGGTGATCGCCTTCACCTGTTCGATGGCGGTCAGGTAGCCCTCTTCGATGTAGTTCCCAAGCCCGACATCGGCATAGCTTTCATCGGGGTTTTTCCAGGAAACCACGAACAGCGTGAACCCTTGCGAAACGATCCACTTGATCAGGCTGTTCTGCGGCTTGAGGTCCATGATGTAGAACTTGTTGATCCACGGCGGGAAGATGATCAGCGGCGTCTTGTGCACCGTTTCCGTGGTGGGCTTGTATTGGATCAGCTCGAACAGGCGGTTGCGATAGACGACCGCCCCCTCGCTGATGCCGATATTCTCGCCAACCTTGAAGGCATCCCGGTCGGCAAGGGTCACGACGAGATCGCCCTTGTTCGCCTCGATGTCGCGCACAAGGTTCTCAAGGCCCTTCACAAGGCTTGCCCCCTCGGTCTGGACCGCGCGTTCCAGCGCGTCGGGATTGGTGGGCAGGAAGTTCGTCGGCGCCATCATGTCGACGATCTGGCGGGTGAAGTAATCCACGCGGCGCCGGTCGATCGGGCTGAGCCCTTCGATGGCGGCAACCGAATCCTCGACCGTCTTGGCGGTGATCAGGTATTGCTGCTTGATGAAGTTGAAATAGGGATGCGTGTCCCAAAGCGGGTTGGAAAAGCGGCGATCCTTGGGGCCCGGGTCCGCAGGTGCCTGCAATTTGCCCTGCGACAGCGCCTCGCTGGCCTCGATATAGTGCTTCATCGCCTGAGCCCAGTAATTCACCTGGGTCTCGAGAATCCGCGACGGCTTATCCATCATCTCTTTCAGGAAAGCCGAACCGGCGGTCAGGTAAAGATCCGCCCCCGGCCCCTCCAATGCCGGATTCGGCGCCTTCTTTTGCGCCAGTGCGGCCACCAGACGTTGCGACAAAGCCTCTATCCTGGCCATATTTTCCTTCATTTGCTGCGTCGCAGCAGAAGGGGCCTCGTCACTTGTTGTCATATGAATATTTCCTCCCTATCCTCCGCTTACAAGCATAGCGCCGCTTTTACGGGGGGGTAAAGCGACGATTGCAGGGAAGTTTCGAGGGTATTTAGGAGTCTTCATGCGTGGGATGATGCGGTACGACCTGATGGAAACCATCAGGAACTCTCAGGAATGGATGGGCGCGTCGGCCCGGGCGATGGCATCGTATCCGATGTGGTCGATGATCCCGCATCCGATGTTCAAGGTGATGTCGGCCTGGGGCCGCGTGACCGAGCGCAGCTTCGCACGCATGGTGATCAAGCCCGACTGGGGCATCCGCACGATCGCGGGCGAAGACGGGCGCGACCATCTGGTCAGCGTCGACACCGTGGTCGCCAAGCCGTTCGGCGACCTGATCCATTTCAACGTCGCGGGCCGGGCGCCGATGGCGCGCCGCGTTCTGCTCGTCGCTCCGATGTCGGGCCATTACGCAACGCTCCTGCGTTCCACCGTGGCCAGCCTGCTGCCCGATTGCGAAGTCTATGTGACGGACTGGCACAACGCGCGTGACATTCCCGTGTCGGAAGGCAAGTTCGACATCGAGGATTATACGCTCTACCTTGTCGACTTCATGCGCCATCTCGGGCCCGACCTGAACGTGATCGCCGTCTGCCAGCCCGCGCCGCTGACCCTTGCCGCCACCGCCTATCTGGCCGAAGAGGAACCAGACGCGCAGCCCCGCACCCTGACCCTGATCGGCGGCCCGATCGACCCCGACGCCGCCGCGACCGAGGTCACCGATTTCGGCCGTCGCGTCACGATGGGCCAGCTGGAGCATCTGGTGATCCAGCGGGTGGGTTTCAAATACAAGGGCGTCGGACGGATGGTCTATCCCGGCCTGATGCAGCTTGCCTCCTTCATCTCGATGAATCTCGACAAGCACACCGCCGCCTTCCAGGAGAAGATCCTCAACGAATCGAAGGGCGAGGGATCGGAGCACGATCACCACAACCGCTTCTACGACGAATACCTTGCAGTGATGGACATGACCGCCGAATTCTACCTTTCGACGGTCGAGCGGATCTTCAAGGGCCTCGAAATCGCGCAGAACCGCTTTGTCGTGGACGGCAAGATGGTCGATATCGGCAAGATCACCAAGGTTGCCGTGAAAACCGTCGAAGGCACGAATGACGACATCTCGGCGCCGGGCCAATGCGTTGCGGCGCTTGCGCTTTGCACGGGCCTGCCCGACAGCATGAAGGCCAGCCACCTGGAGCCGGGCGCAGGCCATTACGGCATCTTCGCGGGCAAGAGCTGGCGCAACAATATCCGCCCGCTCGTGCTCGATTTCATCGACCAGAACTCGGGCCTGCCGAAATCGAAGATCCGCCCGGTGCGCGCGCTCTGACACCGCCGCCCACGGCACTTTCCACACGGCCTCCCCCCGCGGGAGGCCGCTTCATTTCAGCAAGAGCGGCGCATCCAGCCATTCCCTCAGCGCCTGCGTGACCCGCTCGGGCTGCTCCAGCGGGCTCAGGTGGCCCGCATCGCGGATCATGCGAAAGCTGGCATGCGGCATCAGTTCGGCCAGAAACTCGTGCCGGCGCGGAGGGCAGATCGTGTCATGCTCGCCGCACAGCAGCAGCGCCCGGACCTTGGTGTTACGCAGTGCGCGCTGCTGGTCGGGCCTGCGCATGAGCGCGCGCGACTGGCGCTGGAAAACCTCTCCGCCCAGATCCTCGGCCATCTCGATCATCATGGCCAGAACGGCGGTCTGCTCCGGCCCGGGCGCAAGCGCCTCGGGCGGGATCTCTTCCAGCATCGCCTCGGTCAGCTTGCCCGCGCGCGCCCGCGCAATGCGCGGCTCGCGCAGCGCGGAGACCTGCGGCGTCTCGGGCAGGGCCGAAACATCGGCAAGCGCGATCCGGCTGACCCGATCCGGCGCGCGGCGCAGGATCTCCATCGCCACCAGCGCCCCGAGCGAATGCCCGATTGCGGCGAAATGCGGCGGCGCATCGGCCAGCACCTCTTCGGCCATGTCCTCGATCGTGCCCCCGCGCGCAAGCGAGGCGACGTGAACGGGCCGCGACGGAGAGAAGCTGATGATCTGGTGCCAGAAAAGCCGCGCATCGGCCATGAACCCCGGCAGGACGACTAAAGGCTCGGCACGCATGTATCAAAGGCTTTCTTCAGACATCGCGGGCAGTCTGACATGTCGTTGCAGCCGCTGCCAGCCCCCTTCCCAAGGGTCGGCAGGCCCTTGCCTGCGCATCGTCACCGGCCGCCGGCCCGGCCCAGAACCTCTTCGACCGCCGCTTCGATCAGCGCCAGGCATTCGGGCGTCGAAAAGCGGTGATCGGCGCCCTTGACCAGCGTCAACCGCATGTCCCCACCCTCGGCATGATCCAGAAGCCGCAGCGAAACCTCCTGCGCGACATCCTCATCCGCCGTGCCCTGCAACATCCGCACCGGGAACGGCAATGGCAGCGGGCTGCGCAACACCAGCCGGTTGCGCCCCTCGTTGATCAACCGGCGCGTGATGACATAAGGGCCGTCGCTATAGTCCGAAGGCAGCTCGATCTGCCCCTCCTCCTCCAGCCGGCGGCGTGTCTCCTTGTCCATCGAGGCCCACATGCTGTCCTCGGTGAAATCCGGCGCCGCCGCGATGGTGACCATGCCGCACACCCGCTCGGGCAAGGCACGCGCGATCAGCAGCGCGATCCACCCACCCATGGAGGAACCGACCAGGATCTGGTGCCCCTCGGTCAGGTGAAGGATCGCATCGCGCGCATCCTCGAACCAGTCGCCGATCGCCCCTTCGGTGAACTTGCCCGAGGATTTGCCATGCCCGGAATAGTCCAGCCTCAGGAACTGCCGCCCCTGTGCCCGCGCCCAGGCCTCCAGCGCAAGGGCTTTCGTCCCCTCCATGTCCGACCGGAATCCCCCGAGGAACACGACGCCCGGCCCCGCGCCTTCGCTGAGATTATAGGCAATGCGCCGGCCTTCGGGCGTGGTGAAGAAATCAGTCATGAACAATCCTCCTTGCGTGGCAAGACTAGCGTGCCCGCCCCGCCTCTTCCAGACCGGTCCCGGCGGAACGCTCCGCGGGGGATATTTGGGCGAAGATGAAGGGGCTTTCACATTCGTCCAAATATCCCCGCCGGAGGCTCCGACAGTGCAGTTTGCGCAGCGGCCGGGGCAAGCGGGCGCGATTGACTTCGCCCCGCAAAAGGCCGATACCCGCGCGACATAACCCGCAACCGGGCGTTCCGTGGGCGCCAAACCGACGAGGAGGACACATGTCCCAGATTTCCCTGACCTTTCCCGATGGCAATTCGCGCGACTATCCCGCCGGCGTGACGGCGGCCGAGGTGGCGGCCTCGATCGCGCCTTCGCTGGCCAAGGCCGCGATCTCGGCCACGCTGGATGGCGCGCATCACGATCTGGCCTGGCCGATCACGTCGTCGGGCCGCATCTCGATCAACACGATGAAGGATGACGCCGTCGCGCTGGAACTGATCCGCCACGACTTTGCCCATGTGATGGCCCGCGCCGTGCAGGAACTCTGGCCCGACGTGAAGGTGACCATCGGGCCGGTGCGCGATCAGGGCTGGTTTTACGATTTCGACCGCGAAGAACCCTTCACGCCCGAGGATCTGGGCGCGATCGAGGCGCGGATGAAGCAGATCATCAATGCCCGCGACCCGATCAAGACCGAGGTCTGGGACCGCGCGCGCGCGATCGCCCATTACGTCGCCAAGGAAGAACCCTTCAAGGTGGAGCTGATCGACCGCATCCCCCTGGGCGAGGATGTGCGCATGTATTGGCACGGCCACTGGCAGGATCTGTGCCGCGGCCCGCATCTGCAGCATACCGGCCAGCTTCCGGCCGATGCCTTCAAGCTGACCACCGTGGCCGGGGCCTATTGGCTGGGCGACAGCACGCGCCCGATGCTGCAACGCATCTACGGCGTCGCCTTCAGGAACCGCGACGACCTGAAGGCCCATCTGACCATGCTCGAAGAGGCCGCCAAGCGCGACCACCGCAAGCTTGGCCGCGAGATGGAGTTGTTCCACCTTCAGGAAGAAGCCCCCGGCATGGTGTTCTGGCACCCCAATGGCTGGTCGGTCTATCGCACGCTTGAGGATTACATGCGCCGCCGGCAGCGCGCGGCGGGCTACCGCGAGATCCGCACGCCGCAGGTCGTGGACCGGGTGCTGTGGGAGCGCTCTGGCCATTGGGAGGCTTACCGCGAGAACATGTTCATCGTGGAGGTCGACGAGGAAGGCGCGAAGGAAAAGCGTATCAACGCGCTGAAGCCGATGAACTGCCCCTGCCATGTCCAGGTCTACAATCAGGGCCTGAAATCCTATCGTGACCTGCCCCTGCGTCTGGCGGAATTCGGCTCGTGCCATCGCTACGAATCCTCGGGCTCGATGCACGGGCTGATGCGGGTGCGCGGCTTCACACAGGACGATGCGCATATCTTCTGCACCGAAGAGCAGATCGAAGAGGAATGCGCCGCCTTCATCGAGCTGCTGTCCAGCGTCTATGCCGACCTTGGTTTCGACAGGTTCGACATCAAGCTGTCGACCCGGCCCGATGTGCGCATCGGCAGCGATGCGGATTGGGACACGGTCGAGAGCGCGCTGGAAAACGCGATCCGCAAGGTGGGGCGCGACTATGTGATCGACCCCGGCGAAGGCGCCTTCTACGGGCCGAAGCTGGATTTCAAGCTGACCGACGCGATTGGGCGCGAATGGCAATGCGGCACCTTCCAGGTGGACCCGAACCTGCCCGCCCGCCTGGGCGCCGAATATATCGGCGAGGACGGGGCCAAGCATCGCCCCTACATGCTGCATCGCGCCATCCTTGGCAGCTTCGAACGCTTCCTTGGCATCCTGCTTGAGAACTACGCGGGCAAGCTGCCCTTCTGGCTTGCGCCGCGCCAGGTGGTCGTCGCCTCGATCGTGTCGGATGCGGACGACTATGTGCGCGAGGTCACGAACGCGCTTTGCGCCGCGGGCATCCGCGCCGAGGCCGACACCCGCAACGAGAAGATCAACTACAAGGTGCGCGAGCATTCGGTGGGCAAGGTGCCGGTCATCCTGGCGATCGGCATGCAGGAGGTCGAGAAACGCTCGGTCTCGGTCCGCCGGCTGGGGGAAAACCGCACCGAAAGCACCAGCCTGGAGGACATCATCGCAACCCTGACGCAAGAGGCCACCCCGCCCGACCTGCGATGACAGTTGCGTGAAGATTTCGGCGGGGGCCTGCCACCCCGCCTGATTCCTTGTTGATTTTTTTTGGCGCTAGGGCATGCTTTTGCCTACGTGACCTGCGACTTTCCTACCGCCTCCCTCTCATGGGGCAGCCGGAAGACCCGAAAGACCTGGCTGCACGGCCCGAAGCAATTACGCCTCGGGATGGAACTGAGAGGAGATACGGATGGCCACTGGCACCGTGAAATGGTTCAACACGACCAAGGGTTTTGGTTTCATCGCCCCCGACGATGGCGGCAAGGATGTGTTCGTGCACATCTCGGCCGTTGAGCGCGCAGGCCTCAAGGGACTGAATGACAACCAGAAAATCAGCTACGAGCTGCAAGCCGGACGCGACGGGCGTGAATCGGCGGCCGAGCTGAAGCTGCTCTGACCCGCGGTCGGATACCGGAATGACGAAAGACCCGCAGCCTTGCGGGTCTTTTGCATTCAAAGCCCCTGCGCGGCCTGGGCGGTCTTGTCCCAGCCAAGCGTCAGGGCGGCGCCCCGAATCACCGGTCGTTTCATCAGCGCCGGATGGCGCGCCAGCAGCACGGGCGCGGGTTCGGCGCGCTCGGCCTCGGGCAGGCCGCGCCATGTGGTCGAGGCGCGGTTGACCAGCCTGTCCCCGAACGCCGCGATGAATTCGGCGATTTCGGCTTCGCTCAGCGGGGCGGCGCGCACGTCGCGCAGCGTGACCGCATGGCCCGCGGCCTCAAGGGCCTTTTTCGCCTTGCGGCAGGTATCGCAGGTGGGAATGCCATAAAGGATCATCGGGGGCCTTTCCTTTGTCAGACAAGCCGACCGTCATCCAGGCGCAGGATGCGGTCCATGCGGCCGGCCAGTTCCATGTTATGCGTGGCGATCAGCGCCGAAAGGCCGGTTTCGCGCACCAGCTCCATCAGGACCGAAAAGACCTGATCCGACGTGGTCGGATCAAGGTTGCCCGTCGGTTCATCAGCCAGAAGCAGGCGCGGGCCATTGGCAAGCGCACGGCAGAAGGCCACGCGCTGCTGTTCGCCCCCCGACAGGGCCGAGGGGCGGTGCCCCATGCGCGCGCCCAGCCCGACCTGTTCCAGCAGCGCGCGGGCATGGTCATGCGCCTGCGCGCGCGGCACGGCATTGGCCAGTTGCGGCAGGACGATGTTTTCCTCGGCGGTGAACTCGGGCAGCAGGTGGTGGAACTGGTAGACGAAACCCATCTCGCTGCGCCGTGCGGCGGTGCGGCGGCGGTCCGACAGGCCGGTCAGATCCTCGCCCGCAAGGGTGATGCGGCCCCGGTCGGGCGTGTCGAGCAGCCCCGCAATATGCAAAAGCGTGGATTTGCCCGCCCCCGAGGGCGCGACAAGCGCCACCACCTCGCCCCGCGCGATGCGCATATCTACGCCGCGCAGCACCGAAACCTCGGCCGGGGTGCCGCGGTTGTAGCTTTTCCCGATCCCCGACAGGGTCAGCACGTCACTCATAGCGCAGCGCCTCCACCGGGTTCATGCGGGCCGCGCGGCGCGCGGGAAAGATGGTGACCACGAAGGACAGGCCAAGCGACAGGATGACCGCGCGCAGCACGTCCCAGCCCTGAAGCCTGGCCGGCAGGGCATAGATCCCGCGGATCGACGGATCCCACACCCCGCCCCCGTTCAGCCAGTTCACGAAGGACATGATCTGGTCGATGTAAAGCGCCATCAGGCAGCCAAGCCCCACCCCGGCCAGCGTGCCGATCACCCCGGTAAAGGCGCCGCACAGGAAGAAGACGCGCAGCACCGAGCCCTCGGTCAGCCCCATGGTGCGCAGGATGCCGATATCGCGGCCCTTGTTCTTGACCAGCATGATCAGCC
>CALMEG010000226.1 GCA_937863185.1 uncultured Paracoccaceae bacterium | reverse complement strand
CGAATAGGGCATCACCCGCTTTTCCGAATGTGTCGGCATGCCGCCCCGCTCTTGTGGTCCGTTTGGGTGGTGACTTGGCGCCATTCTTTGCGTTAAACCGAAGCAGGAAATCAACCCCCGGAGGGCGAAATCACCATCATGCCGCACCGTGCCTACGCGATCGACAGCATGATCTCGGCCAAACGGATCGCTGCGCGGGTCGAATCCCTTGCGCATGACATCACCGACTCTTTCCGTGACACGGACAAGCTGGTCGTCGTCGGGCTTTTGCGGGGATCGTTCGTGTTCATCGCCGATCTGGTGCGCGAGATCGACCTGCCCGTCGAGGTCGATTTCCTCGAGGTTTCGAGCTATGGTGACGCGATGACCTCCAGCCGCGAGGTGCGCATCCTGAAGGACCTGCGCGCGCCCATCGAGGGGCGCGACGTGCTGGTGGTGGAGGATATCGTCGATACCGGGCACACGCTGCGCCATGTGATGGGCCTTCTGCGCGCGCGCAAGCCGCGGCGCATCGAGTGCTGCGCGCTGCTCGACAAACCCTCGCGCCGCGAAACCGAGATCCGCGCGACATGGACTGGGTTCGAGATCCCCGACGAATTCGTCGTGGGCTACGGCATCGACTTCGCGCAGCGCAACAGGAACCTGCCCTATATCGGCAAGGTGCGCTTCACCGAATGAACCTGACCTGGCTTTTGCGCATGGCGAAACTGTCGCGGCATCCGCCCTCGATGCGGCGGGTGATCATCGGCGCGGTGGCAATCGGGCTGGCGCTTGGCATCTTCGGGCTGGAATGGCTGGGCCTGTGGCCCGACTGGGCCACGCTGGAACCTGCGCGCCGCGCGCCGCGCCTGCCCTGACGGCGTGGCCCTGACGAAGCGGGCAACCAAGGGTTGCCTTGGCCGGGCCGAACGCGCAGACTCGTTCCAAGGACTTCTGGAAACGTGAGAGAGGGAGACGAGATGCGCCGCCTGATCCTGCCCGCCGCGATCCTTGCATTGTTTCTGCTGGGACTGTTCCTGATCCTGACCCGCCCAACGCAGCTTGGCCCCGACGCACTGCGCGGGCTTGAGGGCGATGCGGGGCGCGGGGCGACGGTCTTTCTGGCCGCAGGCTGCGGATCGTGCCACATGGCCCCCGGCGCGACCGAAGAGGCGCGGCTGATCCTGTCCGGCGGGCAGCGCTTCGCCTCGCCCTTCGGGACGTTTCTTGCGCCCAACATCTCGCCCTCCGAGCAGGGCATCGAGAAATGGAGCGCGCGCGATCTGGCCAATGCGCTGATGCTGGGCACCGGGCGCGACGGCGCGCATCTTTACCCCGCCCTGCCCTATGCCTCTTATTCGAAGATGATGATGCAGGACGTGGTCGACCTGCATGCCTATCTGATGACCCTGCCGCCCGATGCCACGCCGAACCAGCCGCATGAACTGGCCTTTCCCTTCAACATACGCACCAGCCTTGGGGGCTGGAAGATGTTGTTCTTGCGCGATGACTGGGTGCTGGAGGGCGATCTTTCCCCCCAAGAGGTGCGCGGCCGATACCTGGTCGAGGCGCTTGGCCATTGCGGCGAATGCCACACCCCGCGCAATGTCCTGGGCGGCATGCAGCGCGGCCGCTGGCTGGCGGGTGCGCCCGATCCCTCGGGCACGGGCACGATCCCCAACATCACCCCCGCCAAGCTGGGCTGGAGCGTGGACGAGATCGCCTATTACCTCGAATCGGGGTTCACGCCGGACTATGACAGCGTGGGCGGCCACATGGCGCATATCGTGACGAATTTCAGCCAGCTTCCCGCCGAGGACCGCGCGGCTGTGGCGGCCTATCTCAAGCGCGTGCCCGCCGCGGAATAGGCGCCTTGGCGGGCCGCCTCAGGCCTGGCCCAGCTTGGCCAGACGCGCCGCGCGCAGCCGCGCGAAATCGTCGCCCGCATGGTAGGATGAGCGCGTCAGCGGCGTGGCCGAGACCATGAGGAACCCCTTGCCATAGGCCGATTTCTCGTAATCCTTGAATTCCTCGGGGGTCACGAAACGGTCCACGCGGTGGTGCTTGGGCGTGGGTTGCAGATACTGACCGATGGTCAGGAAATCGACATTGGCCGCACGCATGTCGTCCATGACCTGCAAGACGCCCTGCCGGTCCTCTCCCAGGCCGACCATGATGCCCGACTTGGTGAACATCGCGGGGTCCATCTCCTTCACCCGCTGCAACAGCCGCAGCGAGTGGAAATAGCGCGCGCCGGGACGCACCGAGGGGTAAAGCCCCGGCACGGTTTCAAGGTTGTGGTTGAACACGTCGGGCCGCGCCGCCACCACGGTTTCCAGCACGGAATCCGCGCATTTCAGGAAATCCGGAGTCAGGATCTCGATCGTGGTATCGGGCGCGCGATGGCGCACGGCGCGGATCGTCTGGGCGAAATGCTCGGCCCCGCCATCGTCCAGATCGTCGCGGTCGACGCTGGTGATGACCACATGTTTCAGGCCAAGGGTCTGCACCGCATGCGCAACGCGCCCCGGCTCGAACGCATCGAGGGCGTCGGGGCGGCCGGTGGCGATGTTGCAGAACGAACAGCCGCGGGTGCAGATCTCGCCCATGATCATCATGGTGGCGTGGCCCGCGCTCCAGCATTCGCCGACATTGGGGCAGCCCGCCTCTTCGCAGACCGTCACGAGGCGGTTGGTCTTCAGGATCTCGCGCGTGTCCTTGTAGCCCTGCGAGGTGGGCGCCTTGACGCGGATCCAGGACGGCTTCTTCGGTTGCTCCTGATCGGGCCGATGCGCCTTTTCCGGGTGGCGTTCACCGGGGATTTTGAGGTCGCGCATGGGATTTTCCCCCTGTTCTGGCTGTTCAGAACACATAGGCTCAAAGCATTCCGCAGGCAATGACGTAACGCCGGGCGGAGCGGTAAATGTAATGCGGCCCCCTGGCCGCGGAGGGACGCGTGATGAAAAAGATGGTGGCGGAAGGTCTGGGCACCTTCATTCTGGTATTCTTCGGCTGCGGCGCGGCCGTGCTGATGGGCGAACATATCGGCATGCACGGAATCGCGATGGCGTTCGGCCTGTCGATCGTGGCGGCGGCCTACGGGCTTGGCGCAATCTCGGGGGCGCATCTGAACCCCGCGGTATCGCTTGGGATGGTGACGGCGGGGCGGATGGGGGTGCCCGAATTCGCGCAATATGTGATCGCGCAGCTGATCGGCGCGATCCTGGCGGCCTTTGCGCTTTACCTGATCGCCAACGGCAAATCGGGCTATGACGTTGCGGTGCACGGGTTGGGGCAGAACGGCTTCGGCGCGGGCTATAACGGCGAATACGGCCTTGGCGCGGCGCTTGTCTTCGAGGTGATCGCATCCTTCATCTTCGTCCCCGTGATCCTTGGCGCGACCGGCCCGGCCGCCGCGGCCGGGTTCGCGGGCCTCGCCATCGGCCTGACGCTGATGGGCATCCACCTTGTGGGA
>CALMEG010000225.1 GCA_937863185.1 uncultured Paracoccaceae bacterium | reverse complement strand
TTGCGCGGCAAGCCACTGCGCACCCTCGGCGATGTCGTCTTCGGTTTCAATGATGCGTCCCACCATCGCGCTACCCTGCCCGATTGTCGCACGGCTTGCCAGCCCCGCCGACGCGGGCTAGGGGTTCGCAATGACCGACATCACCGCACCCCGGCCCGACTCAGAGATGCCGAACAGCCGCGCCAGACGCAATGTCGCGGTGCTGGTGGCCGCACAGGCGCTGCTTGGCGCGCAGATGTCGATGATTTTCATCGTCGGCGGGCTGGCGGGGCAATCGCTGGCCTCGAATCCCTGCTGGTCGACACTTCCACTTTCGCTCATCGTGCTCGGCTCTGTCCTGAGCGCGCAGCCCATGTCCGAGTTCATGGCCCGCCACGGAAGGCGGGCGGGGTTCATCCTTGCAACCGTTGCCGGCGGGATCGGCGCGGCCATCGCCGCGCGCGCGCTCTATGTCGGCTCGTTCCCGCTGTTCATGGCCGGATCGTTCCTGACAGGCATCTACATGTCGGCGCAGGGCTTCTACCGCTTTGCCGCAACCGACACCGCAAGCCCGGAATTCCAGCCGAAGGCGATTTCCTATGTTATGGCCGGCGGACTCGCGGCGGCGATCATCGGGCCGCAACTCGTCAAGCTGACAAGCCAGGCGATGGCCGTGCCCTTCCTGGCGACATATCTCGCCATCATCGCGCTCAATGCGCTCGGCCCGTTGCTTTTCGCCTTTCTGGACATTCCCGCGCCCGGCGGCCGCGCAAAGGGGGAACGGCATCCCGGCCGCACCCGTCTGCAGCTTCTGAAGGATCCGGTGATCGCGGTTGCGATGATCTGCGGAATGGTTTCGTACGCGTTGATGAATCTCGTGATGACCTCGACGCCGCTGGCGGTGGTCGGATGCGGCTTCGACGAGGGCGATGCGGCCGATATCGTTTCGGCCCATGTGCTTGCGATGTATCTGCCCTCGTTCTTCACCGGCCACCTGATCGCGCGCTTCGGCCGCGAGGTCATCGTGGGGGCCGGCATCCTAATCCTTGCGGGATCGGGCGCGGTGGCGCTTTCCGGGGTCGAACTGGAGCAGTTCTATATCGCCCTGGTCCTTCTGGGCGTCGGCTGGAACTTCGGGTTCATCGGTGCCACGGCCATGCTCGCCTCGGCCCACAGCCCCGAGGAACGCGGCCATGTGCAGGGGCTGAACGACTTTCTGGTCTTCGGCGGGGTATTCCTGGCCTCGCTCTCCTCGGGCGGGCTGATGAACTGCTCGGCCTCGGGCAATCCAGAGGCCGGCTGGCAAGCGGTCAATCTGGCCATGCTGCCTTTCCTGGTGCTGGCAGGCGGCGCGTTGATCTGGCTGGTGATGCGTCCGCGAGAAACCGGGTAAGGGGGGCGCTGCCCCCTCTTGACCTGCGGCCAATTCACCCCCGGGATATTTACGCTCTGAAGAAGCCGCATTCTCCAGAGAAAAATATCCCCGCCGGAGGCTTCCCCGCGCGACACGCGCAGATGCAAGGGGGTCAGCCCTGCCGCGCCGCGCGGATGCGTGCGGCCAGGCGCAGGGTCGAGGCGTCCTTGCCCGCACCCCCGGCGCTGCCGTCAAGCACCGGGGCGAGGGCGAGGGCCAGTTCCTTGCCGAGTTCCACCCCCCATTGATCGAAGCTGTTGATCCCAAGGATCACGCCCTCGACGAAGACGCGGTGTTCGTAAAGCGCGATAATGCCGCCCAAGATTTCCGGGGTCAGCTTGCGATAAAGAAGCGTGGTCGAGGGGCGCGATCCGGGGAAGACGCGGTGGCGGGCCTGACGTTCAAGCTCGGCCGCGCTCAGCCCCTTGCCGGACAAGAGCGCGCGGGCCTCGTCGAGAGTCCGGCCGCGCATCAGGGCCTCGGACTGGGCGAGGCAGTTGGCGGCCAGCAGGAGGTGCTGATGCGCGAGATCGGGCTCGTGCCCCTCGGCGGCCAGCAGGAATTCGCAGGGCACGATGCGCGTGCCCTGGTGGATCAGCTGGTAGAAGGCGTGCTGGCCGTTGGTGCCCGGTTCCCCCCAGACGACGGGGCCGGAATTGACGGCAAGCTCTTGCCCGTCCATCGCGACGCGCTTGCCGTTCGATTCCATCTCGAGCTGTTGCAGATAGGCCGGAAGCCGGGCCAGGCGCTGGTCATAGGGCAGGACCGCGCGGGTCGCATGGCCGCAGAACTGGTTGTGCCACATGCCGACAAGGGCGAGCAGGACGGGCAGGTTTTCTTCGAACGGTGCCGCGCGGAAATGCGCGTCCATGGCGGCCGCGCCGGCAAGGAAGCGGTCGAATGTCGCCGGGCCAATCGCGATCATCAGCGACAGCCCGATCGGCCCCCAGAGCGAGTAGCGCCCGCCGACCCAATCCTCGAACCCGAAGACACGGGCGGGCGCGATGCCATAGGCCGTGGTGCGTTCGGTGGCCGAGGAAAGCGCCGCGAATTGCGCGGCCGGATCGGCCACCCGCACGGCCATCCATTTGCGCGCGGTTTCGGCATTGGTCATCGTCTCGATCGTGGTGAAGGTCTTCGAGGCGACGATGATCAGCGTGGTCTCGGGATCAAGGCCGGCCAGCGTATCATGCACATGCGCCCCGTCCACATTCGAGACGAAATGGCAGCGCGGGCCGTCGTGATAGGGCGCAAGCGCCAGAACCGCCATGGCCGGACCAAGGTCCGAACCGCCGATGCCGATATTCACCACATCGGTGATCGCGCCGCCCTGCCCCCGGAAGCGCCCTTCGCGCACATCCTTGGCAAAAGCCGCCATGCGGGCATGGGTTTCGCGCAGCTTCGGCATCACGTCATGGCCGTCGACCATGACGCTGCCCCCAAGGTTGCGCAGCGCGGTATGAAGCACCGCGCGGCCCTCGGTTTCGTTGATCTTGGCGCCGCCGAACATCGCGTCGCGGCGCTCGGCCACCCCGCTTTTCTCCGCAAGCCGGATCAGGAGCGAGCGCGCCTTGGCGTCGATACCGGTCTTGGAATAATCGAAAAGGAAGCCGCAGGCCTCGGCGCTGAAGGCTTCGGCGCGGCCCTCGTGCTCGAACAGGGTGGCGATGGGGCGCGTGGCGGTGGCTTCGGCGTGGCGGGTCAGATCGTCCCAGATGGTCATGTCATTCGGCCCAGTGAACGGTGGCATTCTTCAAAACGGTGCGGATGGGCGCAAGTTCGGGCGGCAGGCCCTCGGCCCGTTCGATCGCGGCGCGTTTTTCGGCCCCGGTGATCAGCACATGGATATTGATCGCATCGCGCAGGACCGGGGCGGTCAGGGTGATGCGCGGCTCGCCCGCGGCCTCGGCGCGCAGCGCCATCAGGACCGGGGCATCGGGGGCAAGCGCGTCTTCCAGCCGGTCGGCACCCGGAAACAGGCTTGCGGTATGCATGTCGGTGCCCATGCCCAGAAGCAGCACGGTGATGGGTAGATGCGGGGCGATGCCCTTGGCAAGCTCCTCCAGCCGCTCCTCGGGGCGCGGCGCATCGGCATAAAGCGGGATCAGCACCGCCTCGGCCGCGCGGCCCTTCAACAGCCGCTGGCGCAAGAGCCGCGTGTTCGACCGGGGCGCGCTTTCCGGAACCCAGCGTTCGTCATTGAGAAAGACCGAAACATGCGCCCAGTCCAGATCGACATCGGACAACAGGTCGAAGACCGGCCCCGGCGTGGTGCCGCCCGGCACCGACAGGCTGGCCCGGCCGGAATTGCGCAAGGCGGCGCCCAGCTCGCCCGCGATGGTGTTCGCAAGGCCCAGCATCAGTAGATCCCGGTCCGGATATTCCTGAAAGTTCATTCGCGGATCTCCCGCCAGCGGCGGCCGTCACGGTGCATCAGCATCAGCGCATCCTCGGGGCCCGACGAGCCCGCATCATAGGGTTTCGGACGATCCCCCCGCGCCTCCCAGCCTGAGATGATCGGATCGGTCCATGCCCATGCGGCCTCGACCTCGTCGCCGCGCATGAACAATGTCTGGTTGCCCCGGATCACGTCCATGATCAACCGCTCGTAAGCGTCGGGGATGTCGGCGCCGTCCTCGCCCAGGGCCTCGGCGAAGGACATGTCCAGCGGCACCTGAACAAGACGCATACCCCCCGGTCCGGGTTCCTTGATCATGACCTTGAGGTTCATGCCCTCGTTCGGTTGCAGCCGGATCACCAGCACGTTCTCGCGCCAGCTTTCGGCATCGTCGAAGATGGAGTGCGGCGGCTCGCGGAAGGTGATCGCGATTTCCGAGGCCCGCGCGCGCAGCCGTTTGCCCGTGCGCAGATAGAACGGCGTGCCCTTCCAGCGCCAGTTGGCCACATGCACCTTCAGCGCGACATAGCTTTCCGTGCGCGAATCGGGATTTTCGGCATCCTCCAGATAGCTTGCGCAGGGCTCTCCCTCGCGCCCCGGACGGGCCAGATACTGGCCGCGCACGATGTCGTGCGGATCGACGGGATCGAGCGCGCGGATCACCTTGAGCTTTTCGTCGCGCACCGCGTCCGGGTCGAAGTGATAGGGCGGCTCCATCGCAATCAGGCACAGAAGCTGCATCATGTGGTTCTGCACCATGTCGCGCATCGCGCCCGACTTGTCATAATAGCTGCCGCGCCCGCCCACGCCCACGGTTTCAGCCACGGTGATCTGCACATGATCGACATATTGCGCATTCCAGAGCGGCTCGAACAGGATATTGGCAAAGCGCACCGCCATCAGGTTCTGCACCGTCTCTTTTCCAAGATAGTGGTCGATGCGGTAGATCTGATGCTCGTCGAAATGCTCGGCCAGGGTCGAGTTCAGCGCGCGGGCCGTTTCCAGATCGCGCCCGAAGGGCTTTTCCACCACGATGCGGGCATGTTCATCGGCAATCTCGTAGGCGTGCAGCCGCTCGGCCAGGTCACCGAAAAGCGCGGGCGCGACCGAGAAATAGAAGGCATGCACGCGCCCCGGCGCCATCCGCGCCCTGAGATCGGACCAGCCGGCACTGCCCTTGGCGTCGATGGGCACATAATCGACGATGTCAAGGAACGCCGAGATCATGGCCTCGTCGCGCTTCGACGGCCCCACGAATTCCTCGATCGCGGCGCGCACCTGCGCGCGAAAGGCGGGCAGGTCCATCTCGCTGCGCGCGGCGCCGATGATCGCGGCGGTCGGGGGAAACTGGCCGGCATAAAAGCGCCGGTAAAGGCCCGGAAGGATCTTGCGCCGGGCAAGATCGCCCGTCGCCCCGAAAACGACGAGGTCGAACGGATCGACCGGAATGACACGCGAGACCATGCCCCACCCCACCTGTTAGCGCTAACGCGCCTTCTCATAGACCGCGTTCGCGGCAAAGTCTAGCATGTCGGGCTGAATATCGGCCAGTTCGTTACACCCTTGCCGGCCGGAGGCCGCTCAGACCTTTTCGGCGGCCGCATGGGTCAGGAACGCGCGCAACACCGAAGGATCGGACGGCAGTTCCTGCGCAAGATCGCCCGCGAAATCCAGAAACTCGGCCCGCGTCTCGGGCGGAACCGAGACAAGGGTGCGCAGCCCGCGCTCCAGCCCCTCGGCGATCAGCGGGCGGCAGCCCCGGCCCGCGGCCTCCTGCTTGCCGAACTTGTTGAGAACAAGAACCGTGCCGGGCGGCACCTGTTCCAGCGCGCCCATCACCCAGGCCACGGCCTGTTCCAGCGCACCGGGATCAAGCGTGCAGGCATCGGCCCCCGCGCCCAGATCCTGCGAGATATCGACCACCGGCCCGCCGGGAAAAAGCGCAAGCGACATTTCGCAGCCACGCGGGGCCGGATCGTGGGCGACCATCCCCGCCACGGGCACGCCACGCGCCACCAGATCCTGCACCAGCGCCGCCAGAAGTTGGTCGGCCGCGCCGCGTTCGTCCATCGTTATGAAGCCAAGTGACATGCCGCCTCCGTGCCCTTCGCTATGCGCGCCGCGGTGCGCGGCGTCAAGCATCAGCCTGCAAGCGCCTTGCCCAGGCGCGGCAGGCGCGCGCGTTTCATCAAGGCGCGGATCGGCTGCGGCCCGCCCGAAAGCCGCTCGGCCTCGGCGCGCACGGCCTCGGCGCAGGCGGCCACCGCCTCGGGGTGAAAGGACCACAGCTCCCACAGGAACCCGTCGGGATCGCGCCGCTCAAGCCCCTCGCCCGCCAGCACGCCGCGCGGAAAATCGGCGGCATTCGCGGTGACGATCACATCGGCATGGCCCGCGATGGCGGTGGCCAGAACGTGGATGTCGTTCTCGTCGGGCAGGTGCAGCCCCGCCTCCAGCCCCGCGCGGGGCGGCACCGCCGCGCCGGGGAATTCATCTTGCAAAAGCGCGATGGCGGCGCGGGCCATGGCCTCGTCCACCGGGCCGAAGCGGGCTGCGGCGCGGGCCCATTCCTCAAGGATCCGCGCCGACCAGAGCGGCTGAAACAGCCCCGCGCGCCCGCAACCCAGAAGCAGCTCGCGCTTCACGGTCGGCACCAGAACGCAGGCGTCCAGAACCGCCTTCATCCGTCCAGCCGGAAGAACAGCGCCTTGAGATAGCCCGTCTCGGCCAGCTGCGGCAGCATCGGATGGTCCGGTCCGGCAAAGCCCGTATGCAGCAACTGCCCGCGGCGCCCGCCGCGCCCGATGCCGCGCGCGCTTGCATTGCGGAACTGCGTCAGATCGGCGGCATGCGAACACGAGCAGAGCGCCAGATACCCCCCCGGTGCCACTAGTGGCGCGGCCAGCCGCGCGATCCGTTCATAGGCGCGCAGCCCCGCCTGAAGCGCCTGTTTCGAGGGCGCGAAAGCCGGCGGATCGCAAATCACCAGATCGAATTGCGCGCCCTCTTGCGCAAGGGCCTCAAGCGTGGCGAAGGCGTCGCCCTGACGGGTGGCAAAGCGGTCGCCCGCCCCCATCGCCTCGGCCCCCTGCCGCGCAAGCGCGAGCGCCGGCGCCGAGGCATCGACCGCAAGCGTCCCGGCCGCCCCGCCGGCAAGCGCGGCCAGCCCGAAGCCCCCCACATGGGAAAACCCGTCAAGCACCCGCTGCCCGCCCGCCAGGCGCGCCGCAAAGGCGTGGTTCGGGCGCTGGTCGAAGAAAAGCCCCGTCTTCTGCCCGCCCAGAAGGTCGGCCATGTAGATCGCGCCATTCATCGGCACCTGCACCGGCGCCTCCAGCGCCCCGCGCAGGACCACGGTTTCCTCGGCCAGCCCTTCCAGCCCGCGCGCGCGGCCGGTGCCATTCTTGACGATGACCTCCACCCCGGTCACATCGGCCAGGGCCGCGGCGATGTCGTCGATCAGGGCTTCGGCCCATGCGGCATTGGGCTGGATCACGGCGGCCGCGCCGAAACGGTCGATGATGACGCCCGGAAGCCCATCCGCCTCGGCATGGACGAGCCGGTAAAAGGGCGCATCGAACAGCCGCGCGCGCAGCGCAAGCGCGCGTTCGATCCGCGCGGCGATCCAGGCCCGGCCGATCTGCGCCTGCGGATCGCGGTCCAGCACCCGCGCGATGATCTTCGAGCGCGGGTTGACCGTGACGGTGGCCAGCGGGCGGCGTTCCGCATCCTCCAGCGTGGCGATGGTGCCGGGCACAAGCGCGCCGGTGCGCCGGTCGGTCACCAGCTCGTCGGCATAGACCCAGGGAAAACCGTGCCGGATCGCGCGGGCCTCGGCCTTGGGGCGCAGGCGCACGACGGGGCGTGGGGGGATCGGGGCATCACTGGGCATGTCGGACCTGCGCTGATTGGGGCCTGCCCCCTTTAGCGTGATCGGCCCCTGCGCGAAAGGGGCGCCTAGCACTACTGCCCCCGCGTTATGGCCCCGCCTCTTCAACCGCCTGCTGTGGCGGCGTAGGCTCCAACTCTGCACCGATCACCTCGGCCAAATGGCGGGTGATGAGCACCTTCTGCGTCAGCCCCATGGCGTCTTCCTCGATCGCGGTGCCGCCGCCAGCGGCACGCAGATCGCCGATCACCTGCCGGGGTTCCTCAAGGATCGCGCCGCTTTCGGCATCCCTGACCGTCAGAAGGAAGCGGATCGAATGCACCCCGCCCACGGTATAGCGCGCCTTCTCGGTCAGGGCATGAAAGCGCTGCACCTCGATCCCGGCGATCACGGGGCGCCCGTCGGTCCGTTCCGCCAGGGCAGGTTTCGCCGCCTCTTCGAAAATCGCCCGGACCTGGGCGTGCCGGTCGCCACGCTCTTCGCCGCGCCAGACGATGTCGGCCAGCGGGTAATAGGCATTCGCCTCAGAGACCCGCAGCGTCTCGGGAACCTGCACCTCGACCGCGCGCAGATCATAGGCGGGCCGGACGAAGGGCTGCACCTGTTGCGCCGCATCCGGAACCGCGGCCGCATCCGCAGACGGCAGGCCAAGCTGTCCGCATCCCCCCAGAAAGACCATCAGCGCAAATGCGCCCGTGACTCGTATCGTTCTCATGGCTATCTTTCCTTCCGCCACCGCCCGGCGCTAGACGCATTTCCAGAGGTTTCGGCGGACAACCGACCGAATTTTACCCCGGCTGTCAACGCCCGGAGGCGGCCCGGCGCCCAGCCGTCCGCGCAATCCGGTTGCGCCGTTAGCGCTAACTAAGTATAACCGCGCCCAAACCGGAGGCCCGCCACCTCCGCCGCCCGAGGTTGAAATGACCCTGAACCCAACCATTGCACGCGTGACCGATCGCATCCGCACCCGTTCCAAGGCACGGCGCGACGATTATCTGGCCGGGATTCACGAGGCCGCCGCAGCGGGACCCGCGCGCGCGCATCTGTCCTGCGGCAATCAAGCGCATGCCTATGCCGCCATGG
>CALMEG010000224.1 GCA_937863185.1 uncultured Paracoccaceae bacterium | reverse complement strand
GGGCAGCGTCCCCGAGGTCACGATCCCCTCGGGCCAAGCCGACGTCTCGATCGCGATCGACACGCGCGCGCTCGGCGACGACTACTCCAACCTCACGTGCACCGGCCGCGCGGCGCCGGGGCCCGACGGCTTCTTCGCGGTGCGCATCGAGGCCGGCGAGCGCTGGCACTTCCACGTGCGCCGCCGCGGCGAGGGCGCCGACAAGACCATGGAGTGCAGCTCGAACGGTGCCGCGCGGCGCCAGTCGGTCGAAAGCCTGCGCCGCTGGGGCACGGCCTGTCTGGTCGGCGTCTTCGGAGAGATCACCTTCGACGTGGGAGAGACGATCCAGCGGATGAAGACGGTCGTCGGCTCGCAGACCTTCAGCAAGAACATGCTCGACGACTGCGCGCATTACATCGCCGAACACAAGCTCGATGTCGAGGGTCTGTTCACGCATGAATTCACGCTCGATCAGGCCAAGCATGCCTACGAGCTGTTCGATACCCAGAAGATCGGCAAGGGCGTCTTCCTGTTCGACTGACCGCCCGACCCCTTGCCAAACCGAATGGGGCCGGGATGGCCCCGCAACCGAAAGGCCGCGCACCGGCAGGACCGGCCCACGAGGATGACATGACCCAACGATACGACCTGTTCATCAACAACGACTTCGTAGCCCCCGATGGTGACGACTATTTCCCGGCCTACAACCCCTATACCGGCGACGTGCATGCGATGATCCCGCAGGCCAGCGACGCGCAGGTGGCCCAGGCCGTCGCCGCGGCTCGGACAGCCTTCGACACGGTCTGGAGCAAGACCTCGGGGCTTGAAAGGTCGAAGCTGCTGGGCAAGCTGGCCGATCTGCTGGAACAGAACGCCGAGCGCATGGCGATCCTGGAAACCACGGATAACGGCAAGGTCATCCGCGAGACGAAGGGCCAGATGCTGATGGCTGCGCGCAGCTACCGCTTCTATGCCGGGGCGGCCGACAAGATCTTCGGGCAATCCATCCCGCTCGATCAGAAGGACGTGTTCGACTACACCGCGAAGGAACCGCTCGGGGTCTGTGTGCTGATCACGGCATGGAACTCCCCCATGTCCATTCTGTGCATGAAACTTGCGCCCGCACTTGCCGCCGGGAACTGCGTGGTCATCAAGCCGTCCGAACATGCCTCGTCCACGACGCTGGAACTGGCAAAGCTGATCAAGGAGGCGGGCTTCCCCGCCGGTGTGGTGAACGTGACGACTGGCGACTATCGCGTGGGCAAGGCCCTGACGCGCAGCGGCCGGGTCGACCGCGTAAGCTTCACCGGCTCGCCCCAGGTCGGCCGTTCGATCGCCGCGGATGCGGGCGAGCGGCTGATCCCCGTCACGCTGGAACTGGGCGGCAAATCCCCCAACATCATCTTCGACGACGCCGATCTGGACAAGGCGGTGGTCGGCGCGCTTGCCGGCATCTTCGCGGCCACGGGCCAGACCTGCATCGCGGGCTCGCGCCTTGTCGTACAGCGCGGGGTCTATGACGAGGTGATCGCGCGTCTGGCCAAACGCGCCGGGATGATCAAGCTCGGCAACCCGCTCGACATGGCGACCGAGATGGGCACCGCCGCGAACGAGCCGCAGTTCCGGCGCATCCTTGAACGCATCGAGAAGGCCAGGGCCGAGGGTGACCGGCGGCAAGCAGGCGACGGGGCCGGGCCTGGAAACCGGCTATTTCATCGAACCCACGATCTTCGCCGATGTGACCAGCGACATGGAGCTTGCGCAGGAAGAGGTGTTCGGGCCGGTCCTTGCCATCCTTCCCTTCGACACCGAGGACGAGGCGATCGCGATCGCCAACGACACGCGCTATGGCCTCGCATCCGGGGTCTGGACGCGCGACATCTCGCGCGCGATGCGCATGGTGAAGGCGATCGAGGCCGGGACGGTCTGGGTCAACACCTACCGCTCGGGCCAGGTCATGGCGCCCTTCGGCGGGTTCAAGGACTCGGGCTTCGGCAAAGAGCGGGGCATGGTCTCGCTGGATGATTACCTGAAGATCAAGAACGTGATGATCGACTATTCCAACGATGAACGGGATCCGTTCATGCTCAAGCTGTAGCCGCCGAGGCGGCCGGCCCCCCGGACCCGTCTTGCCGGCAATCCGGCAGGTGCGCTTCGGGGGCCCGTCGCCGGCGGACGCAGGATGCGTCACGGCTCCTCCTCCGCCGTGACGCATGACCGACGCGCTGGAGGGCCGGCGCGTCGGTATTCCCCGGGGGAGACAGCTGCGGAATGTAGGACGCGCTACGGTATCAGTGTTTGGGCATGACAAGGCGGCGCGCCTTGCCCGCCCTTGGGCAGAGGGCTAGAAACAAAAGATGGACACACCGGCAACACATCATTCCAGAGAGCCAGATGCACCTTCGCA
>CALMEG010000223.1 GCA_937863185.1 uncultured Paracoccaceae bacterium | reverse complement strand
GCATGTACAAGAACAAGGCCAAGAACGCGCAGGAAGCGCATGAATGCATCCGCCCGACCGACATGGCCCAGTCGCCCGAGCGGCTCAAGCTCGCCGATGATCAGCGCAAGCTTTACGATCTGATCTGGAAACGCACGCTGGCCAGCCAGATGGCCGCTGCGGTGATGGAGCGCACGGTGGTCGATATCGGCTCGGATGACGGGCAGGTCGAGTTGCGCGCCACCGGCCAGGTGGTGACCTTCGACGGCTTCCTCAAGATCTACGACCAGGGCCGCGACGACGACGAGGGCGAGGACGGCGCGCGCCTGCCGCAGATCATGCAGGGCGAGGCCGCCGACAAGCGCGCCATCACGCCCGAGCAGCATTTCACCCAGCCGCCCCCGCGCTATACCGAGGCCACGCTGGTCAAGCGCATGGAAGAGCTGGGCATCGGGCGGCCCTCGACCTATGCCTCGATCGTGACGACGATCCAGGACCGCGGCTATGTCCGCAAGGACAAGAACCGGCTGATGCCGGAAGATACCGGGCGGCTGGTGACGGCCTTCCTGAGCAATTATTTCCGCCGCTATGTGGAATATGATTTCACCGCCGACCTTGAGGACCAGCTTGACGACATCTCGGCCGGGGATCGTGACTACAAGGACGTTCTCGCCCGTTTCTGGCGCGATTTCTCGGCCGCGCTTGGCGAAACGGCCGATCTGCGGATCGGCGAGGTGCTTGAGAAGATCGACGAGGTGCTGGCCCCGCATCTTTACCCGCCGCGCGCCGACGGGGGCGATCCGCGGGTCTGCCCGGTCTGCGGGGCGGGGCGGCTGAACCTCAAGACGGCGCGTTCGGGCGGGGCCTTCATCGGCTGCTCGAACTATCCCGAATGCCGCTATACCCGCCCGCTTTCGGCCCCCGACGGGGACGAGGCGGCGCAGGCGCTGGACGGCACGGTTCTGGGCCAGGAAGACGGGCAGGACATCACCCTGAGGATCGGCCGTTTCGGCCCCTATGTCCAGAAAGGCGAGCCGAGCGAAGAGGCCCCCAAGCCGCCCCGCGCCTCGCTTCCCAAGGGCTGGTCGCCAGAAAGCATGGACCTTGAGCGCGCGCTGAAGCTGCTGCACCTGCCGCGCGAGATCGGCCCCCATCCCGAGGATGGCGAGATGGTCGAGGCCGCGATCGGACGCTATGGCCCCTATGTGAAGCACGGGCGCGTCTACGCCAACCTGCCCGATGCCGAAGAGGTCTTCACCATCGGCATGAACCGCGCGGTCGAGGTGCTGGCCCAGAAGGCCGCGCGCGGCCCCGGCCGGGGGGCGGCCGCGCAACCGCTCAAGGACCTGGGCGAGCATCCCGATGGCGGTCCGGTGCAGGTGATGCCGGGGCGCTATGGCCCCTATGTCAAATGGGGCAAGATCAACGCCACGCTTCCCAAGGACCTTGACCCCGAGGCCGTGACGCTGGAGGCGGCCCTGCCGCTGCTTGCCGCCAAGGCGGCGAAAGGGGGCAAGAAGGCCGCCCCGCGCAAGAAGGCGGCGGCAAAGGCGCCGGCCAAGAAGGCCCCTGCGAAAAAGCCCGCGGCAAGGAAAACGGCGGCAAAAAAGGCCTCCGGCACGGACTGAGCGCCACAAGACACCGGCAGGGGGGACTGTTTGCGCGAACACCCCCCGCGCTGCGGCGCGGCGATTGACTTGGCCGCGCGGGCAGGTCACAAATCCTCCTCGACAGCAAGTGGGGGAGCGATCCATGAACAAGATCCGTGCGACTGCGGCCGAGGCCCTTGACGGCCTGCTGCACGATGGCATGACCATGGCCGCCGGGGGCTTTGGCCTTTGCGGCATACCCGAGCTTTTGATCGAGGCGATCAAGCAGGCCGGCACCAGGGACATCACGATCGCCTCGAACAACTGCGGCGTGGACGATTTCGGCCTGGGCGTTCTGCTGAAGACCAAGCAGATCAAGAAGATGATCTCTTCCTATGTCGGCGAGAACGCGGAATTCATGCGCCAGTATCTGTCGGGCGAGCTGGAGCTGGAATTCAACCCCCAGGGCACGCTGGCCGAACGGATGCGCGCGGGCGGCGCGGGCATTCCGGGCTTTTACACCAAGACGGGCGTCGGCACGGTCATCGCGGACGGCAAGGACCACAAGGATTTCAACGGCGAGACCTATATCCTTGAAACCGGCCTCGTGATGGATCTGGCGATCGTGAAGGCCTGGAAGGCCGACACCAGCGGCAACCTCGTCTTCCGCAAGACGGCGCGCAATTTCAACGTTCCCGCGGCGACCTGCGGGCGGGTCTGCGTGGCCGAGGTCGAAGAGATCGTCCCCGTCGGCAGCCTCGATCCCGATTGCATCCACCTGCCGGGGATCTATGTGCACCGCCTGATCCAGGGCCAGCACGAGAAACGCATCGAACAACGCACCACGCGGGAGGCCTGAGACATGCCCTGGGACCGTAATCAGATGGCCGCCCGTGCGGCCAAGGAACTCAAGGACGGAATGTATGTCAATCTGGGCATCGGCATTCCCACCCTCGTGGCGAATTTCATCCCCGAGGGGATGAGCGTCACCCTGCAATCGGAAAACGGCATGCTGGGCATCGGCCCCTTCCCGACCGAGGATCAGGTCGATGCCGATCTGATCAATGCCGGCAAGCAGACCATCACCGAGCTGCCCCATTCGGCCTATTTCGACAGTGCCACCAGCTTTGCCATGATCCGCGGCGGCAAGATCGCCATGGCGATCCTGGGCGCGATGGAAGTGGCCGAAAACGGCGATCTGGCGAACTGGATGATCCCGGGCAAGCTGGTCAAGGGCATGGGCGGCGCGATGGACCTTGTCGCCGGCGTCAAGCGCGTGGTGGTGGTGATGGATCACACCAACAAGGCCGGCGAATCCAAGGTGCTGCACGAATGCACCCTGCCGCTGACCGGCAAGGGGGTGGTCGACCGCATCATCACCAATCTGGGCGTTCTGGACGTAGTGCCGGGCGGCCTGAAGATCGTCGAGGTGGCCGATGGCGTGACCGAGGCCGAGTTGCGCGCCGCGACCGAGGCGACGATCGTCGACTGATCGCAGCCCAAGCTGCCGCCGCGGCCCCTGACGGGGCCGCGACATGTGTTTTCCGGGCTGCCTTCCGGATTGAAACGGCTTCACATTGCTGCCCCATTCGGGCGCTACACCCCGGCCGATGATGAGTATGAATGTGCCCTCCAGCCCCCCTGCCCGCCGCCGCCTGCGCGACCGGCTGTTCGTGCTTGGCCTGCTGGCGCTGGTCGGTGCCGGGCTGATCGGGCTTGCCTCGGCCACCGGCTGGGAGGAAACATGGGCGCAACTGTCGCGGCTGTCGCTGATCCAGATCGGCGGGCTGCTGGCGCTTTCGCTGGTGAATTACCTGCTGCGTTCCTGGCGTTGGCACATGCTGGCCGGGCGCCTTGGCCTGCCGACGGCATTTTTGCAGAACATGCGCCACTATCTGGGCGGCTTCGCCATGAGCGTGACCCCCGGCCGCGTGGGCGAGTTGGTGCGCATGCGCTGGTTGCGGCGAGAGACCGGCTGGGCGGTGGAACGCACGGCGCCGCTGGTGCTGATGGATCGCGCAGGCGATCTGGCGGCGATGGCGATGATCCTCGGGCTTGCCGTCTCGCTTGCGGCGGGGGGGATCGCGGGGGCGCTTCCGGTCACGCTTCTGGCGCTTGGGGCGGCGGTCGTCATCACGCGGCCGCGCCTTCTGTCGGCCGTCATCACGCTCAGCTACCGCGCCACGGGCCGCTTCAAGCGCCTGTTCGGCCGCGCGCGGGGCGCCGCGCGCCTGCTGCAACGCTTTTCGCATGGCCCCACGATGCTGGCCGTGCTGGGCCTTGGCCTGATCGGCTGGATGGCCGAGGGCTATGCCTTCCACCTGCTCCTGGTCTGGCTTGGGGCCGATATCGGGCTGTGGAAGGCCGTGGCGATCTTCGTCTTCTCGACGCTGGCCGGCGGGCTGACCGGGGCGCCCGGCGGTCTGGGCGGGGCCGAGGCCGCGATGGTCGCGCTTCTTTCGCTGGACGGGGTGCCGCTTGAGGTTTCGGTGCCGGCCACGGCGGTGATCCGCCTGACGACGCTGTGGTTCGCCATCGCGATCGGCCTTGCCGTCTTTCCCTTTGCAGAACGCAAGTCTCTTGAAGGTCTCGCATGAACTGGAAAACCACTGAATACGCAGGCTGGGGGCGCGCGCTGAAAGCGGCGGGCGAACTGGCCCGCCCCGAGCGCCAGGGCACCCTGCGCCAGCTGTCGGCCGAGGCCGCGGCCCCCGCCATCGGCATGCGCCGCAGCTATGGCGATGCCGCGCTGAACGATGGCGGCCGCGCGATCGACATGACGCGGCTTGACCGGCTGTTGTCCTTCGACCCGGAGACCGGCTTTCTTGAGGTCGAGGCCGGCGCCCGCATCGGAGAGATCGCCGAGGCCTTCGCACCGCAGGGCTGGCTGCCCGCCGTGATGCCCGGCACCGGCTTTGCCACGGTCGGCGGCTGCATCGCGCAGGATGTGCACGGCAAGAACCACCATCATGTCGGGTCCTTCGGCCAGCACGTCACCGCGCTGAGCCTGCTGCAACAGGGGCGCGAGGTGCGGGTCAAGCCCGGAACGCCGCTGTTCAGGGCCACGGTCGGCGGGCTGGGTCAGACCGGCATCATCACCCGCGCCACCTTGCAGCTTATCGCGTGCAAGGGCGACGTGATGATGGTGACCGAACGCCGCGCCGAGAACTGGGACGAGCATATCGCCCTGCTCGACGCCTCGGAGGCGAGCTATACGGTGGGCTGGATCGACGCCACCGCGACCGGCCGGCATCTGGGCCGCGGTATCGTCGAAGAGGGCGAAACCGGCGCCGGACTGGTCAGGAAACGGCTGAAATTCCGCAAGGTGCCGTTCGACGCGCCCAATTTCGCGCTGTCCTCGCCCATCGTGCGGGCCTTCAACGCGGCCTATTATCGCCGGGTGCCCGCCCGCGGGCGCACCCTGGTCAAGCCGATCGGGGATTTCTTCTTCCCGCTCGACAAGATCCATGACTGGAACCGCCTTTACGGCAAGCGCGGCTTTCATCAGTTCCAGTGCGTCGTGCCGCTTGCCGCCGCATCCGAACTGCGCGCCATGCTTGACGAGATCGCGGGCTCGGGCCTGGCCTCGCCGCTTGCGGTGCTCAAGCGCATGGGGCCGGGGCGCGCGGGCCATCTGTCCTTCCCGATGGAGGGTTACACCCTGGCCGTCGATTTCCCCAACCGGCAGGGCGCGCGCGCGCTGATCCGGCATCTGGAGCGGCTGACCGCCGATGCCGCGGGGCGGCTTTACTTCGCCAAGGACAGCCTTGCGCGCGGCGAGGATATCCGCGCCATGTATCCCGAACTTTCCGACTGGCAGGCCGAGGTGGCCAAGGCCGATCCCGACGCAGCGCTGGAAACCGATCTGGTGCGCCGCCTGAACCTGAGGACCGCGCAATGAACACGACATGGATCATTCTGGGCGCGACCTCGTCCATGGCGCGGGCCTTCGCGCGCAAGCTTGCCGCGCAGGGGGCGGGCGTTCTGCTGGCCGGGCGCGACATGAAAGAGCTTGAGGCGCTTGCCGCCGATTGCCGCCTGCGCGGCGCGCGCCTGTCCGAGGCGCTGAGCTTCGATGCCCGCAAGCCGCAGGGCAATGCCGCCCTGTCCCCCGGGCGGGGGCGGGAAGGGGGCGAGTTGACCCCCGCGGTCGCCGTGGGCTGGAGGCCGAAGAAACCGGCGATCGACCCCCCCCCGCTGCTGTTCGGGGGCGTGGTGCCCGCCAGCTTCACGGCCCCCGCCGATTTCCTGCAACGCCTCGCCCCCCTTCTTGAGGCTCGCGGCGGCGGCACGGTTGTAGGGGTGGGCTCGGTCGCGGGGGATCGCGGGCGGCTTGGAAACTATGTCTATGGCGCCGCGAAGGCGGGCTTTGCCACCTATCTGTCGGGCCTGCGCAACCGCCTGACGCGGGCCGGCGGGCATGTGGTGACGGTGAAGCCCGGCTTCGTCGATACCGCGATGACATGGGGCCTGCCGGGGCTGTTCCTCGTCGCCTCGCCCGAGGCGGTGGCCGATGACATCCTGTCCGCCGTGCGCAAGCGGCGCAACACGATCTACACGCCGTTCTTCTGGCGCTACATCATGCTGATCATCCGCTCGATCCCCGAACCGATCTTCAAGAAGATGAAGATCTGACAGCGGCCTCGCGGCCGCGCCCCGGCGCGCCGCGGGTCATCCGCCGAACCACTGCGCCCAAAGTCCCGCCGCCCAGAACATCAGGCTGAGCGTGATCATCAGCAGCCCCAGCCCGAACTTGTCGCGCAGCGCAAAGACGATCGGGTCGTAATCCTGCTTGCCGAACCAGCCCAGCATCACCATACGCACCAGCCACCATCCGATCGGGATCAGCGCCACCCACATGAGCCATGTGTCGGGATAAAGCTCTCGTCCCTGCTCCGAGATGGAGTAGAGGAAGAAGATCAGCAGCGCCCCGAACACCCCAAGCCCCGCGACATTGAGAAGATCGCCCCGATCCGCGCGCCCGTAGCCCCGGCCCGGCAACCGCTCGTCCGAGCTGGCCAGCGTCAGCTCGGTCAGGCGTTTGACGCAGCCAAGCGCCACGAAGACCGGGAAGATGAAGATCAGCATATAGACCGAGACGGAAACCGCGCCCGCGGCCGCGCCGGCAACCACCCTGATCGTGTAAAGCGCCGCCAGCGTTGCGATATCCACCCATCGCATCCGCTTGAGCTTCAGCGAATAGGCCAGCGAGGTCAGCATGTAGAGCGCCACGATCCCGAAGAAGGCGGCATTGAGCGCGGCGGCGATGCCAAGCGCCATGACGACCAGCACAAGGAAGGCCAGCATGCCCGCCCTGATCGGCGCCGCGCCGCTGGCGAAGGGGCGGCGGTTCTTGGTCGGGTGCAGCCGGTCGGCCTCGAGGTCGAGAAGATCGTTGATGATATAGATCGACGAGGCCGCCGCCGAAAACGCCACGATGCCGAACAGGATCGGCACCAGCGTCGCCACGTCGAAGCGATGCGCCGCGATCATCGGCAGCAGCAGCAGGATGTTCTTCACCCATTGATGCGGGCGCAGCGCCTTCCAAAGGGCGCGCCACGGCCAGCCGCCGCCAAGCTGGACGACGTTGCGCCCCTGCTCCGCCAGGCGGCTTGCCCCGGCCACATCGCCCAGCACAAGTGCATTCTCGGCCTGCTCCCAGACGGCAAGGTCCGCCTTGTGGCTGCCGGCATAGTCAAAGCCGCGCTTGCCCAGATCGTGCACCAGCGCGCCGGCCCGCGCCTTGCCGTTCTCGGACAGAAACATCCGCTCCGACATGCCGTAATGCCCGGCCAGCCCGGCCACCATCGCGGCATCCGCGTCCGAAGCAAAGATGACCTCGCGCCCCGCGGTCTGGGATTTCAAGGCCAGTTCGGCCACTTCTGGGTTCACCGGCAGAAGATCAAGCCGCAACTGCGCGATCCGGCCCAGTTCCGCCTTCAGCCCGGTGCGGTCGCGCAGCCCCCTGGCAAGGCACCCCAGCGTGGCCAGTGGATCGCGCGCCAGGGCCGCCCAGAAGGATTCGAGCGTCAGATCGGTGCGCAGAAAGGTGCCGTCGACATCCAGAACAAGAGGCTTCAGTTCGCCCATGGCTATCCCTTCACGGCAAAGACGCAGCCGTCCGTCACCAGTTCGGGCGGGGTCCGGCACAGGCCGCGCGCCACCGTCCAGGCCGCCAGAACCTTGGGAACGTAACCGCGCGTCTCGGCGAAGGGCGGCACCCCGCCATTCTTCTTCACCGCGTTCTCGCCCGAATTGTAGGCCGCGATGACCATCAGGGGATCGCGGTCGAATTCCTTCATCAGCCAGTCAAGATAGGCCACGCCGCCCTTGATGTTCTGCACCGGGTCCGCGCTGTCGGACACGTTGAACCGCGCAGCCGTGGCGGGAATCAGCTGCATCAGCCCGACCGCGCCGGCCGAGGACACCGCATCGACCCTGCCGCCGCTTTCGATCCCGATCACCGCAAGCACAAGGGCGGGCGAGACTTCGGTGCCGATCGTGGCGGACAGGATGTCGGAGCCATGCATCTCTGCGATCTTTTGCAGATGCGACAGGCGCGGCGAGGCGACAGATTTCCCCCCCGGCCCCTGGGAAAGCGCCGCGATCGCCTTCGAGAATCGTCCCGCCTTGTCATTCAGCGCGGGTGAAACAGCATCCCAATACCAGTCATATACCCCCGGTGCCCCGGAGGCTGCGGGCGCGTCGGGCGCGCGCGTCACCGGCACGAAGGGCTTGGCCGCCGCCCCGGCAAGGGCGCGGCGCTGTTCTTCCGGGTCGGTCTGGATGGTAAGGAACCGCTTGGTGCCCGGTTTGGGCACGCCGACGCGCTTGGCCTGAATGCCCCCCGCCGGCGGAGAGGAAAGCTCTGCCCCCGCCTGCATGGCGATACATGCCGCCAAGATCGCGATTGATCCTGCCTTGACTATGCGCATTGTGCGTCTTTTCTGCTCTGCCTCGGGTCTTCGCCCTTTTGTTTTTTATCGGAAAACCGGCGGACAAAATCCAGAAAAACCACCCTTCAGAGTGGTATTTCGGGCACGATTCGACCTTTCCGCAACAGGGAGAATACGGTTTTCCCGCCCGCCAGAGAATTTTTAATTGTTGTATTTCAATATATTACAAATTTAACACAAAAAAAATCCGAGCTTTCGTGAAAACGTCGCTGCTCCGCCCAATTCAAGCCACGATTCGGGGGGAAAACATCTACATACCGCGACGGAGAGGCCAACAAGCAAGGGCCGGGGATCTGGGCGCGGATCGTGCAACCAGAGACCAGATCGGAGTAACCAGATGAAACTGTTCAAACTCACCAAGAAGATCCGCAACGAAGAAGACGGCGCTGTGACCGTGGACTGGGTCGTGCTGACCGCCGCCGTCGTCGGCCTGGGCGCCGCCGCGCTGACCCTCATCCGCAAAGAAACCGGTACGCTCTCGACCAACATCGCGAACTACCTGTCCTCGGCTTCGGTCAAGACCGAATTCGAATAATCCGGACGGGCCAACGCCCCACCGAGCAAGGGCCACGCGCAACGCTGCGCGTGGCCCTTTGCTTTTGCGCACAGGGCCTGCGCATGTCGGGCGGTTTCGGCCGTTCTCGATCCGGAAACAACCCATGACGATTGCTTCCTTAAAAAAGTGTTTCGATCCGAAAACGTCGCTGGACCGCCCAATTCAAGCCACGATTCGGGGGGAAAACACCTACATGCCGCGACGAAGACACCAGCAAGCAAGGTCGGCGCGGATCGTGCAACCAGAGACCAGATCGGAGCAACCAGATGAAACTGTTCAAACTCACCAAGAAGATCCGCAACGAAGAAGACGGCGCTGTGACCGTGGACTGGGTCGTGCTGACCGCCGCCGTCGTCGGCCTGGGCGCCGCCGCGCTGACCCTCATCCGCAAAGAAACCGGTACGCTCTCGACCAACATCGCGAACTACCTGTCCTCGGCTTCGGTCAAGACCGAATTCGAATAATCCGGACGGGCCAACGCCCCACCGAGCAAGGGCCACGCGCAACGCTGCGCGTGGCCCTTTTCCACAAGATCATTCCGGCACCGTGACCGGGCCAGGCGCAAACAACTGAAACAATTCCATTTCTTGCCCGAATTCCGCCCCGTTTGGCCCTCATCGTGAGGGCGCAATCAGATCGAATCCGGTGGGGTGCCCGGGGGAAATCACCTTGAAAGGCATAGTTATGAAGCTTGTCAAAGCGATCCTGCACCCGATGTGGAGCTGTGAGGATGGCGCGGTTACCGTGGATTGGGTGGTGCTGACCGCGTCGATCGTCGCCTTGGGAATGATCGTCGGCGCTGTCATCTGGAGCGCCTCGGAAGAAACCACGAACGATATTGCGAGCTTTGTCGGCTCTCAGAAAGTGCTCAGCACGTTCTGAGGCCGCCTGACGGTTTTAATCAGTGCGGACCTGCGGCCCCTCGATTGTTGCAATAAAGCTTGGCAATGCCACGGTCTTGCCACTTTTATCCGGCAAACGAACACGATCGGACCAGTGGCCGCCATTGGCGCCAAGGTCCCAAGGGTAGAAGGAAGGATTAGTGATGCGTATGGTCGTCGGACTTGTTCTGCTACTTGGCGTCGCCCTTGCGGGGGTGGCCGTTTACATGGCGCAGGACACCATCGCCCGTGCACAGGCCGAGCGGGATTATCTGCGCGCCTCACAGGCCAACGCCCCGCGCCTGGTCGATGTCGTCGTCTCGAAGAAACGCCTCAAATACGGCGAGCGTTTCACGATAGCCGACCTTGAGGTCATCAAGGTCCAGGCGGGCAAGGTTCCCGAAGGCGCGTTCCAGGTGATCACCGGCCCGCAGGGCGACCCCAAGGCGCCCCGCTCGGTATTTTTCGAAGGTGAAACCCGCCCACGCGCCGCGTTGCGCTCGGTCGAGGTGTTCGAGCCGATCCTTGAAGGCAAAGTCACGAAGCCCGGAGTCGATGCCGGCATCATGGCAAACCTTTCCTCCAACATGCGCGCGTTCACGATCAACGTCGACGTGGTTTCGGCAGTCTCCGGCTTCCTGCGTCCGGGTGACCGAGTCGACGTCTACTGGTCCGGTGAAGCCGGCGGCAAGGCCGTCACGAAGCTGCTAGACACCAACCTGAAGCTGATCGCCATCGACCAGAGCGCCGATGCGGATCGCTCGGAAGAGACCCGCATCGCGCGTACCGTCACGGCGGAAGTATCGCCCGAACAGGTCGCGGCGCTGACGCTGGCACAGAACACCGGCCGACTGACGCTGTCGCTTGTTGGCAGCCAGGACACCGCCGAAATTGGAGCGATCGAAATCGACCGGGACAGGCTGTTGGGTATCCAGGCCAAGGAAGTCATCGAGGTCGAGGCTGCGAAGGTCTGCACGATCCGTACCCGCAAGGGCGGCGACGTGGTCGAGGTCGAGATCCCCTGCACGAACTGAGTGAAGGAAGCGTCCCAAGCGCCCGTTCCGCACCACCGGGACGGGCGCGTTCTTTTTCATGTGGCAAAGGTGCGAAAAGTGCTCCTGTTGCAAGTTATCCACATGAACTGAGTGTAACAAGCGCTTGATTGTTGCAAAAATTCGTCAATTCGCGCATGGTGCGAAAAACAATGGGCAGTAAGTCCTCCAAGCGGGCACAAGACCCGTAGCGTGGCGTGATCGGAGAGGCAGGATCACATGAATTTCAAATCCCTTTTGCTGGCGGGATGTGTCGGCACGGCATTTGCCATTGGAAGTTTCGGCCCGGTGGCGGCCGAAACCCTTCGCGTGATGTCTGGATCCGCATCCAGTCCGCTCAACGTTCCGATGAACCGCGCCGTGGTCGTTGAAAGCGACCAACCCTTTGCGGAGCTTTCCATCGCGAACCCGGGCATCGCGGATATCACCACCCTTTCGGATCGCACGATCTATGTTCTGGGCAAGGTGCCGGGGCGGACCACGATGACGATCCTTGCCCCCGACGGCAAGCTGATCACCAATGTCGAGGTCCAGGTGACCCCCGATGTCGGCGAATTCAAGGAACGCCTGCGCCAGATCCTTCCGGGCGAGACGATCGAGGTTCGCACCGCCAATGACGGCCTTGTGCTTTCCGGCACGGTCTCTTCGACGGCCAAGCTGGACCGCGCGCTCGATCTGGCCCAGCGTTACGCGCCCGACCGGGTCTCGAACCTGATGACCGTGGGCGGCACGCAGCAGGTCATGCTGAAAGTTCGCTTTGCCGAGATGCAGCGGTCGGTTTCCAAAAACCTGTCCTCTTCCCTTGGCGTGCGCGGCGTGACCGGGGATGTGGGCCTGGCAACAGGCACCGGCAACTTTACCTCGAACGGCGCGCTTTCCAGCGCCTTCGACAACGGCACCTTCCCGGTCAAGAACACATCGACCGGCGCCTTGGGGGTCGGATTTACGGCAGGCAACCTGGAATTCGCGGTGCTGCTTGAAGCGCTGGAACAAAAGGGCGTCGTGCGCACCCTTGCCGAACCGAACCTGACCGCCCTTTCCGGGCAGGAAGCGAAATTCCTTGCCGGCGGCGAATACCCGATCCCGGTCGTCGAAGACGACGGTATCACCATCGACTACAAGCCGTTCGGTGTAGAGATGACCTTCGTCCCCCGCGTCGTGGACGGAGACCTGATCAACCTTGCAATCACCGCCGCGGTTTCGGAAATCGACACAACGCTGACGCTTCAAACCGGTGGCTTCTCGGTCAATGCATTCAAGCGCCGCGAAACCCAGACCACGGTCGAGATGCGTGACGGCGAAAGCTTCGCGATTGCGGGGCTGCTGCAGGACAACTTCAACGACCTGAACTCTCAGGTGCCATGGCTGGGCGACGTTCCGGTGCTTGGTGCGCTGTTCCGCTCGGCGGATTACGCGCGCCAGCAGTCCGAGCTGGTGATTATCGTCACGCCGCATCTGGTCTCGCCGACGCGTGGCGAGGCCCTGGCCCTGCCAACCGACCGGGTGCGCCCGCCGACCGAAGCCGAACTGTTCCTGTTCGGCAAGACGGCCGGCGGCAGCAACCGCCCAAGAACCGGCGCCGCCGCAGAAGTTGCCAAGCAGGACTTCTCCGGCTCCTACGGCTATGTGATGGAGTAAGAACATGAACGGTCAGGGGCTTGGAATGCGCGGCTTGATGCTGACAGCGGCCGTCTTGGCGCTTGCGGGATGCGAGCCGGTGAAGAAGGGCTTTTTCGCGGAAGCGGGAAGCGAGATCGACACCGGCGGCTTCGGCAACGCGACGATGAACAACACGCTGATCCAGAGCGGCGATCGGGACTATGCGATCAGCCTGACGCAGCGCTTCGCCGGTGATGTTCCCAACACGGTGAACTTTGCCTTCAACTCGGCCGTGCTGGACGGTACGGCGCAGATGGCGCTGCGTCAGCAGGCCGACTGGATCCGCCAGTTCCCGGAAGTACGCTTCCGCGTCTATGGGCATACCGACCTTGTCGGCTCGGCTGGCTACAACAAGTCGCTCGGCCTGCGCCGCGCGCAGGCTGTCGTCAGCTATCTGTCCAGCCTGGGGATCTCGCGCTCGCGGCTTGAGGCGGTCGTTTCGTTCGGGGAAACGCAGCCCCTGGTCTTTACACAGGCCCCCGAAGAGCGGAACCGCCGCACGGTGACCGAAGTTTCCGGCTTCGTGAAGAACCATCCCTCGGTGCTGAACGGCAAATATGCCGAGGTGATCTTCCGCGAGTATGTGGAAAGCGCCGGATGGCGCCATCCCTCTGCGCAGACCGTCATCCAGACGGGAACCGGTGGTGGCTGATACCGGCCGCCCAGACTGGACAACGATTCGGGCGGCCCTTGCCGAAAGGGCCGCCTTATTTGTTCGATCGTCGCGCAAAAACGCACAATTGGAGCAATCTGGCCCCAATGTCGCCAAGATTTCACGCGACTTTCAAGACTGCATGAGTGGCATGATGACCGAGTCGTGCCCGAATCTGGAGATTGCGGCCCAGGAACCCCGCCGGATTGTGCCGGCGCCACGGACCCCATTCCACGGATTCGCGTACAGAAGGACGTGAGACAATGACCGCAGCACCTATCCTGAAGCCCGAGCCGGCTCCCATCGTCGCGTGCACGATCTCTCGTGACGTGTCCAATTTCGATCTCCTGATCGAGGACATGGAAGCGGAACTTGGCGAAAGCTGGGGCGATCTGAATTTCGACGATGCCGTCAAGTTCCTGTCGCAGCCCGATGCGGATGCACTGGAATTCGTCGCCTTGGCCATCGACAGCCAGGACGAAGACGATCTGGCGCGCATCTCCGGCATCATCACGACGGCCAAGGAAAAGGGCGTCCGGGTAATCGTCATCGCCGAAGAGGTCAGTCCGATCGCCCTGCACCAGTTGCTGCGTCTTGGTGCCGACGATTTCGTGCCCTACCCGCTGCCCGAAGGGGCATTGCATGAGGCGATCGAACGGCTTGGGCAATCGGACCCGCTGGCCAACGCATTGCCCGCCCATGCCGGCGAAGCCAGTGCCACGGACACTTCGTTCAAGGCATCGGGTGGCCGCAATGGCGCCATCCTTCCCGTGCACGGCCTTGCCGGTGGCACCGGCGCCACGACCTTCGCCGTAAACCTTGCCTGGGAACTGGCGAACTCGGCCAAGAAGGGCGAAACCGCCCCGCGCGTCTGCCTGCTCGATTTCGATTTCCAGTATGGCTCGGCCTCGACCTATCTTGACCTGCCGCGCCGCGAGGTGGTGTTCGAACTGCTCTCGGACACGGCGCATATGGATGCGGAAAGCTTCAAACAGGCGCTTCTCACCTTCAACGACAAGATGTTCGTGATGACCGCGCCGGCGGACATGCTGCCGCTGGACATCGTCACCAGCGAAGACGTCAACCGGATCATCGACATGGCCCGAGCCAATTTCGATTATGTCGTGATCGACATGCCCTCGACCGTGGTGCAATGGACCGAAGCGGTGCTGCAACAGGCCGATGTCTATTTCGCCATGCTGGAACTGGACATGCGTTCGGCACAGAACGCGCTGCGCATGATCCGCGCCCTCAAGTCCGAGGGACTTCCGGCCGAAAAGCTGCGCTACATTCTGAACCGTGCACCGAAATTCACCGATCTGACCGGCAAATCCCGCGTCAAGCGGCTTGCCGAAAGCCTCGACATCGCGATCGAGGTGCTGCTGAGCGATGGCGGCAAGCAGGTGACGCAG
>CALMEG010000222.1 GCA_937863185.1 uncultured Paracoccaceae bacterium | reverse complement strand
TGACGGCGGGGCTGCGGTCGCGCATATAGGCGGTGATGGTGACATCCTTCGCCATCGCCTCGCCCCCGGCCGAGGGCAGCCCCTCGCGGAAGGTCAAGGCATAGCGCGCGCCGTGCTTCAGGCCGGTGACGCAAAGCTGGTTCGCCTCGGCCTCGACGGCAAGGCCGGGCTCGGGCAACTGCACGAAGCTTGCGTAATCCACGCCCGACCGCACGAGATCGTCGGAAAAGACCGCGCAGATACGCGGATCGGCCAGATCTGATTCCACCTGATGCTCGGTGATGCGAAAGCCGTATCGGGCGATCGCATCGTCAAGGGCGGCGGCAATATCCTCGCGTGGGGAAAGGCGTTGGGCCAGCCGCAGCGCGGGCACCATGTCCTGCGTGCGGCCGGTGCGCTCGGCCGCCCCGGAAAAGACCAGAAGCGCCTCGGCCTGCGCCGCGGCGCCCGGTGCACGCAAATAGCCGTTGAGGGCGGCCGATGCGGCCCGCGCGGCACTGGCACGGCGGTCATTGCCGGCGGCGGCCAGCGTCAGGCGGGCATATTCCAGCCATTGATCGGCACTGTCCCCAAGGTTCAGCAGCGCCCCTTGCAGCCGTACCGCGCCTGCCATGTCGCCCCGCTGGCGCGCTGCGGCCACGGCCGTTTGCAGATCGGCCTCGGACCAGTCGCCGGTCATGTGATCGCGGCCAAGCGCACGGGCCATGGCGAAGGCGCCCGACAGCGCGCCGGGCGGCAGGAAACCCAGATCGGCGGCGCGGGCGCGCGCGCGATCCCCGGCCCCGGCGGCCGCGGCGCGCAGATAGGCCGAATAGGCCCCCTGATAGGCCGAGGCCCCGCTGACCCCCGCCTTGGGAAAGCACGAATTGTTGCGCGCATTGAAGGTGAAGGCCTCGCATTCCGGATTGGCCAGGCACGCCGCCTCGCAGGCCTCGAGCGTGGTATCGAAAAGCTGTGCCAGATCCCGCCCCGCAAGATCGAGCCCCTCGGTGAAGATCGCGCGCCGGGGCGGCACCAGCGCATCGTCCTGCGCATGGGCAGGGGCGGAAAGGCAAAGCGCCAGGAGGGCGGAAAGGATCGCACGCATTGAAAAAGACCTCCTGTTTGCGGGGGCGGAAAAGGGGCGCGGCCATCTTGCGCCAATTAAGCCTTACTTCACACCGTTTTGCCAACCTGCCGCGAATTGCGGAGGAAGGGAACCGGTGGCGGACATGGCAACCAACATCGCCGACAAGCTTGCGCAGGAACGCCGGGCCCGCCTGGCGGCCGAACGCCTGCTGGACCAGAAGCGGCGCGAGCTTTTTGCGGCCAACCAGCAGCTTGCCCTGCATGCGCAGGCCCTGTCGGACGAAATCGTGCAGCAGCGCCAGGGCCTGCAACTCGCGCTGACCGAGGCCGAATCGCTCAAGGGCGAAAACTCGCGCGTGAGGGGCGATCTGGAGCGCGCCCATTCGGTTGCGCGCATCGCGCAGCGCAGGCTCTGGGATGCGCTCGAAACCATCCGCGACGGGTTCGCGGTGTTCGATGCGGACCTGCGACTTGTTGCGGCGAATCGTGCCTACCTGTCCTTCTTCAAGGGCGAAATCGCGGTAGTTCCGGGGGTCAGCTACGATGCGGTCCTGCGGCTGATCGCGGCGCATGGCATGGTGGAGATGCAGGGCCGCGACGCGCCGGACTGGCACCATGAAATGGTGGCCCGCATCCGCAGCACGCAGATCCCGCCCTATGTCCTGCGCACCGCCGACGGGCGCCATATCAAGCTGATCGACCGATGGGCGGCGGCCGGCGATCTGGTCTGCCTTGCCCAGGACATCACCCCGACCATCGCCCGCGAAGCCGAACTGGAAGAGGCCCGCCGCAAGGCCGAAGCTGCAACCCGCGCCAAATCGGCCTTCCTTGCCAACATGAGCCACGAGATCCGCACCCCGATGAACGGCGTGGTGTCGATGGCCGAGCTTCTGGCGCAGACCGACCTGACCGAGGATCAGCGCCTGTTCGCCGAAACGATCCGCTCTTCGGGTGATGCGCTTCTGACGATCATCAACGACGTGCTGGACTATTCGAAGATCGACGCCGAACGGCTGCGGCTTTACCCCGAGGCCTTCGATCTTGAGCGGTGCCTGCACGAGGTGATGATGCTCCTGCGGCCCTCGGCGCAGGAAAAGGGCGTGACGCTGATGATCGACTACGACATGTTCCTGCCCACGCGGTTCGTGGCCGATCCGGGGCGGATGCGGCAGATCGTGACGAACCTGCTCGGCAACGCGGTCAAGTTCACCGCCGCCGGGCATGTCCTTGTGCGCGTCGTCGGGTTCGAGAAGGCCGACGAGCACCATGAGCTGCATGTTTCGGTCGAGGATACCGGGATCGGCATCGCGCCCGACCATGTCGAGGAGATCTTCGGAGAGTTCAATCAGGTCGAATGCGAGGCCAGCCGCCGGTATGAGGGCACCGGGCTTGGCCTTGCGATCACGCGGCGGCTGGTCGGGCTGATGGGCGGCACCCTCTGGGTCGACAGCGAGCCCGGAAAGGGCTCGTGCTTCGGATTTCGGGTCGTCGTGCCGGTGGCCGAGCCGGCGGACCCGATCGGCCAGCCGACCCCGCCGATCACGCTGCGCCGCGCGATGGTGGTGGATGAGCTGCTGATCAACCGCGTGATCCTGGAACGCCAGCTCGAGACCTACGGCCTTGAGGTCGCCCTATGCCATTCCTGCGCCGAGGCGGCCCGGCTTCTGGATCAGGGGGCGACGTTCGACGTGATCCTGGTCGATACGGACACGTCCGGGGTGGGCGGCGCGGGCCTTGCGACGAAGCTGCACGAGATGGGGCAGGATATTCCGGTCCTTCTGCTTGGTGCCGGTGACGGCGGCGCCGAGGGCGGCATGGCCGACGGGCGCATGATCGGCCTGCACAAACCCGTCCTGCGGTCGGACCTGTTCCATGCGCTTCAGGCGCTCTCCACGCCCGAAGATACGGCCCAGCCCCCTGCCGCGCTTCCCGCCCCGCCCCTGCCCACGCCGCCGTTGCGCGCGATGCGCATCCTTGCGGCAGAGGACAACCGCACCAACCGGCTTGTCCTGCGCAAGATGGTGGAGGATTTCGATATCGAGCTGCATTTCGCGGATAACGGGCAAGAGGCGGTGGCGCTGTGGCGCAGCATCCGGCCCGACCTCATCTTCATGGATATCTCGATGCCGCGAATGGATGGCCGTGCGGCTGCGCGGGCGATCCGCGACGAAGAAAGGCGGCTTGGCGGGCATACCCCGATCTGTGCGCTAACGGCCCATGCGATGGACGATGATCACGCAGAGATCATGGCCGCGGGCATGGATCAGTGCCTGACCAAACCGCTGCGCAAAAGCGCGATCGCGGCCCGGATCGAGGAACATCGCCCGCCCGATGCGCGCCCGCCGCTTCCCGCCCCGGACCAGGCCGCGGCCCCATAAAACCCAAGCCAGATGCGTGATGGTGCGATTGGGACGGCAGCGAGACAAGTGCGTGCCGTCTTCTCGTATCGGATCGAGATATTTCCTAAGCGTTTGATCTTGTTGACGTGTTGCCCGACAAGGATGCGCTGCCGACAGATCGCCGGATCAAGCGCCTAGTCTTCGCAGATGACCGCAAGGAACGCCTCGGCAAAGCGGTCGAGCTTGGGGCCCGTCAGCCCGGTCAGCCGCTCCAGCTCCGCGCGGCTGCGCGGGCGGGCCTCGGCGATCCGGCGCAGCGTCGCGGGGCTGCAACTCAGCAGACGTCCGGTGCCGTCATCGCCGCGCGCCAGTTGCTGCTGCGTGTCGAGAAGGCGGTCGAAAAGGCTGCCAGCCGCGCGTCCGGCCAGTTTTCGCCGCGCGGGATGCATCGGCGCCGGGGCCCCCGCGATCACCGCCAGAAACGCCGCGCCATAACTTTCGAGCTTCTTCGCGCCGACCCCGTTAATCCGCGCCATCGCATCCAGCGTATCGGGGCGGGCTTGCGCCATCTCGATCAGGGTGCGGTCGGGAAAGACCACATAGGCAGGCACGCCGGCGGCCTCGGCAAGGGCGCGCCGCTTGGCCTTGAGCGCCGAAAGCAGCGGCGCGTCCTCCTCGGCCACGAGGGCGCGGATCGCGGGGCGGGCGGTGGCCTTGCGGATCAGGTCGCGGCGCAGGGTGATCTGCGCCTCGCCGCGCAGGATCGGGCGCGCGGTTTCGGTCATCACCAGCGCGCCGTGGCGCGCCGCGTCGGGGCGGATCAGGTCATGGCCCATCATCTGGCGAAACACCGCCTGCCATTGCGCGCGCGACAGATCGCGCCCCACGCCGAAGGTGGGCAGCGCGTCATGGCCGCGGGCGGTGATCTTGTCGGTGGCATTGCCCAGAAGGATCTCGATCAGGTGGCCCGCGCCGAAGCTTTCCTCGGTGCGCAGCGCGGCCGAAAGCGCCTTGCGCACGGCCTCGGTGGCGTCGAACAGCTCGGGCGGGGTGTCGCACAGATCGCAGTTCCCGCAAGGCCCGGTCGCCTCACCGAAAAAGGCCAGAAGACGCTGGCGGCGGCAGCCGGTCGCCTCGGCCAGGCCCAGAAGCGCATTCAGCCTTGCGTGATCGGCGGCCTTGCGGTCGGGGGGCGCGAGGCCCTCGTCGATCTGCGCGCGGCGCAGGCGGATATCGTCGGGGCCGTAAAGCGTGAGGGTTTCGGCGGCCGCACCGTCGCGCCCGGCGCGGCCGATCTCCTGGTAATAGCCCTCGATCGACTTGGGCAGGTCGGCATGGGCGACCCAGCGGATATCGGGCTTGTCGATCCCCATGCCGAAGGCGATGGTCGCCACCACGATCAGCCCGTCCTCGCGCTGGAATCGCGCCTCGACCACGCGGCGGTCCTCGGGGTCCATGCCGCCGTGGTAGTGGCAGGCCGGATGGCCGTCTTCCTGAAGCGCGCGGGCAAGGGTTTCGGTCTTGGCGCGGGTGGCGCAATAGACGATGCCCGACTGCCCGCGCCGCGCGGCGGCAAAGCCCAGGATCTGGCGGCGCGGCTGGTCCTTCGGCTCGAACGCGAGGTGGATGTTCGGCCGGTCGAAGCCGCGCAGGAAGGTTTCGGGCGGGGTGCCGTCGAACAGCCGGGTGACGATCTCGGCGCGGGTTTCCTCGTCCGCGGTGGCGGTGAAGGCGGCCAGCGGCACGCCAAGCGCCCGGCGCAGCGCGCCGATGCGCAGGTAGTCGGGGCGGAAATCATGGCCCCACTGGCTGACGCAATGCGCCTCGTCCACGGCG
>CALMEG010000221.1 GCA_937863185.1 uncultured Paracoccaceae bacterium | reverse complement strand
CCACCTGCCCCAACCGCGCCGACAGCGAAAGGGCCGGCGGGACATGAGCACCGCAGCCCGCATCCGCACCCTGATGCAGACCGGCGGCCCGGTGCTGACCCCCGACATGCCGATCCGCCGCGCCGTCGCCCTGCTGGTCGAGCATGGCGCCGCCGCCGCCCCGGTCACCGATGCCAGCGGCGCGCTGACCGGCATCCTGACGCAGAAGGACTGTTTCCGCCCTGCCCTGCATGCCAGCTATTATCAGGAATGGACCGGCACGGTCGCCGATCACATGACGAAAGGGGTTGTCACCCTTGCCGCCTCGGACGATCTGATCACCGCGGTCGAGGCCTTCCAGATCCATCCCCACCGCGTCTTCCCGGTTCTTGAAGGGGGGCAGTTCGCGGGCATGCTGCGCCGCGCGGACGTGCTGGCGGCGCTTTTGCGCATGGGCTGAACGCGCCTCTTCAGAGCGGGAAGAAGATGCTGATCGCGACCGCAGAGGTCACCCCGATGATCACGTTCATCGGGATGCCGATGCGCAGGAAATCCACGAAACGGTAGTTTCCGGCGCCGTAAACCAGCGTGTTCGTCTGATAGCCGATGGGCGTTGCGAAGCTGGCGCTTGCGGCCATCATCACGGCCACCGCGAAGGGGCGCGGGTCCACCCCAAGCTGACCCGCAAGCGCGATGACCACGGGCGTGAACAGCACCGCCACGGCGTTGTTGGTGACGATCTCTGTCAGGAAGGAGGCGATGGCATAGACCGCCAGAAGCGTCACGAAGGGCGACATCCCCTGAAGCCAGGGCGCGACGAAGGCCACGATCATCTCGACCGCGCCGGTATGCTCCAACCCCGCGCCCACGATCAGCATGGCGAAGATCAGCACCAGAATCCCGCCGTCGATGGATTTCCACGCCTCGTCGCTGTCGATGCAACGCAGGATCAGGATCGCCGCAACCGCGACAAGCGCCAGAATCCCGATCGGCATCACGTCAAGCGCGGCAAGCGCCACGATCCCGACCAGCGCCAGCACCGCGACCGGCGCCTGACGCCGCCGGTAGGCGCGCCCGCCGGGTTCCGAGATCGCCACCAGATGGCCCGCCTCGGACAACAACCGCAGCCCCTCGGGCGGGCCTTCCAGAAGCAGCTTGTCGGCCGGGCGCAGATGCACGCTCGACAGGTCCGCCCCCGCGATATGGCCGTGCCGGTGCGCCCCCAGCACGCGCACGCCGGTATTGCGCCCAAGCGCCAGATCCGCGATGCGCCGCCCCACGTTCGAGCGGTTGGGGGTGACGAAGGCCTCGGCCACCTTCACCGGCTCTTCGGGGTCAAGCTCGAAGCGGCGGCGCATGCCGACGAACAGGCCGGGCTGCTCGGCAAGGGTCAGAAGTTCGGACGTGGTGGTGACAACGATGACCGCATCGCCCTTTTGCAGCACAAGGTCATCCAGGCCGCCGCGCCCGATCTGCCCGGCGCGCCGCACGCCGCGCACTTGCACGCCGTCGCGCTGAAAATCCGCGATCTCGCCAAGTGGCGTGCCGATATGCGGATAGCTTTCGCGGATGGTGATCTCTGACAGGAACTCGGTCTCTTCGCCGGCATCGGTGCTGCCATCGCTTTCCCGGTCGGGCAGCAGCCACGGCCCCAGCACCAGCCCCGCGAACCAGCGTGGCGATCAGCCCCACGGGCGCGATCTCGAAGATCGAGAAGGGCGCAAGCCCGTTCTCGCGCGCGATACCGTCGACAAGGATATTCGTCGAGGTGCCGATCAGCGTGCAGGTGCCGCCAAGGATTGCCATGTAGGACAGCGGGATCAATAGCCGGGTCGGCGCCAGCTTCATGCTGGCCGCCAGCCGCACCACCACCGGGATCAGCACAAGAACGACGGGCGTGTTGTTCATGAAGGCCGAGGCCGCCACCGCCGCCAGAAGAAAAATTGCCACCGCCAGCAAAGGCCGTTCCTGCGCCCGCGCGATCACCATGTTGGCCAGCGCGTCCAGCACCCCCGTCCGCACCAGCGCGCCAGAGACGACGAACATTGCACCGATGGTGATCGGCGCCGAATTGGCGAAGACATCCATCACCCGGTCATAGGGCACCAGGCCAAGGACGATAAAAAGCGCCGCTGCCCCGGCGGCGGTCACCTCGGGCGGGTATTTCTCGATGGTAAAGGCGACAAACAGCGCAAAAAGGATCGCAAGCGCGAGATAGGCGGCAAACGGTCCGGCAAGTTCGAACATCGGCGCGGGGCTCCGGTGCTGGTGGGTCGGGCGGCGGCGTCCGCACAGCCAAGCACGGATCCGCCCCCCTTCACAACGCAAAACCCCAAAGATCTTCCGGTGGTTCCGTGGAAACCGACACTCAGCGTTCCAGCGAATCGCGGAACCGCGACCAGGCGACGGTCGCCATCACCGCAGGCTTGCGCATGAAATAGAACGGGATCGGGTGCGGGCGCGTGACGGGGTAGTCCAGCGCCGCCTCGGGCGTTCCACCGGCCCAGTCCGCCATCACCTTGCCAAGCGCAGTCGCCATCGCCACGCCACGACCGTTATACCCCATGGCCGCCATCACCCCCGGCCCGACCAGATCCAGATGGGGATAGTGATCCTGCGTCATCGCAACGAACCCGCCCCAGGAATAGGACCAGCGCACGTCCCGCAGCGCGGGATAAAGCCGCACCGAGGCCTCGCGCAGCGCCTGCATCTGGCGCAGCGTGCCCCCGTCGCTGTAATCCCCGCGCCCGCCCATCACGAAACGCCCAGCCGCATCCTTGCGGAAGTAAAGCAGAAGCCGCCGGCTGTCCGAGGCGGAATGCCCCTGCGGCAGGATCTTGCCCGCGATCTCCTCGGGCAGGATGTCGGTCGCCACCTGAACCGAACGGATCGGCACCACCGTGCGGCGCATCGGCGCGATCAGCCCGTCGGTATAGCCGTTGGTGCACAGAAGAACCTTTTTCGCCCGCACCTGCCCGCCGGCCGCGCGCAGCACATGATGATCCGCGCGGCTTTCAAAGCCGGTCACGCGGCTTTGCCCGTGGATCGCGGCCCCGGCACGCTGCGCGGCCTCGGCCAGGCCAAGCGCGTAGTTCAGCGGATGCAGGTTCCCGCCCCGCTCGTCGATCATGGCCGAGCGATAGAGGTCGGTACCCAGAAGCGCCGCCGTGTCCTCGCGCGAGAGCATGCGCAGTGGCGCGCCGCGGCGGGTCCATTGCGCGACCCGCTCGCGCACCGCGGCCTCGGACTGAGCGCTGTGCACCGGCTGGATCCAGCCCGTCTGACGGGCATCGCAGCGGATGTCCAGCCGGCGGACCAGATCGAAGACCAGCTGCCCCGCCCCACCCGACAGGGCGACCATACGCCCGCCCATATCCGCCCCGAAGCGCGCCTCGACGGTATCAGGATCTTCCTTGAGGCCGGGATTCACCTGCCCCCCGTTGCGCCCCGAGGCCGCCCATCCGGGCGATTGCGCCTCAAGCACCACCACGCGCGTGCCGCGCTCGGCCAGGTGCAGCGCGGCCGAAAGCCCGGTGAAACCACCACCGATGATCGCCACGTCGCACTCTGCTGCGCCCTGCAAGGGCGGGCAATCCGGGGCCGGGTTGGCGGTGGCCGTCCAGAGTGAATTGGCGATCACTTCGGTTTCGTTGCTGATCATTCCCGTTTCCATCCTTGCCATTCAGTAGACTGCGGGCGTCACCACCCATAAGGCCTCGGTCGTCTGGTCGCCGTCGCACCAGAAGCGGATCATCCGCTTCGCCTCGAAGGCGAAACTGTCGCCGGCCGCCACGCGAAACACCTCACCGTCGACCTCAAGGCCCAGCACACCGGACAGGACGGTGCCGCATTTGGCGCCTTCGGGATGGTTGTAGGGGGTATCGCCTGTCGATCCGCCAGGCCGGATGACCAGCCGCATCATCTGGATGCCGCCGCAACTGTCGGGCGTCATCAGCTCCTTCACCATGCCCTTGGAGCCAAGATCCAGAACCCTGCGGTGATGGCTGCGCACAACAATGCCATTCCCGCCCCCCGAATCGGGCGCATCGAAAAGCCAGCCGACCGGCATCTCCAACGCCGCGCAGACCGCCCCAAGCGAACGGACCGAGGGCATCGTCAGTCCGCGCTCGATCTGGCTGAGCAGCCCGATCGAGATTTCGGCCCGTTGTGCCACCTCTTTCAGCGACAGCCCCCGCACCTTGCGGCGCAGGCGCAGCCGTGCGCCGATGCTGTCGGCATCTTCCGGCCCCGCGGGCGTGGCATCTTCTGCAAGAGGTGGTTTGAACGGATTCATTTGGTTGACAACCCCGGTCTGATTTCGTCAGACTGAAATAACTCGGCCTGAATTTCAATATATATCAAACCAACACAGGTCGCGCAACGCAACGGGAGATACCATGACACACTTCACTCGCATTGTTCGCGGTGCCGCGGTGGCGCTGCTGACCAGTGGCATGCTGACCGGCACCGCCCTCGCGCAGGACACGACCTACAAGGTCGGCTCGACGCCCTCGGGCGTTCCGTTCACCTTTCTTGACGTGAACACCAACCAGATCGACGGCGTGATGGTCGACATCATCAAGGCCATCGGCGAGGTCGAGGGCTTCACCCCCGAGGTCGAGGCGACGCAATGGAGCGCGCTGATCCCTTCGCTGACCAGCGGCAAGATCGACATCATCGCCGCAGCCATGTACGCCACCGAAGAACGCGCCAAGGTCGTCAGCTTCAGCGATACCGTCTACACCTATGGCGAAGGGCTTTTCGTCAAGGCCGACGACACCGGCACCTACACCTCGCTTGACGATCTTGAAGGCAAGGTCGCGGGCGCGCAAGTCGGCACCGCCTATATCGAGCCCCTGAAGGCCAGCGGCAAGTTTGCGGAGGTCAAGGTCTACGACACCATCGCGGATATCATGCGCGACGTGTCCCTTGGCCGTATCGACGCAGGCTTCGGCGACCGCCCGATCGTTGGCTACCAGCTTTCGCAGGGCGCCTCGGACGTACGCCTGGTGGCGGAATACGAAAGCCAGGTCACCGGCAATGTCGCAATCGCCGTGCGTCAGGACGACACCGAGCTTCTGGCCAAGATCAACGCGGGACTCGCGGCCATCAAGGCCTCGGGCAAGCTGGATGAGATCGTCCAGAAGTGGGGCATCAACTGACCCGCCCCCCGCGGGCGGCGGGGAATGCCTGCCGCCCACCCCCTACATCTATATCCGCAGGAGATTGAATGTCAGGTTTTATCACCGGCGCGGGCAACTACCTTCCAATCCTGATGGAGGGGGTTGTCCTTACCCTGGTCGTCACGCTGTTCTCGGTGGTTCTCAGCACGGTGCTGGGCTTTGCCTGGGCGATCATGATGTGGTCGCGCATCCCGCTTCTTGCCGGGTTCGCACGGACCTTCATCACGGTTATCCGGGGGATCCCGATCATCGTCCAGCTGTTCTATATCTACTTCGTGATGCCCGACATCGGATTGAACCTGACAGCCGTGCAGGCCGGGATCATCGGCCTTGGCATCGCCTATTCCGCCTATCAGGCCGAGAATTTCCGCGCCGGGATCGAGGCCATCGACCGCGGCCAGATCGAGGCGGCCCATTCCATCGGCATGACCGACGGGCTTGTCATGCGCCGGGTGATCATGCCGCAGGCGGTGCGCATCGTGCTTCCGCCCTTCGGCAACACGATCATCATGATGCTCAAGGATTCCTCGCTCGTCTCGACCATCACGGTGGCCGAATTGACACGGCAGGGCCAGCTTATCGCGGCCTCGACCTTCGACAACATGACGGTGTTCACGCTGGTCGCGCTGATCTACCTGGCGCTGAGCCTGCCGCTCACTTTCCTGACCCGCCATCTTGAACGGAGGTATTCGCAGTCATGATTTCGGTTCAGGACATTCGCAAGTCTTTCGGCACGTTCGAGGTAATCAAGGGCGTCTCCTTCGAGGTGGACAAGGGCGAGGTCGTCTGCATCATCGGCCCCTCGGGGTCGGGGAAATCGACGATCCTGCGCTGCATCAACGGGCTGGAGACCTATGACAGCGGCGCGATCACGGTCGAGGGCACGAAGGTCGATCCGGCGGATCGCTCCATCGCAAAGCTGCGCACACAGGTGTCGATGGTGTTCCAGCGCTTCAACCTGTTTCCGCATCGCAGCGCGATCGAGAACGTCATGGAAGGCCCGGTCTACGTCAAGGGCATGAAACGCGCCGAGGCGCGCGACCTGGCCGCAAGCCTGCTGGAAAAGGTGGGGCTTGCCGGGAAATACGACAGCTTTCCGGGCCAGTTGTCCGGCGGGCAGCAGCACCGCGTGGCCATTGCGCGCGCGCTTGCCATGCAGCCCAGGGCGATCCTGTTCGACGAACCGACATCGGCGCTTGATCCCGAGCTGGTGGGCGAGGTTCTGTCGGTGATGCGCGACGTGGCGGCCGAAGGCATGACCATGGTGGTCGTGACCCATGAGATGGGCTTTGCCCGTGCGGTGGCGGACCGTGTCCTGTTTCTTGAATCGGGCACGATCGTCGAACAGGGGCCGCCGCAGGACATCCTGCGCAACCCCCAGCATCCGCGCACGCAGGATTTCCTGCACCGCGTGATCCATCCGATGGATTGACCGGGCAGGCCTCGTGCCCTGCCCTCCCCATCTCGGGCTCGTCCGTGCCGCACCCCGCGCACGGGCGGGCTTGGCCGTTTGGCACGCTTGGGGCATGATCCCTGTAGGACCGGGCCCGGGCCCGGCCGCGGGGGGCGGGCGAATCTCCCCCCTGCCGCGCCGCCGGTCCCTGCCGCAACAGCAGGAAGGACACCCCAGATGACGACAGGAACGATACGCAAGACCAAGGGCCGTGGCCGGATCTATGACACCATCCTCGACACCGTGGGCGACACCCCGGTCATCCGCATCAACAGGCTTGCACCGAAAGGGGTAGAGCTTTTCGTGAAGGCCGAGTTCTTCAACCCCGCCGCCTCGGTCAAGGACAGGCTCGCGCTGAACATCATCGAAGCGGCCGAGCGTTCCGGCGCACTGAAGCCCGGCCAGACCGTGGTCGAGGCGACAAGCGGCAATACCGGCATCGGCCTTGCCATGGTCTGCGCGCAGAAAGGCTATCCGCTGGTGGTGACGATGGCCGAAAGCTTCTCGGTCGAGCGGCGCCGGCTGATGCGGATGTTCGGCGCGAAGGTCATCCTTACGCCGCGGGCCGAAAAGGGCACGGGCATGTATAACAAGGCGGTCGAACTGGCGCGCAAGCACGGCTGGTTCCTGGCCCGGCAATTTGAGACATCCGCCAATGCCGACATCCACGAAAACACCACCGCGCAAGAAATCCTTGGCGATTTCGCGGGGCGCAGGCTGGATTACGTCGTGACGGGCTATGGCACCGGCGGCACGCTGACCGGCGTGTCGCGCGTGCTGCGCAAGGAGCTCCCGGACACGAAGATCGTGCTGGCAGAGCCCGCCAATGCCGCCCTCGTCTCAAGCGGGCAGGCCCAGGCGCGGGGCGAGGACGGATCGCCCGCCATCAGCCATCCCGCGTTCGAGCCGCACCCGATCCAGGGCTGGACCCCGGATTTCATCCCCTTCGTGCTGCAAGAGGCGCTGGACAATCGCGGCTTTGACGATCTCGTCACCGTGCCCGGCCCCGAGGGCATCGCCTGGGCGCAGAAACTTGCGGCAAGCGAGGGGATCCTGACGGGCATTTCGGGCGGCGCGACCTTCGCGGTCGCCATGCGGGTGGCCGAAAGCGCACCCCCCGGCACCGCGATCCTTGCGATGCTGCCCGACACGGGCGAGCGCTACCTTTCCACCCCCCTGTTCCAGGAAATCCCCGAAGAGATGGACGCGGCCGAGCTTGAGATCTCGCGCTCGACCCCCGGCTACCAGATGGGCTGACGGGCAGCAGGGGCGCGCGCGGCCTAGCGGCCCGCGCGCCCTTCGCGCAGAACGATGATCATGCCGCTGAGGATGATGATCGCGGCGCCGATCCATGTGAACAGGTCGGGCCGCTCGGCCCAGATCAGCCAACCCAGAAGCGACGCCCAGATCAGCGCGGTATAGTCGAAGGGCGCGACCATCGCCGCGGGCGCCACGCGGAACGCCTGCGTCATCATCGTCATCCCGGCGGTTCCGAAAAGCGCGATCGCCACGAACAGCCACAGATCCTCGGGGCGGATCGGCACCCAGACGAAAAGGCTTGCGATCCCGCTCAGCAGCCCGCCCGCGCCGACAAGGTAAAGCATCAAGGTCCAGACGCTTTCGCGCGGATCGACCCACCGCGCGCTGAGCATCAGGACCGCATAGAAGAAGGCGGTCGACAGCGGATAGAGCGAGGCAAGCTGAAAGGTCGCGCTGCCGGGGCGCACCACCACAAGGACACCGACGAAACCCAGAAGCACCGCCGACCAGCGCCGCCAGCCCACCCGCTCTTTCAGGAAAAGCGCGGACAGTGCCGTGATGAAGACCGGCGCGACAAAGACCAGCGTGGTCGCCTCGGCCAGGCCCAGATGGCTGAGGCCGGTGAAGAACAGGGTCGCCGCGCAAAGCCAGAGCGCGCCGCGCAGAAGATGCGCGGCCGGGCGATGCGACCGAAGCGCCCGCGCGCCACCCAGCCGCAGCGCCACAAGCGCCGCCACCGGCAACGCGATGGCGTTGCGCAGGAACAGGATCTGCAAGGGCGAATAATTCGCCGTCAGGGTCTTGCCGATCGCGTCGTTCACGCAAAGGCACGCAACCCCCGCGCACATCAGCGCAATACCCGTAACCGAGCTGGACCGCATATCATCGGCCCCGACGTGACTGGTCATGAATTCCTCCACCGGCGGCGGGGCCAGATAACCATCCCGAACGCCCCGAGACAAGCCCGCCGGCCGGGGTTTGCGGATCAGCCGGCCTCGGGCGCATTTGGACAGGGGCGCAGGATCAGGGGCGCCCCCGCATCGGCGCCAAGCGTCACGCATTCCGTGCCGCAGACCTGCCAGCCCTGCCCGGTCTCGCCCGAGGCGGCCAGCCGCAATTCGCGCTGTGGCGGCAGGGCCGGCACCCAGACCCACCAGCCGTCCTCCAGATGCCCGCCCGGCCCCGGCCCCCTCCCCGCGCCCGATCCCTTGACCACCGCGCGGCGCAGGATCAGCCCCTCGGGGGCAAGCTGCCAGTCCTCGTGCCAGCGGATCTTCTCGACCGAATGGCTCCATTCGATCGAGAAGGCGCCGCCCGGCGCAAGCGCGATCGCCATGGCACCGGCCAGGAGGCAGCCGCTCATGCCGCGGCGGCCCGCCTGCGGCCCAGCCACATCACCACGCCGAAGGCCGCGACAAGGGCAAAGCCCAGCTCGTCCGTGACCGGCAGGGCCGCCACCAGCATGAAGGCCGCCGCCATGGCAAGCGCGCGTTCCCAAAGCCGCAGCGGATGGCCAAGCCAGCCGATCACCGCTACGCCCCACAGCCCAAGCGCCAGAACCGCCTTCAGCACGATATAGCCCACCGCCGGCCAGTAGCCGATCGCACCGGCCAGCGGCCCGCCATCCTGCAACATCAGCGCCGGCGTATAGACGGCCATGAAGGGCACGACGAACCCCGCCGCCGCGACTTTCACCGCCTCGAGGCTGATGCGCAGGCCGCTTTCCTTGGCAATCGGCGCCGCCGCGAAACAGGCAAGCGCCACGGGCGGCGTCAGATCGGCGAGGATGCCGAAATAGAAGACGAACATGTGGCTGACGATCAGCGGCACGCCCAGATCCAGCAGCGCCGGCCCCGCGATGGACGAGGTGATGATGTAGTTCGGGATCGTCGGGATCCCCATCCCCAGCACGATGCAGGTGATCATCGTCAGCACCAGCGACAGCAGAAGGCTGTGCTTGCCCACCCCCACGATGAACTGCCCGAAGGTATTGGCCACCCCGGTCAGCGTCATGACCCCGATGATCACGCCCACCAGCGCGCAGGCAATGCCGACCGGCAGCGCGGTCCGCGCGCCCTCGGCCAGGCTGTCGCGGCAGTCGATCAGAACCTGTCGCCCGCCGCGCGAAACGGCGCTGACCGCGATCAGGGCGGCCAGGGCCAGAAGGATGACATTGATCCCGAAGCGGAAGAAGGCCGCCGCCACAAGGCCCAGCATGATCCAGAAGATCACGCGCAGCACGCCCTCGGGCAGGCCAAGGACGGCCGAGCCGCCAAGGATCAGAAGCCCCGTCAGCGCAAGTCCCACGGTGCCCGCGAAAAGCGGCGTGTAGCCCGAGAACAGAAGATAGACCAGCACCGCCAGCGGCAGGATCAGATACCAGCCGCGCCGGAACGCCGCCATGGCCGAGGGCAATTCGTCGCGCGACAGGCCGCGCAGGTCGCGCTTGCCCGCCTCCAGATGCACCATCCAGAACACGCCCAGGAAATAGAGAACCGCCGGGATCAGCGCGGCCTTGACCACCTCGACATATTCCACGCCCAGGGTTTCGGCCATGATGAAGGCCACCGCGCCCATCACCGGGGGCATGATCTGCCCGCCCATCGAGGCCGTGGCCTCCACGCCGCCCGCGAAGGCCGGACGATAGCCGAAGCGCTTCATCAGCGGGATGGTGAACTGCCCCGTCGTCACCACATTGGCCACGCCCGAGCCCGAGATCGTGCCCATCAGCCCCGAGGTCAGCACCGACACCTTCGCCGCGCCCCCCGTCCGGTGCCCCACAAGCCCAAGCGAGACATCGGTGAAAAGCCGGATCATCCCGGCCTTTTCCAGAAAGGCGCCGAACAGGATGAACAGGAAGATATAGGTCGAGGAGACGTAGATCGGGATGCCGTAGATCCCCTCGGTGCCGTAGGTGATATGCTCGAACACCTGCGCGAAATCGTAACCGCGATGATTGAGTGGCGACGGCAGGTGCTGGCCGAAAAGCGCATAGGCCAGAAACAGGCCCGAGATCAGCGGCAGGGCCGGCCCCATCAGAAGCCAGGCGGCGGCGAACACGGTCACCAGCGCCGCCACCCCGAACCAGATGTCGCGCGGCAGCGGATCGCCCGCGCGCAGCAGCAGCTCGGTATATTCCACCCATTGATAGGCGGCGTTGGCGATGCCCGCCGCCGCCAGCAACAGCATCACCCCCCGCCCAAGACCGCCCATGCCCCGCGCGAAGGCCAGAAGCGGAAAGCCAAGCGCCATCAGGAAGCCCACATGGACCGCGCGCGCCACCTGGCTGGGCATGTCGATCAGATGGGCGGCAAGCGCGATCTGGAAGGTCGAGAACGCCACGGCCAGCCAGAACAGCGCCTTGCCCCAGGCCCCGGCGGGAAAGCCCGCCCCAAGCGGATCGTGGCCCCCGTCATGCCCCTTGTCGGCGGGCGGCGCCTCAAGCGTGGCCACGGGCCGGACGGCACCGTGAGTCATTCCTCACTCCCTCTTGCTGCAAAAGGGGCGGCGCGGCGGGCCGCCCCTGGTCTCGGTGGGATCAGGCGTAAAGATCACATCAGGCCCTGTTCCTTGTAATACCGCTCGGCACCGGGATGCAGCGGAATGGGCGAGCCCTTCGGCGCATCCTCAAGCCTGATGCCGCCCGCCGCGCTGTGGGCAGCCTGCAGCTTGTCGAGGTTCTCGAACAGAAGCTTGGTCATCTGGTAGACGACCTCCTCGGAAAGATCCTCGCTGGTCACAAGGAAGTTGACCACCGCCGCGGTCGGCACGTCCTCGGCCTGGCCCTGATAGGTGCCCGCGGGGATCACACCGGCGATGTAGGGCGCGCCGATCTTCTCGACCACATCGGCGGGAACCGAAACGATCGTGATCTCTTGCGAGGAGGCAAGATCCTTGATCGCGGCATTGCCCAGCCCCGAGGATTGCAGCGTCGCCTCGAGCTGGCGGTTTTTCATCAGCTCGACCGATTCCGCGAAGGGCAGGTATTCCACCTTTCCCAGATCCTCATAGCTCAGCCCCGCCGCATCGAGGATCGCGCGGGCATTAAGTTCCGTGCCCGATTTCGCCGCCCCCACCGAAAGGGTCTTGCCCTTGAGGTCGGCGACCGTGCTCACGCCCGCCTCGGCCAAGGCCGCGATCTGCACGTAGTTGGGATAGATCGCCGCCACCGCGCGCAGCTTGCTCAACGGCGCCTTGAACCCCGCATCGGCATTGCCTTCCCAAGCGTATTTCACCGAATCCCCAAGCGCGAACCCGATCTCGCCCTTGCCCTGCTGGATCAGATTCAGGTTCTCGACCGAGGCCTTGGTGGACTGCACCTGTGTGCGCGCATCTGCGATGCCCTGCGCGTAGATCTCGGACAGTGCAACGCCAAGCGGATAGTAAACGCCCGAGGTGCCGCCCGTCAGCACGTTGATGAACTGCTCGGCCCGCACGGCCGGAGCGCCAAGCGCAAGCGTCGCGGCAATCGCCGCGATGGTCAGATGTCTGGTCATGATACCTCCCGAACTGTCAGTTGGCCCGCTCTCCCGCAGGCCCTGCCCAAGGTTGCGGCGACATGGTCCCGCGATCAAGCCCGGATCGCGGGTTTCGCACGAAAGACCGGGTTTTCCGTAGCGTTAGCCTGCAAAACGATCAGGGCAGCGCCCGCACCGGCCGACGCTCAGAAGATCTCGAACAGGCCCGCGGCGCCCTGCCCGCCGCCGATGCACATCGACACCACGCCCCAGCGGACGCCGCGCCGGCGGCCCTCAAGCAGGACATGCCCCGCCATCCGCGCCCCCCCCATGCCATAGGGATGGCCGACCGAGATGGCCCCGCCATTGACGTTCAGCCGCGCGTCGGGAATGCCCAGCCGGTCGCGGCAGGGCAGAAGCTGGGCGGCGAAGGCCTCGTTGATTTCCCACAGGTCGATCTGCTCGGGCTTCAGCCCGGCGCGCTGCAACAGGCGCGGGATGGCCAGGACCGGGCCGATGCCCATCTCGTCGGGCGCGCAACCCGCCACGGCAAAGCCCCGAAGTGCGCCAAGCGGCGCAAGGCCGCGGCGCGCGGCCTCGGCCCCCGACATCACGACCAGCGCGGCCGCGCCGTCCGAAAGCTGGCTGGCATTGCCCGCCGTCACCGTCTTGCCCGGCCCCAGGACCGGCTTCAGCGCGCCAAGCCCCTCAAGCGTGGTGGCGGGGCGGGTGCATTTGTCCGCGGCGATCCGCGCGGGTTTCGCGCGCATCTCTCCGCTGGCCTTGTCGGTGACCTGCATCACCGCCTCGACCGGCACGATCTCTGCGTCGAAACGCCCTGCGGCCTGCGCGGCGGCGGTGCGCTGCTGGCTTTGCAGCGCATAGGCGTCCTGCGCCGCACGCCCCACCCCGCAGCGCGCGGCCACAACCTCGGCGGTTTCGATCATCGACATGTAATAGCTGTCCTTCACGCCCGGACAGCGGTAGCGATACCCGTTCCAATGGTCGTTCTGCACCAGCGAGATACTGTCGAGCCCGCCCGCAAGCGCGACCTCTGCCCCTTCGGCGGTGACCATGTGCCCCGCCACGGCAAGCGCATTCAGCCCCGAGGCGCATTGCCGGTCCAGCGTGACGCCCGCCACGCTGTCGGGCAGGCCCGAGGCAAGAGCGATATGGCGCGCCACGTTGATCCCGGTGCTGCCCTGCGTCAGCGCCGATCCGAACACGGCGTCCTCGATCTCTCCGCCCTCGAGCCCGGCGCGCGCCACGGCGGCGCGCACCGCATGCGCCGCAAGCGCCGGACCTTCAAGGGCGTTGAACGCCCCGCGAAAGGCCTTGCCGATCGGCGTGCGCGCAACCGAGACGATGACGGCCTCGCGGCCCGTGGGGGATGGCATGGGATGCTCCTTATACCGGTTCGAGGCCGCACCATCCGGCGATGAACAGCGCCGTCGCCTGGGTGATGCGGCGGATGCTTTCCAGCTCGACCCGCTCGTTGAAACCGTGGATCGCCTCGGCGCGCGGACCATAGACCAGCGCGGGCGTATCGGCATAAAGGCCGAAGAAGCGCGCATCCGTCGTGGCCGTGATCGCGCGGCGTTCCAGCGCCTGCCCCGTTACCATCGCATGGGCGGCATCCAGCGTGCCGATCGCCGCCTGCGCGGTGGACGAGCGGTCTTCGGACAGCGCATAGCCCTCGGCCAGAAAGCCGTGATAGACGATCTCGGGCAGCGCATTGCGCAGGAAATCATTGGCGCGCGCGGCATCGCTCAGCGCGGCCTCCAGCTCGGCGCGGGCCGCGGCCAGATCCTGCCCCGGATAGACCGCGATGCGCACATCGAAGACGCACCATGCCGGGACCGAGCTTGCCCAGTCCCCGCCCTCGATCCGGCCGATATTGAGGTTGATCGGGTGATGCACATGGGCATAGTCACCATGGCGGCAGGCGGGCGCGTTCCAGCGTTCCTCGACCTCGTGCAGCGCGGCGATCAGCGGGATCGCGGCCTCGATCGCATTCGCGCCGCTGCCGGCATAGGCGACATGGGTCGGCAGGCCCTTGAGGTGCACCTGAAACCAGATCACCCCAAGCTGCGCGGTTACCAGCGCCTCCTCGAAGGGTTCGGGGATCAGCGCGGCATCGGCCCTGTAGCCGCGCTGAAGGCAGGCAAGCGCGCCGTTGCCGGTGCATTCCTCTTCCACCACCGACTGGAAGAACACATCCGCCGCCGGGGCCAGCCCGATATGGCGCAGCGCATCCAGCGCGAAGAGGTTCGAGGCCAGCCCCGCCTTCATGTCCCCCGCCCCGCGCCCGTAAAGCCAGCCATCGTCAAGGACCGGCGCGAAAGGCGGGTTGTCCCACATATCCAGCGGCCCGGCGGGCACCACGTCGATATGCCCGTTCAGGATCAGCGAGCGCCCCTTGCGGCTGCGCGAGCGGTGCGTGCCCACGACATTGCGCGCATCCTCATAATCCCCGATCACCGGCGAAAAGCCCGGCAGATCGCGGATCGCATCCAGCTCGATCCGCCATTCGTCCACCTCCATCCCGCGCGCGGCAAGCTCGGACGCCATGAAGGCCTGCGCGCCCTGTTCGTTGCCGCGCGTCGAGGGATACGCGGTCAGCGCCGCAAGAAACGCGATCTCGCGGTCGAACAGCGCGTCGACGGCGCCAAGGATGCGGGGGGAAAGGTCCTGCTCCATCGTCTCGGCCTCAGAAAATCGGGATGTCGGTATCGGGGATGTGCAGCGGCGCGCCGGTGGCCCCGGCAACCTGCGCCGCGCTGATGCCCTGCGCCAGTTCGCGCAGAACGAAGCCCTGCGGCGTTACGTCGACCACCGCGAGATCGGTGAAAATGCGCGCGACATGGCCGCGCGCGGTCAGCGGCAGGGTGCAGCGTTCCAGCAGCTTGGGGTTGCCCTTGCGGTCGGTATGGGTGGTCATGACCACGACGCGCCGCGCCTTCTGCGCAAGCTCGATCGCGCCGCCCGCGCCGGGCGAAAAGCGGCCCGGGATCTTCCAGTTCGCCAGATCGCCGTTCCGGGCCACCTCGAAGGCGCCCAGCATCGTCAGGTCCAGCCGCCCCGAGCGCACCAGCGCAAAGCTGACCACGCTGTCGAAATAGGCCGAGCCGGGAACCGTCGAGATATAGGCCCCGCCCGCGTCGATCAGGTTGCGGTCCGCCGTCTCGTAGGGGCGCGTCGGGCCGATCCCCGTCATGCCGTTTTCGGTATGCAGGCAGGCCGGCATGTCGGCGGGAAGGTAATCGACCACCCGGGTGGGCAATCCGATCCCCAGATTGACGACCATGCCCGGCGCGATCTCGCGCGCGGCGCGGGCGATCATGCGGGCGCGGGGGTCCGCCCCGCCCGGCTTTTTCGGTTCAACGTCGGACAACGCCATATTCCCTGGACAGTTCGGACAGCTCGACCACATGGTCGACAAAGACGCCGGGGGTATGGACCGCATCGGGGGCAAGGCATCCCGGCGGTCCAAGGGTTTCGGCCTCGGCGATGACGGTATCGGCGGCCATGGCCATGGCCACGTTGAAGTTCCGCGCGGTGGCAAGATAGGCCAGATTGCCGAAACTGTCCGCCGCGGCGGCATGGATCAGCGCCACATCGGCGCGCAGCGCGGTTTCCACCAGAAGGCGCTGGCCCTCCATCTCGAGGCGCGCCTTACCCTCGGCCAGGTCGGTATCCGCGCCGATATCGGTGACGATGGCGCGCAGCCCCGCCCCGCCCGCGCGGATACGTTCGGCCAGGATGCCCTGAGCGCAGAACTCCACCTCCAGCGTGCCCGCATTCATCAGCGCGACCGCGTTGGGGTTCAGCCCGATATGGGTAGAGATCAGCCGGCGCACCTGCCCGCCCGTCAGCAGATGGTCGATGCCCATCCCGGCCTCGTTCGCATCGTTCTTGATGAGCGTCAGATCCTTGCGCCCCTGGCGGCGCAATTCGTGCAAAAGCGCGAAGGGCGTGCCCGGAACGCCGAAGCCCCCCACCATGACGGTGGCGCCGTCGGGGATGCGGGCGACCGCCTCTTCCAGCGCGGTGCTCTTGTCGGGCAGCTTCATGACGCGGGGGCCTCTTCCAGCACGCCAAGCCCGCGCGCGGCGGCAAAGGCATCGAGGCTGTCGGTCAGGATCGCCATCAGCTCGTCGATCTGCGCCTCGGTGATGATGAGCGGCGGGCAGATCAGGAAATGATCGCCCTCGGCCCCGCCGCGCGTGCGGCGCGAATAGATGATCAGGCCACGCGCATAGGCCAGCTCGACCAGTTCCAGATAGGCGTTCCACTCTTTGGGTAGGGGGGCCATCGTCTCGCGGTCGGACACCAGTTCGAAGGCCAGCAAAAGCCCTTTGCCGCGCACATCGCCGATGAAGGGATAGCGCGCCATCAGCCCGTTCAGCCGCGCCTTCAGCAGATCGCCCATCCGCGCGGCATTGCCGACAAGATCCTGCGCCTCCATCTCTTCCAGAACGGCAAGCCCGGCGGCGCAGGCCAGCGGGTTGCCCGCATAGGTGAAGCCGTGCTGGAAGCCGCCCGCATCCAGGATCGCCTCGACCATGTCCGCGCGCGCCACCACCGCCCCCAGCGGCGCATAGCCCGCCCCGAAGCCCTTGGACATGGCCACGATGTCGGGCGTGACGCCCCAGTGCTCGGCGGCCAGGAAACGGCCGGTGCGGCCCGCGCCGGTCATCACCTCGTCATAGATCAGCGCGATGCCGTAGTCGCAGCAGATCTCGGCCACGCGGCCATAATAGCTGTCGGGTGCGACCAGCGCGCCGGTCGAGGCGCCGCCCACCGGCTCCATCAGGAAGGCCAGCACGGTCTCGGGGCCCTCGGCCTCGATCTTCTCGCGCAGCATCTCGGCATATTTCAGGCCGCGCTCTTCCTCGCTCAGGTTGTCGCGGTCCAGATAGGTGCGCGGCGCGGGCACCTTGGGCATGTCGCGCATCATCGGATCGAAGGGCCGCGCCAGCGGGTCATAGCCGGTCAGTGCAAGCGCGCCCAGGGTGCAGCCATGATAGGACGGAAAGCGCGAGATCACCTTCCAGCGCCCGCCCTGCCCCTGCGTGAGCGCATATTGGCGCGCAAGCTTGACGGCGGTCTCCACCGCCTCGGACCCGCCCGAGACGAAGAACACCCGGTCAAGCCCCTCGGGCATCAGCGCGGCGGTCTTCGCGGCCAGCCTTTCGGATACCTCGGTGCGGAAATGCAGCCGGTAGCCAAAGGTCGCGCGGTCCATCTGCGCCTTCATCGCGGCCAGAACGCGCGGATTGGAATGGCCGATATTGGACACCATCGCCCCGGACGACCCGTCGATATAGCGCCGCCCCTCCGTGTCGTAGAGATAGATCCCCTCGCCCCGATCAAGGAACGGCCTGGGCTGACGGGACTGGTAGAACAGATGAGACTGCCCTGTGGTCATTTCGCACCTTCAAGATGTTTGCGCAGGAAATTCCGGGTCCGCTCTTGCGTGGGGTTGCGGAAGACCACGCCGGGCGGGCCCTCTTCGACCACCACGCCGCCATCCATGAAGAGCACGCGGTCGCAGACCGAGGCCGCGAAATCCATCTCATGGGTGACGATGATCATCGTCATGTGTTCCTCGGCCAGCTTCTTCATCACCAGGTTGACCTCTTCGACCAGTTCTGGATCGAGCGCCGAGGTCGCCTCGTCGAACAGCATCAGCTTGGGCTTCATGGCAAGCGCGCGGGCAATCGCCACGCGCTGCTTCTGCCCGCCCGAGAGTTGCGAGGGGAAATAGTCGATCCGCTCCAGCATGCCGACATGGGCAAGCTGCTCCTCGGCCAGCTGGTCGGCCTCTTTCTCGGAGATGCCTTTCAGAAGCCGGGGCGCCATGGTCACGTTCTGGCGCACCGTCAGATGCGGAAACAGGTTGAAATGCTGGAACACCATGCCGATCTGCTGGCGCATCGCGTTGATGTGCTTTTCATATTGGCGATGCGGCAGGGACTTGTTCACCTGCACCCCGTCCAGCCAGACCTCGCCCCCGGTCAGCGGATCGAGATCGTTGATCGCCCGCAGAAGCGTGGACTTGCCCGAACCCGACGGCCCGATGATGGCCACGATCTGGCCCCGTTCGACGGTCAGCGAGATATCCTTCAGCACCTCCAGAGAGCCATAGGATTTCTGGGCGTGGCGGATGTCGACGAAATGGCGCTGTTCGGTCATGACGGCTCCTTTGCGGGTCAGCGGGACAGCCGGATGCGGCGTTCGATCCGGCGCATGACCGCCTCCATCCCCAGGTTGATGACGTAATAGACCGCGGCGGCGGCAAGGTAGAATTCGAACGGTCGGTAGGTGGCGCCGATCGCGCGCTGCGCCGAGAGCGTCAGCTCGGACACGCCGATCACCGACACCAGCGCCGAATCCTTCAGAAGCGCGATCATGTTGTTGCCGATGGGCGGGATCACGTCGCGCACCGCCTGCGGCACCACCACCTTGCGCAGCGCCTGCCCGCGCGACAGGCCAAGCGTGCGCGCGGCCTCCATCTGGCCGCGATCCACCGCCACGATCGCGGTCTGGATCAGTTCCGAGTTGTAGACCGCGAAATGCAGCCCCAGCCCGATCACGCCGGCGACGAAGGCCGGAAGGTCGATGCCCACCTGCACCAGCCCGAAATAGATCAGGAACAGTTGCAACAGCAGCGGCGTGCCCATGAAGAGCCATTCGAAGGCGCGAAACGGCAGGCGGACGAACCAGGGCGCGTAAAGCGCGATCACGGCAAAGAAGATCCCGCCGAAGAAGCTCAGCAATGCGGCCGCCACGGTGATGGCGATGGTCCAGAGCGCCCCCAGAAGAAGGATGTCGAAAAAGCCGGGAACAACCGAGAAATCAAGACCCATGACGCGGCCCTTTCCTTGCAAAAGCCGTCATACGATCCGCACCTTTCGGTCCAGCCAGGCAATGCCCCGGCCGGTCCCGTAGATGATGATCATGTAAAGAACCCCCGCGAGGAAGAACATCTCGAACGGCTTGTAGGTCGAGCCGATATAGCGCTGCGCGGTATAGGTCAGCTCGATCACCGAGATCGCGGCGACAAGTGCCGTGCCCTTGATCAGCGCATTGATGTTCACGCCAAGCGGGCGGATCATCAGCCGCAGCGCCTGCGGCAGCGTCACCTTGCGGAAGGCCTGGAAATGCGACAGGCCAAGCGTGCGCGCGGCCTCGCGCTGCCCCTTGTCGATGGCGACGATCGCGCCGCGGATCGTCTCGGTCATGTAGGCGCCGATATTCAGGCCAAGGCCGATCACCCCGGCCTCGAACGCATCCAGCTGGATGCCGATCTGCGGGCCGCCGAAATACAGGATGAAAAGCTGGATCAGCGCCGGCGTGCCGCGAAACAGGCTGACATAGGCCGCGCCCAGAAACCGCAGCCAGCCAAGCCGCGATAGCCGCGCCGCCGCCCCCGATGCGCCGCAGATCAGCCCCAGTATCGTGGTCAGCACCGAAAGCTGGATCGTCACCCACGCCGCCTTGAGAAAGAACGGCCAGACCCGCATCATCAGTTCGATATCCATGCCCTGTCCCGTCCTGTTCGTCGTTTCGGTTCAGTGGTGGTCTTTGCGCGCAAGCCACGGCAATGCGCGGATCTCGCGCACCAGCGCGGTAGTTTCCTCGATCGCGGCGCGCAGGAAAAGGGCGCCGGTCTCGGGGTCGGCCACGGTCGGGTCGCCCATCGTGCCGTCGGGCGAGACCGCCGACCACCAGCGCATCAGCATCGCCTTGCCGCCGCCCCGCGCCAGATCGAGGTTGAAAAAGCGGCTGTCGGGATCGTGCAGGTTCTGCGCGGCGGATTTCTCCAGATGCACATGTTCGGGATGCAGGTGCATATACATCGCCGCCTCGAACTCGCCCGCATGGGCGATGCCGCCGGTCGCGGATTTGCGGTGTTCGTTGATCCGGTCGGCGCAGAGGTTCCAGTAAGAGGCCGAGACGCAGATGATCCCCGTCTCGATCACCGTCTTGCGCGCCGAAAGGTCCAGAACCGGATGGTTCGAGCCGTGCGAGTTCAGCAAAAGGATGCGCCGGAACCCGTGATGCGCAAGCGACCGGGTGACATCGGTGACGAAGGCAATCAGCGTTTCGGGCTGGATCCAGATGACGCCCGGAAAATCCTTGTGGTGCTCGTTGAACCCATAGGCGATGGGCGGCATCACCAGAACCTCGTCCGGGGCGGCGACAGCCACGCCTTCGGCGACCGCCATGCCCAACACCGTGTCGGTGTCCAGCGGCATGTGGGGGCCGTGATCCTCGGTCGCCGACACGTTCAGGATCACCACGCGATCCTTGTCGATGTCGCGCACCTCTTCCCAGGTGAGCTTGCCATAAGCGGTGGTCATCTGCGTCTCCGATGAACGGGGCCCCGCCGGATCGGGTCCGGCGGGGTCAGGGAAAGGGTCAGCGAATGTCGCCGCCCACCCATTCATTGGCGATCTCAAGATAGGTGCCGTCTTCCATCATGGCATCGAGCGCCTCTTGCATGGCGGCCTTCAACTCGGGATTGCCCTTGCGGATGGCGATGCCGGCGCCGATCGCCTCGGTCTCCAGATCGTCGAGCGAGACGAAGTCGTAGCCGTTCTCCTTCATGGCAAGGATCGCGGCGATCGAGTCGTTCACGATGGCGTCGACACGGCCGTTCTGAAGCTCCAGCAGCAGTTCGGGCAGGCCCTTGTAGGTGCGCACGTCATAGCCGCGCTCGCGCGCCCATTCTTCATGCGTCTCCCCCAGGGTCACGCCGATCTTCTTGCCTTCCAGTTCCGGCACGGCCCCGATGCCGCTGTCAGATTTCACGAAGATCGCGCGCTTGGTGTTGTAATAGGGGCCGACGAAATCGACCACCTCGGCGCGTTCGGGCGTGATCGACATCGAACCCACGACCGCGTCGTATTTGTTGGCCAGAAGCCCGCCGATGATGCCGTCCCACGCAGTCGTCACGATCTCGGCCTCAAGGCCCATGCGCTTGGCGATCTCGATCCCGATCGAGGGGTCGAAGCCCACCACCTCGTTGGCGTCGTTGACGAAGTTGAAGGGCGGATAGGCGCCGGACATGGCGATCCGCATGGCGCCCTTTTCCTTCAGCGTCTCAAGCTCGTCGGCAAGGGCGGGCGCGGCCGCCGTGATCCCGGCAAGGGAAAAGGCGCCCACGGCAAGGGCGGCCTTCAGAAAGCTTCTGCGCTTGGTCATTCTTTGTCTCCACTGTTGGTCTTTGACGGATTTTCGGGCCTTGCCCGTTTCGCGGGACCGCTGTCGGAGCCCCTTGGAAAAAAGGCTTGCACAGGCAAAGCCATTGCGCAAATAAATATCAGGAATTGTGATCATAGATAAAATCAATGGTTAAGCCCTACGAACAGCGCTTCCCCTGGCAGCTTGACTGGAACCTGCTGCGCACCTTCATGGTGGTGGTCGAACAGCGCGGCATCTCGCGCGCGGCCGATTTCCTGGGGTTGAAACAGCCAACCATCTCATCCGCGCTCAAGCGGCTGGAACAGACGACGGGCCAGGTGCTGATCATCCGAAAACCCAATGAATTCAAGGTGACACGCGCCGGGCAGGTGCTGTATTCCGAATGCTCCTCGATCTTCGGGGCGGTGTCGCAACTGCCTTCGCTTTTGCAGACCAACGAAGAGGAGCTGCGCGGCCATATCTTCGTGGCGGTCGCCTCGCATGTGATCTCGGCGCATTTCGACGACATGCTGCACGATTTCTCGCAGCGCCATCCGAAGGTGACCTTCTCTTTCTCGGTCGCGGAAAGCGAGGAAGTCATGGGCCGGGTCACCCAGAATCGCGCAAGTGTAGGCATCTGCCTGATGCATGACATCCCGGCGGGGCTGAAGGCCTCGGTGCTTTACCGGGAATATTTCGCGCTGTTCTGCGGCCCGCGCCATCGGCTGTTCGACCGGCCCGAGATTGCCCTGTCGGACCTTGCAGGCGAGGCCTCGGTCGCTTTCCAGACCGAGGCGAATGACGGCCCCCTGGAGCCCGTGGCGCGGCTGCGCGCGCGCGCCAAGATCGCCAGCGGCTGGCGCGGTGTGTCATCGAACCTGCACGAGTTGCGGCGTATGATCGTAGCCGGTATCGGCATCGGGGCACTGCCGGTTCATGTGGCCGAACGCGACGTGGCGCTTGGCCGGCTGCGCCAGTTGCCGCCCTATGACAACCTGCCTTTGGTGAACATCTACCTGCTCAGCAATCCCGAGCGGCGCATGTCCGAGGCCGAGACCGCCTTCCTTGCCGCCTGCGAGGGCATGATCGCCTCGGTCGATCTGGAGGCGCGCACCTACCGCTGAGCGCCCTACAGCCAGCCCAGAAGCCGCCACCAGAGCCAGTCGACCGGGATCAGCACGAAGATCGTGATCGCCGCCAGCGGCAAGGTTACCCGCAGCACATGGCCCAGACGTTCCTCGGCCAGTTGCATCGCCAGGACCAGCGGGCCGACCTGATAGGGGAAGACCACGGTCGAGAAGCCCACCACCTGCGTCATCAGCACGGCCTGAAGGCTCATTCCCGTGGTCTCGGCCAGCGAGGGCGCCATCGGCGTCAGAACCGTGGGCACGCCGGGCGTGGTGGCCACCAGCCCGGTCAGCCCCGACATCGTGCTGAGCGAGAAGAAATTCACGAAGCTGCGCCCTTGGGCCAGCGGCAGCATGTCCTGCAAGGCAGCCCCGACGACCGCCCCCAGCCCCGAGACATTGACCAGCGCCCCAAGCCCGAGCGCGGCCGCCACGAACAGCACCATGCCGAAATCGACCGAGGCGTTGAAGCTGCGCGGCGTGACCGCCCCGATCCGCGGTAAAAGCAGCAGCACCGCCGTGCCGATCCCGATCCAGGCGGGGCCCACGCCGTGCAGGCTGTCGGTCATCCACAGCGCCAGCGTGCCCGCAAGGATCAGCGCGACCCGGCCCTGAAGGCGCGTGTCATGCACGGGTTTCGCCTCGGCGGCCTCTGTCGCGTCCCGGGTCACCCGGTCGGGAAACAGGATCACGACAAGCGCGATGGCGATGGCCGATTTCAGCACCCCCAGCACCGGATAATGCAGCGCCAGATAGGAGGTGTAGCCGAAACGCTCTGCGTGCAAGGTCTCGGCCGCGCCGGCAAGGATCATGTTGGGAATGTTCGAGGGCAGGATGGCGAAACTGGGCATGTTGCAGGCAAGCGCAAGCGCCACCGCCAGCCCGATCCGCCCGTTGGAGCCCTGCGCAAAGCCCAACTGCCGGGCAAGCGCCATGCCCACCGGCACCAGCACCACCGCGCGCCCCACCGACGAGGGCATCACGAAGCCAAGCGCCATCGCCGCGACCGTCATCACCGCCACAAGGCGCACATAGCTTTGGCCCACCAGCGGCGCAATGCCCCCCGCCAGCCGCGCGCCCAAGCCCGCCTCGCGGATCGCGGCGCCGATCACGAAACCCGAAACGATCAGCCAGATCGCCTCGGAGCCGAAGCCCGAAAAGACCAGATCGGGCGGCGCCAGCCCCGGAATCAGCACGGCGGCGAAAAAGATCAGCGCCGTGACGAAAGGCGGCAGAAGCCCCGTGCTCCACAGCACAAGCGTCAGCAGGACCACCGCCGCGCTTGCCCCCATCGGCTGCGGCAAAGGGCCAAGCACCAGAAAAAGCCCCGCAACAAGGCTTGCGTAGAAAAAGATCATGCGGATCGGCAGGGATTTCATCGTCGGACCGGCTTGATTGATGGATCGCGCGACCCTAATTCGACCAAAGCCCCTGCGCAAATGAGCCATCATGACAAAAGATGTCGCAAACCCGCCAAACCCGCTGCAATTCGAGCCAAGCGCCACCGCCTTTCTACGCGACCCCGCGCGCCCGGTCCTCAGCCATGGGCGCGATCTGGCGGCCGGCGCCGTGGTGGCCGAACACAGCCACCCGCGGGGCCAGCTGCTCTGGGCGGGGGGCGGGCTCTTGCGGATCTCGTCGCGGGGCAATGTGTGGCTGGTGCCCGCGGGGTTCGGCGTGTGGATCCCCGGCGGCACGCCCCATGCCGTGCGGGTCGAGACCGCGGCCCATACCCGCAACCTTTACGTCGACCCATCGGTGCCGGTGCGCGATGCCGCGGCGGGATGCGAGGTGATCCCGGTGTCTGCCCTCCTGCGCGATGTGATCCTGTCCATGTCGCAAGAGGAGGACCCCGGCCGCATCGCCCGGCTTGGCGCCGTCGCGCTTGACGAGATCGCGGCGGCCCGGCCCGCCCCCCTTTGCCTGCCCGCGGGGCGCGATCCGCGCCTGTGCCGCGTCACCAGCCAGCTTGGCCGCAACCCCGCCGATCCGCGCCCCCTGCCCACGTTGGCCGCCGAAGCCGGGGCCAGCGTGCGCACGCTGGAGCGGCTGTTTCGCGCCGAGACGGGGCTGGGGTTCCGGCAATGGCGCACCCGCGCGCGGCTTCTGGGCGCAATCGAACGGCTGGAGCGCGGCGAAAGCAGCACCTCGATCGCGCTGTCGCTTGGTTATCGCGGCGCAAGCGCCTTCGTTGCCGCCTTCCGCCAGAACTTCGGCAGCCCCCCGCAAAGCTATCTGCGGGGTAATGCAGGCTGACGCGCGGCCGCGACGTTGCGGAAGGCGGGGCTTATTTGATTGACGGCGCGGGATGGCTGTCCCTCAATTCCCCGAACCCAAGGATGAATGCTCATGTCGATGGCCCCCCCCGTGAAACCCGACAGCGGCGCCACGCCGCTTGCCGCGCCGACGGACTTCCCGGCCGCCGGGATCGCCCCGATCTTCGCCGCCCAGAAGGCGGGGGCCGAGGCGCGCCGGCGCGATTTCGGCCATGCGGCGCGGCGCGCGGCGCTGATCGGGCTGCGCGAGGGGCTGGCGCGGCACGAGGGCGCCCTCGTCGCCGCCCTTGCCGCCGATTTCGGCAAGCCCGAGATCGAGGTGGTCCTGACCGAACTGCTGCCCGTCCAGCAGGAAATCCGGCACACGCTGCGCCATCTGCGCCGCTGGATGCGCCCGCGCCGGGTGCTGCCCGATCTGGCCACCTTCGGCACCCAGGCCCGGCTGCGGCCCGAACCGCGGGGCACCTGCCTGATCGTGTCACCTTGGAACTACCCGGTCTCGCTCAGCTTCGGGCCG
>CALMEG010000220.1 GCA_937863185.1 uncultured Paracoccaceae bacterium | reverse complement strand
GGCTGGGACGCAAGAGCGGACGCGGCTTCTACGACTATCGCGGCGAAATCCCCGTGCCCACGCGGTGATCCCCAAGCCCTAACGTGTGCTCGCGCAGCCAGGCAAGGAAACCGCGCGGATTTTGCAGGCTTTCGCGGATGTCGTCGGCGCTCATCGCTTCGCCGATGATCGGGGATTGCGGCTTGTTCAGCGCGGCCTTGATCTCGTGCAGCAGAAGCCCCTGGCGCAGCGTCGCCGAAAGCTTGTTGGCGATCTGATAGAGCCGCGTGTTGTGCCCCGGAAAGCGGATCGGAAGAACCGCCGCCTGCGAGCGCGTCAGCATCTTCGCGGTGAAGGGGTTCCACTCGCCCTCGATCGCGGGGCCAAAGAAGGTTTCCGAATGGGCGACGCGCCCGGCCGGGAACAGGATGATGACGCCGCCGTTGCGCAGATGGCTCATGCAGGCGTTGCGCATCTCCAGCCCGGCCTCGCGGGCGTTCTCCTCATGCGGAAAGGGCACCGGGATCAGGAATTCCGCGATCTCGGGGATGCCGGTCAGAAGCGAGCGGGTCAGGATCTTGTAATCGGTGCGCACCCGCCCGATCAGTTCGGCCAGCACCATCCCGTCGACAAGGCCGTGCGGGTGATTGGCAACCACGACAAGCGGCCCGGTGGCGGGGATGCGTGCCACCTGCTCGGCAGGGGTCAGAACCTCGATCCCCATGATCTCGAGCGCCTGCGGCCAGAACGGCTGACCAAAGGGGGCGCCGCGGCGCTCGAACTTGCGGATCAGGCGCAGCAGGGTGATCTTGGCGGTCAGCCATTCGATCAGGCGGATCGCATTCGATTTCCACGGATTGGTGAAGGTGCCCGCATAGGACAGCCGCCCCTTGTCATAGGGTTTCGAGATCGGCGCCTTGGGCGCGGTTTCATGCCTGTCGTTCACCTGAACCCTCTCGCGGCGCGAGATCAGAAATCCTCGCCGAAGCGGTTTGCGACCAGTTCTTCAAGCGCGACGGCCAGTTTTTCCGCCTCTGCGCCGCTGGTCTTCACCTCAATAGAGGTTCCCTTCGAGGCTGCCAACATCAAAAGCCCCATGATCGAATCGCCGGAAACCTGCATTCCGTCCTTCTCGACCTCGGCGCGGGCGTCATGCGCCTCGACCACCTCGACGAAGCGCGCGGAGGCGCGCGCATGCAGGCCCTTTTCGTTGATGATCTTGAGAACCTTCACCGCCATCACTTCCCGTTCGTTCCGCATACCGAATAGCTGTTGATGTATTTCCGCCCCGCATCCAGCGCCGCCGCCACCGCCGCATGGACGCCGAGGCTGCGCGATTTCGCAAGCTTGATCAACAGCGGAAGATTGGCGCCATAGATGATCTCTCGCTCGCAGGCCTCGCAGGCCATCAGGCTGAGATTGGACGGCGAGCCGCCGAACATGTCGGTCACCACCACGACGCCGCCGCCGCTGTCGACCGCATCGGCCGCCGCACGGATTTCCGCCTGTTTCGCGGAACGGTCATGATCGTCCTCTATGGTGATGGCGCGAATCCCGTCCTGCGGGCCGACGACATGTTCGACCGCGGCGAGGTACTCCCGCGCCAGACCACCATGTGCCACGATCACGATCCCGATCACGCGCCGCTTCCCGTTTTCCCCGCGCCGGCCGCTATGGATCGGCGCTCAAGCTCCCGGTGCCGTTTAGACACCTGCCACCCTGCCTCCGCAAGCGCTTTGGCCATGCTTTCCGTTACGGCAACAGAACGGTGTTGCCCTCCGGTGCAGCCAAAGCCCACGGCGACGTGACTCTTGCCCTCTTCCCTATGCGCGGGCAGCAGAAACAGCAACAGATCGCGCACCATCGTGAAGAATGTCTCGAATCGCGGATCGTCGGCAACATATTGCGCGACGGCCGCGTCGCGCCCGTCCCCCTCGCGCAGCGCGGGCACCCAGTGCGGATTGGCCAGGAAGCGGCAGTCGAACATCATGTCCAGGCCGCGCGGCACGCCCCGCTTGTAGGAAAAGCTGTGCAGCGACACCGCCAGCCTTTCGACCTGCCCGATATCGAACCAGCTTGCGAGTTCAGCCTTGAGATCGTGCGGCGACAGGCCGGTCGTGTCGATCAGCACATCGGCCCGCACCCGGATCGGCGTCAGGATGTCGATCTCTTGCGTGATCCCCGACATGGGCGCATCCGAGGGCGCAAGCGGATGGCGCCGCCGCGTCTCGCTGAAGCGGCGGATGAGCTCGTCCAGCGAGGCGTCCAGATAAAGCACCTCAAGCCACAGATCGGGGTTGCGCGTCAGCCTGTCGATCAGCTCGATCAGCGCGGTGGCCGAGAAATCGCGGTTGCGCACGTCGATGCCAAGCGCCACGGGGCGGTCGATCGGCCCGTCCAGAAGGCGCGGCACCATGCTCAGCGGCAGGTTGTCGATCGTCTCGTAGCCCAGATCCTCCAGCGCCGAAATCGCGGTCGAGCGGCCGGCACCGGACGGGCCGGTGACCAGCACCACCCGCAATCCGGTTCTTGCATCGATCCCGCGGTCATTCCCGTTCATGCGACCCTCCTGCCCTTTAGATATTGCAGAATTGCCGCAGGGGAACAGCCCTGCGCGGAAAATACCAGCGGCAGCGATATGCCCAGGATCTCGGTCACCCGGTGCGGCGGCAGGCGGTCGGGTTCGGGGCGGTCCAGATCGACCACCAGAACCAGCCGCGCGGTGTCCAGGGGGGGCGCCTCCAGAAGGCCGATGCCCCGCGCCTCGATCCGGCCCCGGATCGCGGCCGGCGCGCTTGCCCACAGCGCCCCGTCCCGCCGCGCCACATCCACCCGGTCATCCGAGACCAGTTGCGCGCCCAGTGCCATCAGCTCAAGCCCAAGCGCGGATTTGCCCGCGCCCGAGCGGCCCAGGATCAGAACCCCGCGCGCCGCGTCAAGCGCGACCGCAGTCGCATGAAGATTGACCGCTGCCTCCGGTGCGGCACTCAAACCGGCAGGCCGACCACGAAGCGCGCGCCAAGCGGCTCCGAGGTGATGTCGGCATTGGTCGGGCGCACGTTCTCGGCCCAGATCACGCCGCCATGCGCCTCGACGATCTGCTTCGAGATCGCAAGCCCCAGCCCGGAATGATCGCCGAACTGGCCCTCGGGGCGCTGCGAGTAGAAGCGCCGGAACACCTTGGCCAGGGCCTCGTCGGGAATGCCGGGGCCGGTATCCTCGACCACGACAAGCACGCGGTTTTCACGCTGCCGGGCCCAGACGCGCACCGCATCACCCTCTTCGCAGAACGAGATCGCGTTGGTGATGAGGTTCACGAAGACCTGCGCCAGGCGCGCCTCGAGGCCCATGATCCGGATCGGGTGGTCGGGCAGGTCCGTGATGAACTCGACACCCTTCTGGTTGGCCTGCTTGCCAAGATATTCCGAGAGGTTGCCGATCATCTTCATGAGATCGAAGGCTTCCTCTTCCTCTTTCACCAGCTCGGAATCCAGCCGCGACGCGTTCGAGATGTCGCTAACCAGCCGGTCCAGCCGGCGCACGTCATGGTCGATCACATCGAGAAGCTTGCCGCGCTGATCGTCGCGCTTGACCATGTGCAGCGAGGCCACCGCCGAACGCAGCGAGGCCAGCGGGTTCTTGATCTCATGCGCGACATCGGCGGCGAACTGTTCGTTCGCGTCGATCCGGTCGTAAAGCGCCGCCACCATGCCCCGCATCGCGCCCGACAGCCGCCCGATCTCATCCGGCCGTGCGGTCAGGTCGGGGATGCGCACGCGCGACGGGCTCATCTTGCGGGCGTTCTTGTCGCGCCCGATTTCGGCCGCGGCGGCCAGATCGCTCAGAGGGTTGGCGATGGTTGAGGCCAGCACGAGGCTGAGGCCGATCGACACGATCACCGCGATGACGAACATCTGCAGGACCTGCTCGCGCTCCACCCGGACAAGCTGGTCGATCTCGCCGGCGACCGAGGTCAGCCCGACCACGCCCACCACCTGGTTTCCGTGGCGCACGGGCGTGGCGACCGCAAAGATCGCGGCCCCGGCCGGCGTCTTGCGCGAAGCGACCTGGGTGGTTCCACCCAAGGCTTCCGGCACCAGTTCGCGCACCATCTCCTGCACGCTGGCGGGTTCGCCGTCGACACCCTTGTTCGCGAACAACCCCGCGATCCCCTCCCAAAGGCGGTTCAGGAAATCGGTAATCAGGGTCGAGCGGTGATCGACGCCGAAGCCATGAACTTCTTCCGGTGGCCGGCGTGCAACGCTGTCGGAACCGCCGATCAAGTTGCTGCCGGGGTCGAAAACGAACAGCTCCGCCCCGTCGGGCAGCTCCAGCTCGGCAATGGTGTCGGTCACGTCGATGCCATCGCCGGCCGCCATGTTGACCGGCACATTCACCGGCAGGATCGCCTCAAACACATCGGCGATCAGCTGCGCTTCATTCACCAGACCAACTTCGCGTTGCAACACCAGCGAGGCACGGAAAGGATTCAGGTAAAGAACTCCGGCGACAAGCACGATCATCGCCAGCAGGTTGAACGTGATGATCTTGCGGGCAAGCGGCGAGCGGTTGATCAGGATGAAGCCACGCTTCTGGCGGCTTTCCTCCAAACCTTCCCCGACCTCGGCCGAGACCCAGTCTTCGCCGAGCACGACATCCGGCTTGGCTCTTTTGGGTCTGGCCCTACCCAATCCTATCCGTCCCGCGATTGTCATTCTTCGTTGTAACGATAGCCGATGCCGTAAAGCGTTTCGATGGCGGAAAACTCGTCATCGGCGCTGCGCATCTTCTTGCGCAGGCGCTTGATGTGGCTGTCGATGGTGCGGTCGTCAACATAGACCTGATCGTCATAGGCCACGTCCATCAGCTGATCGCGCGACTTCACGAAACCCGGACGCTGCGCGAGCGCCTGCAACAGCAGGAACTCGGTGACGGTCAGGGTGACTTCCTTACCCTTCCAGGTTACCGAATGGCGCAGCGGGTCCATCGTCAGAGAGCCGCGCACGATGACCTTGTTTTCCTCGCTCGTGGCGACCTCACCAGTCGAGATCGCCTCCTGCCGGCGCAACAGCGCACGGATGCGTTCGACCAGAAGCCTCTGGGAAAAGGGCTTTTTCACATAATCGTCCGCGCCCATGCGCAGGCCCAGAACCTCGTCGATCTCATCGTCCTTCGAGGTCAGGAAGATCACCGGCATCGAGGTTTTCTGCCGCAGGCGCTGCAACAGATCCATCCCGTCCATGCGCGGCATCTTGATATCCAGCACGGCCATGTCCGGCATGCGCTTGTTGAACGCATCAAGTGCGGCCTGGCCGTCATTATAGGTCTCGACCTCGAATCCCTCGGCCTCGAGCGTCATCGATACCGAAGTAAGAATATTGCGGTCATCGTCGACCAGCGCGATTCTCGACATCTTTGGCTATCCTTCACTGCTCATATTGTTGTTTTGCGCCATTGTCCGCTTTCCCGGGGGTGGAATCAACAAAGAGTTTCGAATCGGCCGTCAATCCCGAATCAGCACAGCGTAAAAAACCGGAGGTTTGACTAATTTGCCTCACCTTTTCGTGGTGGTTGCGCTAAACCGGCACTGGTTGCGCTAACTACGGCAATGCTTTCTGTTCCATCACGAAACCGACATGTTATAGGGCGAGCATCCTCCGGGCTCTGCCCGGCCGGATCGGTATCCCTTGGCCCTGGATACCGCCAGGAACCGTAGAACTGCCGCGCGGCGGCATCGGGAGCTTGCAGATGATCAATGGACGTGTGAACCCGGAGAACCGGCTTGAAGACCAAGGAATTTCCGGCCTGGGCAACGTTTATTACAACCTGATCGAACCCGCGCTGGTGGAAGCCGCGCTGAACCGCGGCGAAGGCACGCTTGGCAAGGGGGGCGCGTTCTACTGCACCACCGGCAAGCATACCGGCCGCTCGCCCAAGGACAAGTTCGTGGTCCGCACCGCGGGGGTTGAAAACTCGATCTGGTGGGAAAACAACGCCCCGATGGACCCGGCGAAATTCGATGTGCTGCATGCCGACATGCTGGCGCATATGAAAGGCAAGGATTTCTTCGTTCAGGACCTTTATGCCGGCGCCGATCCCGAACTGCGCCTCGACGTTCGCGTCGTCACCGAACTGGCCTGGCACGGGCTGTTCATCCGCCACCTGCTGCGCCGCCCCAACGCCGACGAGATCGCGGGCTTCCAGCAGGAATTCACCATCATCAACTGCCCCAGCTTCAAGGCCGATCCCGCGCGCCACGGCTGCCGCAGCGAAACGGTGATCGCGCTGAACTTCGAGAAGAAGCTGATCCTGATCGGCAACACCGCCTATGCGGGCGAGAACAAGAAATCCGTCTTCACGCTGCTGAACTACCTGCTGCCCGAAAAGGGCGTGATGCCGATGCACTGCTCGGCCAACCACGCGATCGGCGATGCGGGCGACACGGCCATCTTCTTCGGCCTGTCGGGCACCGGCAAGACCACGCTGTCGGCCGACCCCTCGCGCGTGCTGATCGGCGATGACGAACATGGCTGGTCGGATCGCGGCACCTTCAACTTCGAAGGTGGCTGCTATGCCAAGACCATCAACCTCAACCCCGAGGCCGAACCCGAGATCTACGCCACCTGCTCGAAATTCGGCACCGTGGTCGAGAACATGGTCTTCGACAAGGACACCCTCGAGCTTGACTTCGAGGACAACAGCCTGACCGACAACATGCGCTGTGCCTATCCGCTGGACTATATCTCCAACGCTTCGGACAGCTCGCTTGGCGGCCACCCGCGCAACGTCATCATGCTGACCTGCGATGCCTATGGCGTGCTGCCCCCGATCGCGCGGCTGACGCCGGCGCAGGCGATGTATCACTTCCTGTCGGGCTTCACCTCGAAGACGCCGGGCA
>CALMEG010000219.1 GCA_937863185.1 uncultured Paracoccaceae bacterium | reverse complement strand
TGACGATCAGGATCGTGCCCTTGTATTCGATCAGGTGCTTTTGCAGCCAGGCGATGGTTTCGGCATCGAGGTGGTTGGTCGGTTCGTCCAGCAGCAGCATGTCGGGCGCTTCGAGAAGCAGCTTGCACAGCGCGACCCGGCGCCGTTCGCCGCCCGAAAGGGTGCTGACATCGGCATCGTCGGGCGGGCAGCGCAGGGCCTCCATCGCCACGTCGACCTGACTGTCGAGATCCCACAGGTTCTCGCTGTCGATCTCGTCCTGAAGGGTGGCCATTTCTTCTGCGGTCTCGTCCGAATAGTTCATGGCCAGTTCGTTGTAGCGTTCCAGCTTGGCCTGTTTCGCCGCGACCCCCAGCATCACGTTGCCGCGCACATCAAGCGACTCGTCAAGCTGCGGCTCTTGCGGCAGGTAGCCGACCTTGGCGCCCTTGGCGGCCCATGCCTCGCCGGTGAAATCCTTGTCGATCCCGGCCATGATGCGCAGAAGCGTGGATTTCCCCGCGCCGTTGACGCCGACCACCCCGATCTTCACGCCGGGAAGGAAGTTCAGGCGGATATTCTCGAAGCATTTTTTGCCGCCCGGATAGGTCTTCGAAACACCATCCATGTGGTAGACATACTGATAGGACGCCATCGCAATACCTCGTGCCGCAAAAGGGTTCGGGGCTATGTAGGGGAAATGCCCCCCGGTTGGAAGGGGCGACGCGCTGCGCGCCGCCGGGGTGCTTATTCGGCCGCCTGTGCGGGCGCGCTGCCCGGAACGTAGTTCAGGACCGGGGCCAGCCAGCGTTCGGCCTCGTCCACGGGCATGCCCTTGCGCGCGGCATAATCGGCCACCTGGTCGCGCTCGACCTTGGCGACGCCGAAATAATAGCTGTCGGGATGGCCGATATAGAGGCCCGAGACCGAGGCGCCGGGCCACATCGCCATGCTTTCGGTCAGTTCCACTCCGGCATTGCGCCCGGCATCCAGAAGCCGGAACAGCGTGGCCTTTTCGGTGTGATCGGGCTGGGCGGGATAGCCCGGCGCGGGCCGGATCCCGTCATAAGGCTCGCCGATCAGGTCCTGCGGGGTGAAGCTCTCATCGGGCGCATAGCCCCAGTGGTCGCGCCGCACCTCTTCGTGCAGCCGCTCGGCCAGGGCCTCGGCGAAGCGGTCGGCAAGGGCCTGCACGAGGATCGCGGAATAGTCGTCATGCGCGGCCCTGAAGCGTTCGGCGATCGCGTATTCCCCGGCGCCCGCGGTGACGACGAAGCCGCCCACATAATCGGGCCCCGCGCCTTCGGGCGCCACGAAATCGGACAGCGCGACATTGGGGCGCCCGTCGCGCTTGGCCACCTGCTGGCGCAGGGTGTGCAGATCGGCCAGCGTCTCGCTGCGGCTTTCGTCGGTATAAAGACGGATGTCGTCGCCCACCGCGTTGGCCGGCCAGAACCCCAGAACTGCGCGCGGCCGGAACCAGCCCTCTTCGATGATCCGGCCCAGCATGGCCTGGGCATCGGCAAACAGCGCACGCGCCGCAGCACCCTGCGCTTCATCCTCAAGGATGCGGGGATAGACGCCCTTCATCTCCCATGTCTGGAAGAACGGGGTCCAGTCGATATAGCGCGCAAGCCCGGCCAGATCCCAGTTTTCCAGCACGCGGGTGCCAAGGAAGGCGGGTTTCGTGGCGCGGTAGCCCTGCCAGTCGAAGCGCAGCGCGTTGGCGCGCGCGGCCTCAAGCGGCAGCCGGGATTTCTCGCGCTCGTTGCGGGCGTAGCGGGCGGCGACCTCGGTATAATCCGCGCGCACGGAGGCCACATAGTCGCGGCATTGCTCGGGCGACAGCAGCGCCGAGACGACACCCACCGCGCGGCTGGCATCGGTGACGTAAAGCGCCTGCCCGCGCAGGTAGCGCGGCGCGATCTTGACCGCGGTATGCACCTTGGAGGTGGTGGCCCCGCCGATCAGCAGCGGCAGGTCAAGGCCCTGCCGCTCCATTTCGGTGGCGACATGGACCATCTCGTCCAGCGAGGGCGTGATCAGGCCCGACAGCCCGATGATATCCACCTTCTCGTCGCGCGCGACCTCGAGGATCTTTTGCGCGGGCACCATCACGCCAAGGTCGATGATCTCGTAATTGTTGCAGGCCAGAACGACGCCGACGATGTTCTTGCCGATATCGTGCACGTCGCCCTTCACGGTGGCCATCAGCACCTTCCCCGCCGCCTGCCGGCCACCATTCGCGGCCTTTTCGGCCTCCATATGGGGCAGCAGAACCGCCACCGCCTGCTTCATCACGCGCGCGGATTTGACGACCTGCGGCAGGAACATCTTGCCCGCGCCGAACAGGTCGCCCACGACGTTCATGCCCGCCATCAGCGGGCCCTCTATCACGTCGAGCGGCCGGGCCGCAGCCAGCCGCGCGGCCTCGGTATCCTCCTCGATGAATTCGGTGATGCCGTTCACCAGCGCATGTTCCAGCCGCTTCTCCACCGGCCAGCCGCGCCAGGCGAGGTCGCGGACCTTCTCTTCCTTCGCCCCGCCGCGGAAACGGTCGGCCAGTTCCAGCATCCGTTCGGTCGCGGTGCCGCCGGCCTTGGGGCGGCGGTTCAGGACCACATCCTCGCAGGCCTCGCGCAGGTCGGGGTCGATTTGGTCGTAGACCGCCAGTTGCCCGGCGTTGACGATGCCCATGTCCATCCCGGCCTTGATGGCATGATAAAGAAAGACAGCATGCATCGCCTCGCGCACCGGCTCGTTGCCGCGGAAGCTGAACGACAGGTTCGAAACCCCGCCCGAGATATGGCAATGCGGCAGGTTCTGCCTGATCCAGCGGGTGGCCTCGATAAAATCGACGCCGTAGTTGTCGTGCTCCTCGATCCCGGTCGCCACCGCGAATATATTGGGGTCGAAGATGATGTCCTCGGGCGGGAAGCCGACGTCCTCGGTCAGGATGCGATAGGCGCGGGCGCAGATCTCGGTCTTGCGGACGAAGGTGTCGGCTTGGCCCTGTTCGTCGAAGGCCATCACCACCACCGCCGCGCCATAGGCCAGGCACAGCCCGGCATGGTGGCGGAAGGCGTCCTCGCCCTCTTTCATGCTGATCGAGTTGACGACGGGCTTGCCCTGCACGCATTTCAGCCCGGCCTCGATCACCTCCCATTTCGATGAGTCGATCATCACCGGCACGCGGGCGATATCCGGTTCCGCCGCCAGCAGGTTGAGGTATTCCACCATCGCCTGCTTCGAGTCGATCAGCCCCTCGTCCATGTTGATGTCGATGATCTGCGCGCCGTTTTCCACTTGATCGCGCGCCACCTCCAGTGCGGCAGCGTAGTCTCGGTTGACGATCAGCTTGCGGAACTTCGCGCTGCCGGTGACATTCGTCCGCTCGCCAACGTTGACGAAGGGGATATCCGGGGTCAGGACGAAGGGTTCCAGCCCCGACAGGCGCAGGTAGCGGCTCATTGCCCCACCTCGCGCGGCGGGAAGGGGCGCACAGCCTCGGCGATGGCGGCGATGTGGTCGGGCGTGGTGCCGCAGCAGCCGCCGACCACATTCACCAGCCCCTCGCGGGCGAAATCGGCGACCTGCCGGGCGGTGTCCTCCGGCCCCTCGTCGTATTGGCCGAAGGCATTGGGTAGGCCGGCATTCGGATAGGCGCAGATCAGGGTCGGCGCCACCCCCGCCAGTTCCGCCAGATGCGGGCGCATGGCCGTAGCGCCGAGCGCGCAGTTCAGCCCGACGGTGAAGGGCCTTGCATGGGCGACGGAGTGCCAGAAGGCAGTGGGCGTCTGGCCGGAAAGTGTGCGGCCCGAGGCATCGGTGATCGTGCCCGAGATCATAAGCGGCAGCCTGCGGCCGGTCTCGGCGAAAACTTGCAGGCAGGCGAAGATCGCCGCCTTGGCGTTCAGCGTGTCGAAGATCGTCTCGATCAGGATCAGGTCGGCCCCGCCCTCCATCAACCCCCGCACCTGCTGGCCATAGGCGATGCGCAGGTCGTCGAAGGTCACAGCGCGGTAGCCGGAGTCGTTCACATCCGGGGAAAGGCTGGCGGTCCGGTTCGTCGGCCCCACCGCCCCGGCGACGAAGCGGGGCTTGCCGTCGATGGCGGTGGCCCGGTCCAGTGCCCGCCGCACGATCCGCGCGCCCATCGCGTTCAGGTCATGGACCGCGGCTTCCATGCCATAGTCCGCCTGCGCGATGGTGGTGGCCGAGAAGGTATTGCTCTCCACAATGTCCGCCCCGGCCATGGCATAGCGGAAATGGATCTCCTCGATCTCCTGCGGCTGGGTCAGGATCAGAAGGTCGTTGTTGCCCTTCTGCGAATGATCGGAATGGTGACGACAGGCGCAGCCGCCATCGCCGAGATAATCCTCTTCCGACAGGCCGAGCGCCTGGATCTGCGTCCCCATTGCGCCGTCGAGGATCAGGATCCTTTCGCGCGCCGCCGCGTCGAGCAACTGGAAGTCAGGGGGCAAGGCAGACAAGGTGCAATCCGGGTTCCGTTCGGTCCCCAGCCCTATATCGGAACCACACCCAAGCCAAATTCATGTTTCTTGAGAAGATTATGAATCACGCTCATGCATCTGTCATGTCAACGGCTTTTCGGCCCTGATGATGAGTGTTGATGATGGGCTGGGTAGCCCCTCCTGACGGCACTTATGTGCCACAATAGTCCAGACAGATCAGGAGGAATGGGCTATGAAGGAAGTCACAATCATCGGAGTGGGCCTGGCGAAGCAGGTCTTTCAACTGCACGGGGCGACAAGGGAGCTGAATCGTTCATGGTGACCGGAGACCGTTAACGAAGAAACGTCCTTTGATCCCAACAGCGGCTGCTGTCAGTCGCATGCGACCTCGTCCCTACAAGGACAGCAGAGCTGCCCCTCATGCGGCGAGAGGGCCGCGCCACGCTGCAAGAGCGCCCCATCGCCGCGCCCTACCGGCTTGCCAGCAGGGCAATCCTTTCCATCACGGCCCTCACAATCCCGACGCCCCACTTACCCCGCGTCTTGTCCTGACGCCGCGCGAGGTGAGTTCGGCAGCGATGGCGCGGAGGGGCCCATACCCCCCGGCCCCGGATGTCCACGATGACGGGGGCAAGGTCCCGGGCAAAGCTGTTGGCATTGGCGGTGACGGTGGTGCGCAGGGCATCCCCACCCTTGCCGGGCCGCCGCAAAGGCCTCCTTCGTGCGCCGCGAGATCGCCTCGCGTTCGGCTTCCGCCACCAGCGCCATGATCCCTACCATCAAGTCATTGGCCTCCGGCATGTCGCAGGCCAGGAACTTCAAGGCAGCGCCGTAGGACCGCAGCCGATCTGTCCCGATGGTCTCGGGTCATCCGTGTCGCCTCATCGCTTTTTTCAGAAGTTTCAGGGCCGCCTTGCAGTCACCGGGCTTGGTGACTACGCTTTCCAGCACCTCACCCTCATGGTCGACGGCCCGACAGTGGTAGTGTCTCACTCCGTTGATCTTCACGTAGATCTCGTCCAGGTGCCATCACCATTGCCGGCACATGCGCATGCGGTCTACCCGCTTGGCCTGATTTCGGCGGCGAACATCGGGCCGAGCCGGTTCCACCAGAAGCGCACCGTCTAGTGACTGACCTCGATTCTCCGCTCATGCAGAAGGTCTTCGACATTCCGCAAGGACAACGGGAAACGGATATAAAGCATTACGGCGAGGCGGATGATCTCGGGGCTCGCCTTGAAGTAGCGGCAAGGGGAGCATCTGGTCATCCGGGCAGGCTACCGAAGCCCTGCCCCGTCGCAACTCACGTTCCTCTGACAAGGCCTAGTCTGCCGCCTCAACCCGGACCTCAAGGCCAAGTATGATCAACTCGTTGCTGCCGAAAAGCCGCCAAATCTCGCCATCACAGCCATCATGCGCAAGCTCATCGTCCTCCCCAATGCCCTGATCCGGGACAACCGACACTAGCTAGCATCTAGGGCTTGATCAAAACGGATACTCTGACATTGCCTCGTTGCCCAAGTCCTGAATCTACTCGGCCAACCCGAACTCCACCATCTTGTCGGCCAGTTGCTCGATCCCGTCGATGGTGCGCATCGAGGGGTTCATCGCCTCGGCGCGCATGACGAAGTAATGACCTGCCGCTACAGCCGGGATCTGGCTGGCCACCGGATCGGTGGTCAGGAACTCCACCTTCCGGGCTGGATCGTCGCCCTCGTTGAAGCGGCGGTCCATCCCCGCCAGCACGATCACCGCCGGCCCGGACCGGGCGAGGGTCTCCCAGCCCACCCAGGGCCATTCGTCATCGGAGGCGATGACGTTGCGGGCGCCCAGGCTGGCCAGCATGTAGGCGGGCGCGCCGTTGCTGCCGGCGACCGAGGCGTCCATGTCCATCTCGGGGCTGGTGAACCAGAACAGCACCGGCACGTCGCGGGCCTTCGCTGCACGGGCCACCGCCGCCGCCTCGCGCGCCTTGAGGTCGGCGACCAACGCTTCGCCGCGGTCCTGCGCGTCGAAGATCGCGGCAAGGTCGGTGATGGCGCGGTAGACCTGATCCATGGTAAAGGGCTCCACCCGGCGGCCGTTGCCGCCGATGGCGTTGTCCTTGCCGGTGCAGTCCATCGGCGCCCGCCAGGTCTGGATGCCGAGGTCGGCGAACTGCTCGGGCGTGGCAACCGCGCCCTGCGGGCCGACATGCCATTCGAACTCCGTCAGCACCAGCGAGGGTCGGACGCCCACCACCGCCTCGAGGCTGGGCGCCTCGTCGGCCAGGCGGGGAATGCCGGCATTGGCGGCCTCATAGGCCGGGGGCAGCGGACCCAGCCAGACCGCGGTGCCGGCGATACGGTCACCCAGGTCCAGCGCGAACAGAATCTCGTGCACCGCCTGCCCCAGCGAGACCACCTTTTCGGGCGGGGCGTCGAAGATCAGCGTGCGGCCGCAATTCTCGATGGTCAGCGGATAGATCGTGGGATCGGCCCCGGCGGCGGGCGCCAGCCAGGGCGCAAGCAGCAGGGCGGCGAGAATCGGGCGAAGCGTCATGGGATGTCCTTTCAGGCGGGTTTCTCGGCGATCAGGATGAAGCGGCGGTAGACCCGGGTCCGCAGCCGGTTGCGCAAGCCCTGGGTT
>CALMEG010000218.1 GCA_937863185.1 uncultured Paracoccaceae bacterium | reverse complement strand
GGTTTCGGGCTTGGTCTTGCGGTTGGCGGGCAGGGCTTGCACCAGCTTCTTCATGTCAGCGGCGTCTTGGCGGCTGATCTGGTCCATCGGGCGGTCCGGTCCGAAATGCTCCACCAGCAGGGCAAGGTAGGCATCCGCCTTGTTCCGCATTTCCTGCGACCATTGCGGCCCATGCTCGGCTTTGAAATCCGCGATTGCCGCGCTCAGAGACGCGGAGCGGGCCTGTGATGGCATCGGCGCGGTCTGGGCGTGTCTGGTGAAGGAATAGCCCTCAAGGCTCTCAGCGCGGCTCAGAAGCTCTCTGATCTGGTCGCGGCGGGCCTTGCGCATCTCGCGGCGCAGGGAGGGGGCGTTTTCGGCCCATTGAGCGTCTGTAAGGCCCGCTGAGGCCCGGAAGGGGTCAGGGTCTAGAAACAGGTCCGACAGATCGTCGTGGCCCTCTGCGGCATCCTCATGGGCAGCGAGTTCTTGGCGCAGCAGATCAAGGGACCGATCCGGCAGGCCGGTATCGTTCAGCCGCTCCACATACCGATCCAGCGAAGCCGTGAAGTAGCTTCGCACCATCTCGCGCATCTCGTCTTGCCTAAGCCTTGCCAATGCCTTGTTATCCCGAACCAATCGCCCGCATGATGCAAGATGACGGGCAAGATCGCCAGCCCGATCTGGGCACTTGGTGCGAAGGGAAATCCTGACGGTGCGTCGGCTTTGGCGGTCTGGGGAAGGCAAGGGCCAGCGGAAATAGTAGACCCCGTGGTGGGACGGCGAAAGGAAGGCGGACAGTTTAATGGGCGTGGCGCTCCACTTTGTGTCGCACTTGCCTGTCCAACTCTTAAGTCACTGATTTATGTGGAAATGGCGGAGAGACAGGCCGCCATATTGTTTTCCGGCATGTTCCAGACAATGCCAAACATGCCAATGTTTCCTAATGATTTTCTGCTTCCATTGTCCTAGTTGTTCCGGCACAATCTAGCTTGTTCCGGCTCTTGCTGGGGGAAGAAAAGGGGGAAGCAGGTATGGCGGAAGAACCGAAGCGGCGGAAGGCAAACGCGCTGACGGCGGCGAAGCTGTCGGGCGAACTGCCCCCCGGCAAATATCACGACGGCGGCGGCATCGGGCTTTACCTTCGCGTGGAACCGAACGGATCCCGCTTTTGGGTGCAGCGCATCACCGTGAACGGAAAGCGGCGGGAAATCGGGCTGGGCAGTCCCCCGCTTGTGTCTCTGGCAACCGCACGGCGCAAGGCGACTGCGAACAAACAAACCGCGCTCGATGGGGGCGACCCTCTGGCCGAAAAGCGCAAGGGCCGGGATGGGCTTATCTTCGCGGATGCAATGGAAACCTTCCTGGCGAAGAAATCGGCCGAGTTTCGGAACGACAAACACCGGAAGCAATGGCGCGCAACCTTGGACGCCTACGCCGCCCCGGTGCTGGGCAAGATGATGGTGCAGGCAATCGAGGTGCGCGACGTGCTGCGCGTGCTGGAACCGATCTGGTTGACGAAAAACGAAACCGCATCCCGACTTCGCGGGCGCATCGAGGCCGTTCTAAGCTGGGCGACCGTGGCAGGGCATCGCACGGGCGACAATCCGGCACGCTGGGCGGGCAATCTGAAAGAACTGTTGCCTGCCCCTAGCAAGGTGGCAAAGGCCGACAATCACCCCGCCTTGGCGCTCTCTGACGTGTCGCGCTGGTGGCGTGAACTGACCCGGCGCGAGGGCATGGCGGCGCAGGCGCTGCAATTCCTGACGCTGACTTGCGCACGCTCTGGCGAAGTGCGCGGCATGACCTGGGGCGAAATTGAATTTGAACCTGCCCCCGGTGCTACACGTGCTACACGTGCTACACAGAAAGCCGTCTGGATCATCCCGGCTTCGCGGATGAAGGCGAAGCGGGAACATCGCGTGCCGCTGACTGCCGAGGCCGTGGCAATCCTGCGCGAAGTGTCGGGCGGTGGCGATGCTGACGATTGGCAGAGGCCCGAGGCGGGCGCGCTGGTCTTTCCTGCCCCGCGCGGCGGGCTGTTGTCCGATATGTCGCTAGCGGCTGTCATGCGGCGGATGCAGGAAGCCGAAGTGAAGGCGGGCGGGGAAGGCTTCGTTGATCCGCGAAACAAACGCCCAGCCGTGCCGCACGGGCTGCGCAGCACCTTCCGCGATTGGGCGGCGGAATGGGGCTATGAGCGTGACCTTGCCGAAATCGCGCTAGCCCATACCGTCGGCAGCGAAGTTGAACGGGCCTATCGGCGCTCTGACATGATCGAACGGCGGCGGGCGATGGCCGAGGCATGGGGCCGTTTCGTGCGCGGCGAAGATGGCGGGAAGGTGGTTCCCTTCACGACATTCGCCTAGGTCCGGTAAAGCATCGGTAGGCGCTTAGAGATGAAGCACGGTGTCCAAGAATTTTTGGCAGATCGCGGCGTTAAAAATGAGGAACTGTGCCGATTTACCTGAAATCGGGCGCAGAGTAAAAGCCCTTACGGTTTAGTGGCGTAGAGAATTATCGCCCCACAGGACGCTAATAACCCGATGCTCAACCCTTGCGGGAAACTATCACCGGCACGTGAAAAAGTTCTTGTGCCTTCCAAGGCCGTCCGTATCTTGGGCTAATCACGACGCAACGAGCAAAAAACAACAAGACCTTGTGCACGTGACGGGAAAGAGAAGGCCCCCGCAGCGCGTCAACGCCAACAGGGGCCGGGATGTGAAGATTCGAACGCCTCACATCTCCTTTCTCGCAAACATCAACCCTTTGGGCAATGCCAATTTTCTTGGCAGATCCTAACGCAATAGGAGTTCGTATGCGCGAAACCATTTTGAGACGCCCCGAGGTGCAGGCCCGCACCGGGCTTGGCCGCTCGACGATTTACGCGAAGATGGCCGACGGCACCTTTCCCAAGCCGGTCAAGTTGGGGCCGAAGTCCGTCGGCTGGATGGAATCCGAAATCGCGGCTTGGCTGGAAGGCCGCAGGGCCGAACGCGACGCCGCCTAATCGGACATGCCGAAAAAATGGGAAACCCCGGTGCGCGGGCAAGCGCAACCGGGGCAGGGAAACCGCTATGCGACTGCGGCGGGCACCCCTTCTATATCATCGCGCAAGGCAAAACGCCATGCGGCGGGCGTGGCGTATATCGTAACGCCCAGCGCTGGCGAAGCCTTCCGCATTGTCGTTTCAGGCCGTGACCGCTGGGCGCTGGATGAACTGCGCAAGGCCGGGGCGAAGGGCTGCACGCCCATAGACAACCCCGCCCCGCGCTGGGCCGCCTATGTCCACAATCTGCGCGCGCTGGGCGTTGTCATCGACACGCTGCATGAACCGCACGCGGGCGACTTTCCCGGCACCCATGCGCGCTATGTGCTGCGCGCGACCGTCACGCCCTGGGGCAAAGGGGGTGCGGCATGAACCGGCTGCAAATCCTCTACCTGCGACGGCTGCACGGGCTGACCGAAACCCAGGCGCAGGCGCTGGCCGCCCTGATCTGGGGGGCGCTGGCATGACCATGCAAGGCAAGAGAACCCGCCCGCGCGGCTTTGCGCCCTGGACCCCTTCGGCGGCTCTGGTGGACCGCGTGCAGGCCGTTCTGGGCGTGCTGGCCGAGTATCGGGCGCACCTGCCCCTGACAAACCGGCAAGTGTTTTATCGGCTGGTGGCGACGCGGGGCTATGACAAGACGGAAGCCGCCTATGCGCGCTTGTGCGAAACCGTGAACCGGGCGCGGCGCGCTGGGCTTATCCCCTTCGCGGCAATCCGCGATGATGGCGCGGCGCGGTATGAGACGACTTGTTTTCAGGATGCGGCGGGCTTCCTGACCGAGGTGCGGGCCGACGCCCAGCGCTTCCGGCTGGATCGACAACAGGGGCAGCCGGTGCGGCTCTGGGGGCTATGCGAAGCGGGCGGCATGGCCCCGATGCTGGCCCGCGTGGCAAATCCCTATGGCGTGCCGGTGCTGACTTCGGGCGGCTTTGATAGCCTGACCGCGAAGCATGACCTAGCGCAGGAACTGGCCGAGGCGATGCAGGCGGGCGATCTGGCCGAGGTGCTGCACCTGGGCGACCTTGACCCGTCGGGCGTGCATCTTTTCGCGGCTCTGGCCGAAGATGTGGGCGCGATGTGCAAGGCGATCTGCGGGGCGGAACCGTCCTTTACACGGCTTGCCGTGACACGGGAACAGGCCGACCGGCTGGGGCTTCCGACCGCCCCCGCGAAGGCGACGGATCGGCGGCGCTTCACGGGGGAAACCGTGCAATGTGAAGCGATAGACCCCGCGACGCTGGCCGACCTGTTGCGCGATGCTATCGAGGCGCGGCGCGACCCCGAGGCGACCGACGCGACGCTTGAACGGGAAGCCGATCTTCGGGCCGAAGTGCTGGCACGGCTGGGGGGCGGCGATGACTGACGCGCGCGACCTGACGCTGACCCTTGGCGGGCGATGGTATCAGCGCTTCGGCGCGGCACCTTGCCCCATATGCCAACCCGAACGGCGGAAGGGGCAAAACGCCCTGACGCTGGCCGACGGGCAAAGGGGCCTTGTGCTGCATTGCAAGAAATCCGCTTGCGGCTTTTCGGACATTCTGACGGCGGCGGGCATTACCCCCGGCAACTATCAGCCCCCGGACCCTGCCGAACTGGCGCGGCGGCGGGCCGAAGAAAAGGCCGAAGCCGAGAAACGCGCACGACAAGCGCATCGGCTCTGGCAAGAGGCCCAGCCGATCGAGGGCACCCCAGCCGAAACCTACCTGCGCGGGCGCGGCATCACCTGCGCCTTGCCTGACACGCTGCGCTTTCATCCGGCGTGCCGGCATGTGACCGCCCAGCGCTTCCCGGCTCTGGTGGCGCTGGTGGATGGGGCCGAGGGCTTCGCGGTGCATCGCACCTACCTGCGGGCCGATGGCATCGGCAAGGCCAAGGTGGACCCGCCCAAGGCGATGCTGGGGGCCGTGCAAGGCGGCGCTGTGCGGCTCACTGACGGGCCGGGGCCGCTGGTGGTAGCCGAGGGCATAGAAACCGCCCTAAGCCTTGCAAGCGGGCTTCTGCGCGCCCCTGCGATGATCTGGGCGGCGCTGTCAACGTCGGGCATCCGGGGGCTGCGGCTTCCCGATCTGCCGGGGCGGCTGACGATTGCCCCTGATGGCGACACGGCGGGCCGCGAAGCTGCGCACGCCCTGGCCGAACGCGCGCACGCGCTGGGCTGGGCCGTTTCCCTACTTCCCGCGCCGGATGGGCGCGACTGGAACGACATTCTTTGCATGAAAGGCGGTGCTGCATGAACGCGCTTCCGCAAGAAATCCCCTATCGCCCCGAAGGCCCGCAACCGCTGGTGCGCAGCATCGCGGCGGGTGACGCTTACCCCGTGCAGGCTCTGGGGCCGCTGCGCGCGGCGGTGGAAGCCGTGCAGGGCATGACCCTTGCCCCGGTCGCAATTCCCGCTGCATCGGCGCTGGCGGGGGCCTCCTTGGCGGTGCAGGGGTTTTGCGGTTTGGAGACGCTGGGCGGTGCGCGCCCCGTGTCGCTTTACGTCCTGACTATCGCGCAATCTGGCGAACGGAAAAGCAGTTGCGACGCGCCCCTGATGGCGGCGCTTCGGGCTTTCGAAAAGGAACAGGCGCAAGCCCAGCGCGAAGAATATGTATCCTGGGAAAACGCCTATGCGCTCTGGAAAGGGGAACGCGACCGCATCCTTGCCGAGGCGAAAAAGGGTAAGGGCGAAAAGCGGGTGGCGGCGCGTGCCGATCTGGACGCGCTGGGCAAGGCACCTTGCGCGCCCCCGTCACCTGACCGCACCGTGACGGAACCGACCTATGAAGGGCTGACCCGCAAGTTTGCCGAGGGTATGCCGACCCTCGGGATTTTCAGCGATGAAGGCGGGCAATTCCTGGGCGGCTTCGCCATGAGCTCGGACAACCGGCAAAAGACGCTGGCCGCGCTTAATGACCTTTGGCAGGGAAACCCGATCCGGCGGACGCGGGCAGGCGAGGGGCATGTGACCCTTTACGGGCGGCGGCTGGCCGTTCACCTGATGGCGCAACCGGGCGTGGCACGGGCGTTCATGGCCGATCCGATGGCGGGCGATACCGGCTTTCTGCCCCGCTTCCTGATCTGCGAACCGCCCAGCAACATCGGCAACCGCGTGCAATCGGAAGTGCGGCGCGACGACCTGACCCTAGAAGCCTTCGGGGCGCGGCTGCGCGCGGTGCTGGA
>CALMEG010000217.1 GCA_937863185.1 uncultured Paracoccaceae bacterium | reverse complement strand
TCTTGCCGCGCAGGGGCAGCACCGCCTGATTCTGGCGCGAACGGCCCTGCTTGGCCGATCCGCCGGCCGAGTCACCCTCGACGATGAAAAGTTCGGACAGCGCGGGGTCCTTTTCCTGGCAATCCGCCAGCTTGCCGGGCAGCGAGGCCACATCCATCGCCGTCTTGCGCCGGGTCAGTTCGCGCGCCTTGCGGGCCGCTTCGCGCGCAAGCGCCGCCTCGATGATCTTGCCGACGATCATCCTTGCCTCGGCGGGATGTTCCTCGAACCACTCGGACAGCTTCTCGTTCACAAGGTTCTCGACCGCCGGGCGCACCTCGGACGAGACCAGCTTGTCCTTGGTCTGGCTGGAGAATTTCGGGTCGGGCACTTTCACCGAAAGCACGCAGGTCAGCCCCTCGCGCGCGTCGTCGCCGGTGAATTCCACCTTCTCCTTCTTGGCGATCCCAGAGGATTGCGCATAGTTGTTGATGGTCCGGGTCAGCGCGCCGCGCAGGCCCGCAAGGTGGGTGCCGCCATCGCGCTGCGGGATGTTGTTGGTGAAGGGCAGCACGGTTTCGTGGTAGCTGTCGTTCCACCACATCGCCACCTCGACGCCGATGCCGCGCACCTCGCCGGTCATGTAGATCGGCTCCGGCATGACCGCGCTTTTCGAGCGGTCGATATATTTCACGAATTCGCGCACGCCACCTTCGTAGAACAGCTCGGTTTGCAGCAGCTCGGCGCCGCGATTGTCCTCGATGATGATGCGCACGCCCGAATTCAGGAAGGCCAGCTCGCGCAGCCGGGTTTCCAGCGTCTTGAAGCTGTAATCGAGATTGGAAAACGTGCCCTCGGGGCTTGTCGTTCTGGACGAGGCCATGAAGCGCACCTCGGTGCCCTTCTCGCCGGGGGCATCGCCCACCTCATGCACATGAACGGTGCATTCGCCATGTTCGAACCGGGCGAAATATTCCTTGTCATTGCGCCAGACGCGCAGTTCGAGCCAGTCCGACAGCGCATTCACCACCGAGACGCCGACACCGTGCAACCCACCCGAAACCTTGTAGGCATTGCCGCCTTCGTCGGTATTGTTGAATTTGCCGCCGGCATGCAGCTGGGTCATGATGACCTCGGCGGCCGAGACGCCCTCTTCGGGGTGCATATCGACCGGAATCCCGCGCCCGTTATCGCGCACCGAGACCGAACTGTCGGCATGAATCCTGACGCGCACGAAATCGGCATGGCCGGCAAGCGCCTCGTCGATGCCGTTATCGACGACCTCATAGACCATGTGATGCAGGCCCGACCCGTCATCGGTGTCACCGATATACATGCCCGGGCGTTTGCGCACGGCCTCCAGGCCCTTGAGAACCTTGATGGAATCTGCGCCGTATTCGTTCGGCTTCTGGCTCTTGTCGCTCATGCCCGCTCGTCCTGTCTGCTGTTGCCGTCTTATAGGGTCTCGGGCGCGCAATGTCACGCGATAGACACAAGATTTAGCGGTGACGCGGCATCGCTCAGGCATCCTCTGGCAGCGTCAGGCTGCCATCGGGGGCAAGCGGCCAGAACGGGTTCATCGCCAGTTCCCAGACATGGCCGTCAGGATCGGCGAAATAGCCCGAATACCCGCCCCAGAATACATCATGCGGCGCCTTCAGCGGCGTGGCCCCGGCGCCCAGCGCGCGCCGATAGGCAAGGTCCACCGCGTCGCGGGTATCGAAATTCTGCGCCAGCGTGACGGCGCCGGTGCCAAGGGGCGCGTCGGGGCGGCGCTGATCCTTGGCCAGGTCGGCCAGCCCGAACAACCCAAGCGCCAGCCCGTTCATCTGATAGAAGACCACGCCTTCGGCCGCGCTCGCAGGCTGCCAGCCAAGCGCGTGATAGAAGGCGCGGGCACGGGCCAGATCGGCCACGCCAAGGGTGATCAGGGTCACGCGCTGCACGGGATGTTTCATGGCCGGTCCTCCACACGGACGACCGAGGTTCCACCGGACTCGGTCACCTCAAGATAATAGCCGCGCGGCCCGAGCGAGTCGAAAAGTTCCGCGCCCGTGCCGGTCATGAATGTCTGGGCATCGAGCGCGCAGATCTCGTCGTAAAGTGCGGCGCGGCGGTCGGCATCGAGATGGGCGGCCACCTCGTCAAGCAGAAGCACCACGCCCTCGCCCGCAAGGGCCCGCGCATTCGCCAGTATGACCGAGATCAGCAGCGCCTTCTGCTCTCCGGTCGAGCAATGCGCGGCGGGCATGTCCTTGGCGGCGAAGACCGCGCCCAGATCCGCGCGATGCGGCCCCTCCAGCGTGCGCCCCGCCGCCATGTCGCGCGCGCGCCCTTCGGCCAGGGCCGCGGCCAGATCCGCGGGGCCCTGGTTTTCGATGCCGAGCGTGGCGGCGGGAAAGGCCGTCGCGGCACCCTCCTGCGCGGCGCGGACATGTTCCAGCGCAAGGGCGCGATTGGCCATGATGCGCTGCGCCTCTTCGCCCATGCGGGCCTCGAGCGCGCCATACCAATGCGCATCGCGCACCATGTCCTTCAGCAGGCGGTTGCGATCGCGCATCGCCTTTTCATAGGCCAGGGTCGCATCGGCATGATCGGGCACGAAGGACAGCGTCATGCGGTCAAGGAAGCGCCGCCGCCCCTCGGCGCCCTCGATCCACAGCCGGTCCATCGCGGGCACCAGCCACAGCACACGCAAAAGCCGCCCGAGCGCGACCTGCCGCGCCACCTTGCCATCCACCAGAACCTCGCGCGGCTGGCCCGGCAGCGCGCTGGTTTCAATCTCGTGCCCGTCCACGGTTGCGCGCAGCTTCCAGCCCACGGCCTCGTCGCGGCGCATCAGATCCTCTGACGCGGCGCGGCGCAGTCCGCGCCCCGGCGACAAAAGCAAAATAGCTCCCAGAGGGTTGGTCTTCCCCGCCCCGTCCGGCCCGTAGATCGCCACGGGCCGGCGATCGAATTGCAACCCCACCCGCCGGTGCGAGCGGAATTGCAGAAGCGTCAGGTCGGTCAGCACGGGCCCGTCCCTTCACCCCTTTCGGCGCAATGTCGACCCGCGCGAAACGGGGTCACACGCGCATCGGCATCACGACATAGACCGCCGAGGTGTCGTTGCCCTCGCGCATCAGGGTCGGATCGCCCGATGAGTTGAAAAGGAAGACCGCATTCTCACGATCCACCTGGCTTGCGATCTCAAGCAGGTATTTCGCGTTGAAGCCGATCTCCAGCCGCTCGTCGCCATAGGCCACGGCCAGTTCTTCCTCGGCCGCCCCCGAATCCGGGGCATTGACCGAAAGCACAAGGCGATCTTCGTCAAGGCTCAGCTTGACCGCGCGGCTGCGCTCGGACGAGACGGTGGCGACACGGTCGACCGCCTTGGCGAACTCGGCCGCGTCCACCTCGAGCCGGCGCGTGTTGCCGACCGGGATCACGCGGGTATAGTCGGGGAAGGTGCCGTCGATGACCTTCGAGGTCAGCGTGATGGCGGGCGTTGCGAACCGCACCTTGGTCTCGGACACCGAAACCGCGATCTGCGCGTCGTCATCGTCCAGAAGCTTGCGCAATTCCCCCACCGTCTTGCGCGGCACGATCACGCCGGGCATGCCCTGCGCGCCATCGGGCAGGGCCGCGTCGATCCGGGCAAGGCGGTGGCCGTCGGTCGCCACGCAGCGCAGCGCCGGCCCGTCCTCGCCCTGCGCCACATGCATGTAGACGCCGTTGAGGTAATAGCGCGTCTCTTCGGTCGAGATTGCGAATTTCGACTTGTCGAACAGGCGGCGCAGCTCGGCCGCCCTGGCCGAGAAATTCGCCGTGTATTCCGAGCTTGCCATGACCGGAAAATCTTCCTTGGGCAGCGTGGCAAGGTTGAAGCTCGACCGCCCGGCCTGCACCGACAGGCGCCCCGCGGCCGCATCGTCGGACAGCTGGATCAGCGCCCCGTCGGGCAGTTTGCGCACGATTTCATGCAGCATCACCGCCGAAACCGTCGTCGCCCCGGCACGTTCGACCTGCGCATGCGCCTTGTCGACGACCTCGATATCCAGATCGGTGGCGCGGAAGGAAACGGTGTCGCCCTCGGCCTCGATCAGCACATTCGCCAGAATCGGGATCGTGTTGCGCCGCTCGACGACCGACTGAGCCTGAGCGACGGCTTTCAGAAGCGCGGCGCGTTCGATGCTGATCTTCATTTCCATCCCCCAAAGATGCCGGGAGCGGAAAACTACCAGTTTTCCGCTCAGGCTCAAGATTTTTCAGGACATTCGGCCGCTTTGCCGCGGCCGTCAAGGCTCAGGACTCAAGTAGCCGCCGCAACATGTTGATATCTTCGGCCAGTTGCTGATCCGCATCCTGCAACTCTTCGACCTTTCGCACACCGTGCATGATGGTGGTGTGGTCGCGCCCGCCGAAGCGGCGGCCGATCTCGGGCAGGCTGCGCGTCGTCATCTGCTTGGCCAGGAACATCGCCACCTGACGCGGCCGCGCGATGGTGCGCTGACGTTTCGGCCCGATCAGATCGGACAGGCGCACGTTGTAATGCTCGGCCACCTTGCGCTGGATCTCCTCGATCGTCACCTTGCGGTCCGAGGCACGCAGGATATCGACCAGGCATTCCTGCGCCAGATCCAGCGTGATCTCGCGCCCGACAAGCGAGGCGAAGGCGAAAAGCCGCGTCAGCGCGCCTTCCAGAACCCGCACATTCGTGGTGATGCGATGGGCAAGGAATTCCAGCACGCCATCGGCCAGCTTCAGCCCGCCATATTGCGCCTGATAGGCCTCGGCCTTGGTTTGCAGGATCCCCAGGCGCAATTCGTAATCCGTCGGGTGCAGATCGACCACCAGGCCGCATTGCAGACGCGACTTGATGCGATCCTCAAGGTCCTTGATCTCTCCGGGCGCGCGGTCGGCGGAAATGACGATCTGCTTTTGCTGATCGACCAGCGCATTGAACGTATGGAAGAATTCCTCTTGGGTGCTGTCCTTGCCGGCGATGAACTGCACGTCATCGACCATCAGCACGTCGACCGAGCGGAACATCTCCTTGAAATCCATGATCTGACGCTCGCGCAGGGCCTGCACGAAGCGATACATGAACTGCTCGGCGGAAAGATAAAGGACGCGCAGATCGGCCCGGCGGGTCTGAAGCTCATGCGCGATGGCGTGCATCAGGTGGGTCTTGCCAAGCCCGACGCCGCCATAAAGGAAAAGCGGATTGAAGGTCACGGGGCCGCCCTCGGCCACGCGGCGCGCGGCGGCATGGGCCAGCTCGTTCGGCTTGCCGACCACGAAGCTGTCGAAGGTGAAGCGCGCATCAAGCGGCGCACCGGGCAGATCGCCGGCATCGGCCACGCGCGCGGGTTTCCTGGGCGCTGCGGCGCGCGGCGCGGCGGGTTTGGGCGCGGGCGCATTCTCGGGCACGCGAATCTCGACCCGTTCGACCGCAACGCCGTGCTTTTCAAGCTCGCGCCGGATATGTTCCGAGAAGTTCCGCGACACCCAGTCACGCATGAACTTGGTGGGCGCGTCGAAGCGGATGATGCCGTCGGACAGACCGTTCAGGCGAAGAGGCTCGATCCAGGTGGTGAAGTTGTTCTTGCCCACCGACTTGAGAAGTTCATCGCGTACCCGCCCCCAGGTTTCCTCGGTCATTTTCTTGTCCATTCGACTACACACGCCCATCCGCGCCCCTCCCCCTGGATGCAACACAAGGCATGCAAGCCGGACCGAGCAGCCGGTCAGCGCCTGAAATGCCGTCATGCTGCAAGAGGACAACAGAACAGAGCCCGTCAGAAACTGACCGGTCCCCGATCCGCGGCACCGGCAAGCGCCGATATCCGAAATCGCATCTTTCGCCGGGCCAGCCGACTGTTACAGGCGTCGTGCCGGGCTTTCGCCCGATGCGGCAGCGGAAAGATGCGTCCATGTCCCCAGGGCGACGTGAATCGCATGCAGACGCTAGCAAGCCATCCGCAGAGGACGCAACCGAACTTCGCGCTTGACGCGGATTTCGTCCTTACGAATCTGTGACGCCTGTGTGAAAGCGCAACACAATCCGTTAAGTTAATGATTTATTTAGAAAATATGATTTGATCGCCATTCCGGAACAATCCCCCGCAGGGAAAGGATTGTCCCCGGACCGCACATGCAAAAGGGCGCACCGGAACCGGCCCGCCCTTGAAAAGTTTTCTCGTTTGCCACCCTTATCAGGCAGCGAGCGCCTTCACGCGCGACGCCAGGCGCGAGATCTTGCGCGAGACGGTGTTCTTGTGAAGAACGCCTTTGGTAACGCCACGGGCCAGTTCCGGCTGGGCGGCGCGCAGCGCGGCCAGAGCCGATTCAGCATTGCCCGAGGCAATCGCTTCTTCGACCTTGCGGATGAACGTGCGGATCCGGGAACGACGCGCCTTGTTGACGTCGTTGCGGCGCTCGTTCTGGCGTGCGCGCTTCTTGGATTGGGGCGTATTGGCCATGAGTCGCTTTCCGATTTCGGTATGGGTAATTCTGAAGTCGCGCTTCTATGCGCGACTCAGGTTCAAGTCAACTGTAGCTGCAAAGATTTTGCATTACTTGTCGCGGAACTGCGGCTCGCGCTTTTCGAGGAAGGCCGACATGCCTTCTTTCTGGTCCTCGGTCGAGAACAGCGCGTGGAACACGCGGCGCTCGAACAGCACGCCCTCGCTCAGCGTGGTCTCGTAGGCGCGGTTCACGGTTTCCTTGACGGCAAGGACCGAGAGCGCCGATTTCTCGGAGATCTTGCGCGCGGCGGCCATCGCCTCGGGGATCAGCTTCGCGGCCGGCACGACACGCGACACAAGGCCCGAACGCTCGGCCTCGGCGGCGTCCATGAAGCGCCCGGTCAGGTGCATGTCCATGGATTTCGACTTGCCCACGAAACGGGTCAGGCGCTGCGTCCCGCCGATTCCGGCCACCACGCCCAGGTTGATCTCGGGCTGGCCGAATTTCGCGGTATCCGAGCAGATGATAAAATCGCACATCATCGCCAGTTCGCAGCCACCGCCCAGGCAATAGCCCGACACCGCCGCGATGATCGGCTTGCGCGTGCCCGTTACGGCATCGGATTCGGCTCCGAAATAGTTTTCAAGGAACATGTCGACGAAGGTCTTTTCCGACATTTCCTTGATATCGGCCCCGGCGGCGAACGCCTTTTCCGAGCCGGTAATGACGATGCAGCGCACCTTTTCGTTCTTGTCCGCCGCCTTGAGCGCGTCACCCAACTCTTGCAGAAGCTGGGAGTTCAGGGCGTTCAGCGCTTCGGGACGGTTCAGGCGGATCAACGCGACGTAGTCTTCGATCTCGACGATCAGGGTCTGGTAGGCCATCTGGCTTTGCCTTTCCTTCTGTGCGCGGCGACTCCTATCAGGACGTGCCCGATTATCAAGTCATCTCTGACAGGCGGGGCAGTAGTAACTTGACCGGCCCGATTGCACGATCCGGCGGATCGTCGCGCCGCATTGCGCGCAGGCCTCGTCCTCGCGGTCGTAAACGCGGAAGGCATGCTGGAAATAGCCCAGCTCTCCGTCCGCCTGGCGGTGATCGCGCAGCGACGATCCGCCCGCCGCGATCGCCTCGGACAGAACGTCGCGGATGATCGGCACCAGCCCCGCGATCCGGCGCGCGGCGATGCGTCCGGCCTGACGGCGCGGGTCGATGCCCGCGCGGTAAAGCACCTCGCAGACATAGATGTTGCCCAGCCCCGCCACCACCCGCTGATCGAGCAGCGCCGCCTTGATCGGCGTTGCGCGCCCCTTCAGCCGCGCCACCAGATAATCTTCGTGAAAATCGTTGCCGAAGGGTTCCGGCCCAAGGTCGCGCAGCAGCCAATAGGCCTCTTCGCGGTCGGTGCGCACAAGGTCCATCGCCCCGAAGCGGCGCGCATCGTTGAAGGTGACGCGCGCGCCGCCCTCCATGTGCAGCACGACATGATCGTGCTTTTGCGGCAACGGATGATCCAGGTGAAATTCGCCGATCGCCACGCCCGAGACCAGCATCCGCCCCGACATCCCCAGATGGATGAGAAGGCTTTCCCCGTTGTCGAGATCGGCCAGGATATATTTCGAGCGCCGCCGCAACCGGCGCACAAGCGCACCTTCCAGCCGTTCGGCCATGCGTTCGGGCAGGGGCCAGCGCAGGTCGGGGCGGTTGATCTCGGCGCGCGTGATCCGGCGCCCCTCCATCGCCGGAAGAAGCCCGCGGCGCACGGTCTCGACCTCGGGCAGTTCCGGCATCTTCACTCCTGTCGCATTGTCATGGCCGAAAGGCCCCCTATAAGAAGGGGGACAACCGCAGATCGGCAAGGGCTCATGAGCACGGATCACAAAAGAACCACGCATTTCGGCTTTCAGACCGTGGACGAGGGCGAAAAGGCCGGCATGGTGCATGGCGTGTTTTCGCGCGTGGCCTCGAAATACGACATCATGAACGACCTCATGAGCATGGGGATCCACCGTGTCTGGAAAGACGCGATGATGGACTGGCTGGCGCCGCGGCCGGGGCAAAGGCTTCTGGATGTGGCGGGCGGCACGGGCGACGTGTCCTTCCGCTTCCTGAAGCGCGCGCCCCAAAGCACCGCCACGGTCTGCGACATGACCGAATCGATGCTGGTCGAGGGGCGCAAGCGTGCCGAGGCCGAGGATATGGCCGACCGGCTCGACTGGGTGGTGGGCGATGCGATGGCGCTGCCCTTCGCGGATAACAGCTTCGATGTCTACACGATCAGCTTCGGCATCCGGAACGTGACCCGCATCGAGGACGCCCTGCGCGAGGCGTTCCGCGTGCTGCGCCCCGGCGGGCGGCTGATGGTTCTGGAATTCAGCCAGATCCCCAACGACCTGCTGCAATGGCTCTATGACCGCTATTCCTTCAACGTGATCCCGGTGATGGGCCAGATCGTCGCCAATGACCGCGACAGCTATCAGTATCTGGTGGAATCGATCCGCAAGTTCCCGCCCCAGGAAACCTTCGCCGACATGATCCGCGCGGCGGGTTTCGGGCAGGTAAGCTACCGCAACCTGACCATGGGTATCGCCGCGCTGCATTCCGGCTGGAAGATCTGAGATGCGCGGACCGCACAACATCTGGCGGCTGATCCGCACCGGCGCGACCTTCGAACGCACGGGGGCGATGAATGTCGCGCTCGAGGCGATGGAGGTTCCCCCACGGCTGCGTGTCGTCGCCCGCGTCATGGGCTGGCCGTTCAAGTGGCTGGGCTACAAGGGCGACCCCGCCCTGCCCCCGGTGACG
>CALMEG010000216.1 GCA_937863185.1 uncultured Paracoccaceae bacterium | reverse complement strand
GGTCTGGGCGTTGAAGCCGAAGGTCAGGTCGGCCGACTCGCGGATCTTGCCGGCCACGACGGCGCCGTCGACACCGGCGTTCTCGGCGATCTGGCGCAGCGGGGCTTCCAGCGCGCGGCGCACGATGGCGATGCCCGCTTCCTGGTCCGAGTTCGCGCCTTTCAGGCCTTCGAGCGATTTGCCGGCCTGAACCAGCGCCACGCCGCCGCCCACGACGATGCCTTCCTGAACGGCCGCGCGGGTTGCGTTCAGCGCGTCATCGACACGGTCCTTGCGCTCTTTCACTTCGGTCTCGGTCATGCCGCCGACGCGGATCACGACAACGCCGCCGGCAAGTTTCGCCACGCGCTCTTGCAGCTTCTCGCGGTCGTAATCCGAGGTGGTTTCCTCGACCTGGGTGCGGATCTGGGCGACGCGCGCCTCGATCTCGGCCTTGTCACCGGCACCGTCGACGATCGTGGTGTTGTCCTTGGTGATCGAGACTTTCTTGGCCGAACCCAGCATGTCCATGCCGACATTCTCAAGCTTCATGCCCAGATCTTCCGAGATCACCTGGCCGCCGGTCAGGATCGCGATGTCCTGCAGCATGGCCTTGCGGCGATCGCCGAAGCCCGGCGCCTTCACTGCGGCGATCTTCAGGCCGCCCCGCAGCTTGTTCACCACGAGGGTGGCAAGCGCTTCGCCTTCCACGTCCTCGGCGATGATCAGCAGCGGCTTTTGCGACTGGATCACGGCTTCGAGCAGCGGCACCATCGGTTGCAGCGACGAAAGTTTCTTTTCGTGCAGCAGGATGAGGCAGTCTTCCAGATCCGCGACCATCTTGTCGGGGTTGGTCACGAAGTAGGGCGACAGGTAGCCGCGGTCGAACTGCATGCCTTCGACGACTTCGACTTCGGTCTCCATGCCCTTGTTTTCTTCGACAGTGATCACACCCTCGTTGCCGACCTTCTGCATCGCGTCCGCGATCTGGCGGCCGATGAAGGCTTCGCCGTTGGCCGAGATGGTGCCGACCTGCGCAACCTCGTCGCTGTCCTTGACCGGACGCGCCGCGGCCTTGATCGTCTCGACCACTTTCGAGGTGGCCAGGTCGACGCCGCGCTTGAGGTCCATCGGGTTCATGCCCGCGGCCACGGCCTTCAGGCCTTCCTTGATGATCGCCTGCGCGAGCACGGTCGCGGTGGTGGTGCCGTCGCCGGCCTCGTCATTGGTGCGCGAGGCGACTTCTTTCACCATCTGCGCGCCCATGTTCTCGAACTTGTCCGAAAGTTCGATTTCCTTGGCGACCGACACACCGTCCTTGGTGATGCGGGGCGACCCGAAGGATTTTTCGATCACCACGTTGCGGCCTTTCGGGCCGAGCGTGACCTTGACCGCATCGGCGAGGATGTTCACGCCCTTGAGCATGCGATCGCGGGCATCGGTCGAGAATTTGACGTCCTTGGCTGCCATATCATTGGCTCCTGTCTGTCTGTAATTGCGTTGGAAAAGGGCTCAGGGGGACGGCGTTCAGCCGATGATCCCCATGATGTCGCCTTCTTTCATGATCAGCAGTTCTTCGCCGTCCAGCGTCACTTCGGTGCCCGACCATTTGCCGAACAGAACGCGGTCGCCTGCCTTGACGCTCGGTGCGATCAGCTCGCCCGAATCCTTGCGTGCGCCTTCGCCAACGGCGACAACTTCGCCCTCGGCGGGTTTTTCCTTGGCGCTATCGGGGATGATAAGCCCGCCCTTGGTCTTTTCGTCGCTCTGGACGCGGCGAACCAGCACACGGTCATGCAGCGGTTTGAAAGCCATCTGGTAACACTCCCTTAGGTTCCAGGTTCAATGAGATTAGCACTCATCCTCGGTGAGTGCTAACGGCAGGAGAGTTAGGCAGACCCGGCGCGGCTGTCAACGGCCCCGCGCAGAAAAAAATCATCCCTTGGCCCTGCCGGGCGGGCATGGCAGCTTGGGGCCGGAAAAAGCCGGAGGTCTTCATGCTGCGCTGGGTTCTGCTGTTTGCGCTTCTTCTTGTCAGCCCGGCCGCGCGGGCGGCCTGCGCGGGCGAGAACCTGTTCGATCGGCTTGATGCGCAGACCCGTATCGCGCTGCGTGTGCGTGCGGATGCGGCCCCCTTCGCGCGCGGGCTGGTCTGGCGCGCGACGCGGGGCGATCAGGTGCTGACGCTGGTGGGAACCTATCATTTCGACGATCCGCGCCACGCCGCGCTGCGCCGGACCGTCACGCCGCTTCTGCGCGATGCCGCGCTGCTTCTGGTCGAGGCCGGCCCCGAGGAAGAGGCCGCGCTGATAGCCGAGATCGCGCAAAAGCCCGAGGCGGTGTTCGAAACCGGCCCGACCCTGCCCGAGCGGATGGGGGAGGGGGACTGGAAGCGGTTGTCCGCAGCGACCGCCGAGCGCGGCATCCCCGGTTTTCTGGCCGCGAAGATGAAGCCCTGGTATCTGGCGATGACGCTTTCGATGTCGCCCTGCGCGATGGCCGAGACCGCCAAGGGCGTGCGGGGGCTGGACGGGCAGGTGATCGCGCTTGCCCAGGCGCAGGGCCTGCCGATCCGCGCGCTTGAACCCTATGACACCGTGCTCGGGCTGTTCGCCCGGATCCCCGACGAGGATCAGATCAACATGATCCTGGCCGCGCTTGCCACGACCGGCATGGCCGACGACTATACCCGCACCCTTGCCGACGCCTATTTCGACGAGGAGCCCCGCCTGATCTGGGAATTCACGAAACACGAGACCGAGCGCCATTCCGGCCTGTCCCCCGAAGAGGCCGCCGCGCAGATGGAACTGACCGAAGACCTTCTGATGACGCAGCGCAACATCGCCTGGCTTGCGGTGATCGAAGAGGCGCTGGACAGCGGCCCCGTGGTTCTTGCGGCCGGGGCGCTGCACCTGCCGGGCAGGACCGGGCTTCTGGCGCTTTTGCAAGAGCGGGGCTTTGCGCTGGAACGGCTGCCGCTTGCCAGACCCTGAGCGGTGCGGCGGGCGCGAATTCCTGCAGCCCACGGGATGACAAGCCCCGCGCCACGGCCTATAACCCGCGCGAAACACACCCATCCCGAGGTTCTCATGACGATCAAGGTTTTCGGCCACAAATCCCCCGATACCGATTCCACCGGCTCGCCCATCATCTGGGCGTGGTATCTGAGCGAGATCAAAGGCACGCCGGCCGAACCCGCCCTGCTGGGCGAGCCGAATACCGAAGCGGCCTTCGTGCTGAAGCGCTGGAACCTGCCCAAGCCGCAGATCATCGCCGATGTCGCGGCGGGTGAGGCCTGCGTCGTCGTGGATACCAACAACGTGGCCGAGCTGCCCGCCTCGATCAACGAGGCCAATGTCATCCAGGTGATCGACCACCACCTGCTGGCGGGCGGGCTGAAGACCAAGGGTCCGATCGACATCACCATCCGGCCGCTGGCCTGCACCGCCACCATCATGCACGACCTGATGGGCGCCGATGCCGCGAAGATGCCCGAGGCGGTCAAGGGCGCGATGCTGTCGTGCATCCTGTCCGACACGCTGGAATTCCGCAGCCCCACCACCACCGCGCATGACCGCGCCGTGGCCGAGGATCTGGCCGCGCAGCTCGGGATCTCGATCCCCGGCTATGCCGAAGAGCTGTTCGCCGCGAAATCCGATGTCTCGGCCTTTGCCGATGCCGATCTTCTGCGCATGGACAGCAAGGAATACGAGGTGGCCGGCAAGCAGCTTCGCGTGAGCGTGCTGGAAACCACCGCGCCCAAGGTGCTGCTGGAGCGCAAGGCCGCGCTGATGGCCGCCATGCCGGGCGTCGCGGCCGAGGACGGCGCGGATCAGGTGCTTTTGTTCATCGTCGACATCCTGAACGAAGAGGCCACGCTTCTGGTGCCCAACGATCTGGTGAAGCAGATCGCCGAAGCCTCGTTCCCCTGCAAGGTTGCGGGTGACAGCGTGGTCCTTCCGGGCATCATGAGCCGCAAGAAGCAGATCATTCCGGCGCTGAAACTCTGACCGGCGGGCGGGGGAAGGGGCATCGAGCCCCGCCCCCCGCCACGCGCTTTCGCGCGTATCGGCGGATGCTGCGCCGTCACGATACGCATCCCGGCCGCAGCAACAGGGTAGCAACAGGGTTGGCTTCGATGACGCAACTGATCGCCTCGCTTTCCGAAATCTCGGGCCGTTATGACGCGCTTTTCTGCGATCTGTGGGGATGCCTGCACAATGGCGTGGCCCCGTTTCCCGGCGCGGTTGCCGCATTGCGGGCGTTCCGCGCGGCGGGCGGGAAGGTCGTTTTGCTGACCAACGCGCCGCGCCCGGCGGCGGCGGTGGCGGCCGGGCTCGACCGTCTGGGGGTTCCGCGGGAGGCCTGGGATCTGATCGTGTCTTCGGGCGATGCGGCGCAGGATGCGATGTTCGCGGGCGCCGTGGGGCGCCGGGTCTGGCACCTTGGCCCCGAAAAGGACAGCGGCTTTTTCGACGACGTGCCAGCCGAATGGGCCGATGCGCCCCCGATCCGACGGGTCGCGCTGGACGAGGCCGAGGGCATCGTCTGCACCGGCCCCTTCGACGAGATCAACGAAGTGCCCGAGGATTACCGTCCGCAATTCCTGCTGGCCAAGACCCGCGGCCTGCCGATGCTTTGCGCCAATCCCGATATCGTGGTCGATCTTGGGCACCGGCGGATCTATTGCGCCGGCGCGCTTGCCGCGCTTTACGAGGAGATGGGCGGCACGGCGCTTTATTTCGGAAAGCCGCATCCCCCGATCTATGACCTTGCGCGCCGCCGCATGGCCGCGCTTGGCGGTGTGGATGACGGGCGCATCCTTGCGATCGGCGACGGGATCGCCACCGACATTGCCGGGGCCGCGGGCGAGGGGATCGACGCGCTGTTCGTCACCGGCGGGCTGGCCGCGGATCAGTTCGGCCCCGATCCCGCGCATCCCGAACCCGAGGCGCTGCGCGAATGGCTGAGCACCCGCCAGCAGGCGCCGCAATACGCGATCGCCTCTCTGCGCTGATTCGCTTCGATCCCCCGTTTGCCGGAAAAACGCAGGGCATCCGCGCGCAGCGGGGGCCTGGGCAATGGCGCGTTGCGCGGAGTCGGGCAAAACAGTGCGGCAATTTTGTTGCGCACATTGGCATCATTCGATACATATCTTGCGCGACGGCTTGCGCGATCCGTGCTGCATGTGCTATGCCGCAGTGCAACATAACTCTCTGGCAGGGACCCGATGACGATGCTCGACAACCTTCCCCGCGGCACGATCTGCATCGAAGATCTGGAAATCGGCATGGTGCGCTATCTGCGCAAGGAAGTGACCGACCGCGATATCGAGATGTTTGCCGAGGTGTCGACCGACCGCAATCCGGTGCATCTTGATGACGATTACGCGCAGGACACGATCTTCGAGGGCCGCATCGCGCATGGCATGCTGACCGCCGGGCTGATTTCGGCGGTGATCGGAGAGCAGCTTCCCGGCCACGGCACCGTCTATCTGGGGCAGTCGCTGAAATTCATGGCGCCGGTGCGGCCGGGCGATGTGGTCTATGCCGAGGCCAAGGTGACGGCAATCGACCATGCGCGCCGCCGTGTCACCCTTGAAACCCACTGCACGGTGGGGGTTACGGTGGTGGTGAAGGGGGTGGCGCTGGTGGTGGCTCCCTCGGGCAAGTCCGACGGACCGGCGGTTCCCGCCGGCAAAGGCGGGAATGATGCAGATCTTTACCCATTGGCGGAGCCTTCCCGATGCTGCGCGTGGCGCCTCGGTGGCCATGGGGAATTTCGATGGCGTGCATCTGGGCCATCAGTCGGTGATCGACGCGGCGCGCGCGCATGCCCCCCTGGGCATCATCACCTTCGAGCCCCACCCGCGCGAGTTCTTTGCCCCCGGCGCGCCCGCCTTCCGGCTGATGAATGCCGAGGCGCGCGCGCACCGGATGGCGAAGCTGGGGGTGGAGCGGCTGTATGAGCTGCCTTTCGGTGCCGATCTGGCCGCCATGACGCCCGAGGAATTCGCCCGCATCGTGCTGTCCGAGGGGCTGGGGGTGTCCCATGTCACGGTGGGGCAGGATTTCTGCTTCGGTAAGGGGCGCGCAGGCGGGGTGGCGGATTTGCAGGCCTTCGGGGCGCGCTTCGGCTTCGGCGTCACCATCGCGCCGCTTCTGCATGTCGAGGGGGTCGAGATTTCCTCGACCGCGATCCGCAACGCGCTGTCCGAGGGGCGCCCGCGCGATGCCGCCGCCATGCTGGGCCATTGGCACCGCATCGAGGGCGCGGTGATCCACGGTGAAAAGCGCGGCCGCGATCTGGGCTTTCCCACCGCGAACATGGGCGTGCAGGGGCTGCACCTGCCGCGCCTTGGCGTCTATGCGGTGAAGGTGGATGTGATGGGCGGGCCGCATGCGGGCAGCTATTCGGGCGCGGCCAGCCTTGGTGTGCGGCCGATGTTCGGCGACAACCTGCCCAATCTTGAAACCTACCTGTTCGATTTCGACGGCGATCTTTACGGCCAGCACCTCTCGGTCGCCTTCGTCGAATATCTGCGCCCCGAGATCGCCTTCGACGGCCTTCCCGCGCTGATGGCGCGGATCGCGCAGGATTGTGCCCGTGCGCGCGATGTGCTTTCCGCGCTCTGATCCCTGTTCATCCATGCCGCGATCAGGCAGGTTGCCCCGATGACCAAGCTGCGCCCCGAATTCTGGAAACTGCCGCTGCGCGCGCTGACCCCGCCGGAATGGGAGGCGCTGTGCGATGGTTGTGGCAAGTGCTGCCTGAACAAGCTGGAATACGAGGATACCGGAGAGGTCGCCTTCACCCGCGTCGCCTGCCGCCTTCTGGACGGCGAAAGCTGCCGCTGCATGCAATACGACACCCGCCACCAGTTCGTGCCCGAATGCGTGCGCCTGACCCCCAAGAGCATTGCCGACATCGCCTACTGGATGCCGGCGACCTGCGCCTACCGCCTGCGCTTCGAGGGCAAGCCGCTGGAAGACTGGCACTATCTCATCTCGGGGGACCGGAACTCGATCCACGAGGCGGGCGTTTCGGTGCGCGGCTGGACGGTGCCCGAATTCGAGGTGCCCGAGGAGGAGTGGGAAGATTATATCATCGAGGATCTGTCATGAATTTCGCATCCGACAACACTTCCGGCGCGGCGCCGCAGATCATCGAGGCGGTGCTTGAGGCCAATCGCGGTCATGCCTCGTCCTACGGGGCCTGCCCCCTGACGCAGCGCGTGGGCGACATGCTGCGCGAGATTTTCGAGGCCCCGCAGGCGGCCGTTTACCTCGTGCCCACCGGAACGGCGGCGAATGCGCTGTCCTGCGCGGTGCTGACGCCGCCCTGGGGGGCGATCTTCTGCCACCGCAACGCCCATATCGAAGAGGACGAATGCGGCGCGCCCGAGTTCTTTACCGGCGGCTCGAAACTGGTGCTGGTGGATGGCGGGCATGCGAAGATGGCGCCCGAGGCGCTTTCACGGGCAATCTCGCATACCGCGCGGGCCGGGGTGCATAACGTGCAGCGCGGCATGGTGTCGATCACCAACGCGACCGAGGCCGGCACGATCTACCGCCCCCAAGAGGTGCGCGCGCTGTGCGAGGTTGCGCGCGGCTTCGGCCTGCCGGTCCACATGGACGGCGCGCGCTTTGCCAACGCGCTTGTCACCGCCGGGTGCAGCCCGGCCGAGATGACGTGGAAGGCCGGGGTGGACGTGCTGTCCTTCGGCGGCACCAAGAACGGCTGCATGGGGGTCGAGGCGGTGATCCTGTTCGATCCCCCCCGCGCATGGGAATTCGGGCTGCGGGGCAAGCGGGCGGGCCATCTTCTGTCGAAGCACCGCTATCTTGCCGCCCAGATGGAGGCCTATCTGCGCGACGGGCTGTGGCTGAAGCTTGCGCGCCACGCCAACGAGGCCGCCGCCCGCCTGTCGGAACGGATCGCCACCCTGCCGGGTGCGGGGCTTGTGCACCCGACCGAGGCGAATGCCGTTTTCGCCCGTTTCCCGCGCCGGGCGCATCGCAACGTGATGGCCCGGGGGGCGCAATATTACCTCTGGCCTTTCGACCAGCCGCTCGAGGGCGACCCGGAAGAGGCGCTTGCCGCGCGGCTGGTCTGTTCGTGGTGCACCGCGCAGGAAGAGATCGACGATTTCCTGGCGGCGCTTGACGGCTAGGCGCGCTCCAGGTTCAGCGCGATCAGCTCGGCCACCTGCCGGACATGCGTCATCGGCGCCATGTGCCCGGCACCGGGAATGCGCGCGGTTCCGACATCGGCCAGCCGCGCGGCCAGGGCGGCGTTGATGCGATGCACGATCGCGGGGCTGTCGGCGCCCTCGATCAGCATGACCGGCGCGTCGATCGCCTCGAGCCCGCCGGGGCGCAGCACCTGCCCGGCATCGTCGAAGGTGGCCGCCCCCGCCGCTTCGACCAGCACCATGCGCTCGGCCATTGCCGCCTGTTGCGCGGGCGACAGCCGGTCCCATGGCGCGGCGCCCCAGCGGGCGACGAACCGGGCCGCGGCCCCCGCCGGGTCCAGCCCGCGCAGATGCGCGCGTTCTTCGTCCTCGGCCGCGCCTTCGGGGGTGCCGCGCGCGGCCGCGAAAAGGACCGGCTCGATCAGCGTCAGGCTGCGCACGGCCTCGGGGGCGGCGACGGCAAGGCGCAGGGCCACCGTCGCGCCGAAGCTGTGCCCGATCAGGTCGACCGGACGCGAGACGAAGCTGGCCAGGATCTGGGTTGCCAGCTTCTGGTAATCCTCGCCCCCGTCATAGGGGCCGCTTCGGCCATGGCCCGGCAGGTCGAAGGCCGTCAGGGAAAGCTGGGGAAGCGGGGCCGCGATGGCCGTCCAGTAGCTTGCGCTTGCCAGCATGCAATGCACGGCAAACGCGGGGCGCGGCCCGTTGCCCCAGCGATGCCAGTGCACCTCGTGCCCGGCCCGGATATCCTGCGCCATCAAAGGCTTCCCAGATGATGGTCGAGCATGTCGAGCCGGTCCTGCCCCCAGAACCGCTGATCGGTTTCGCGCACGATATAGAAGGGCGCGCCAAAGCCCCCGCGCTCTACCGCCTCTTCAAGGTTGCGCGCATAGGTTTCCGCGCCGACAAACAGGCCCGAGCTGACAAGCCCGCCGTCAAAGCCGTTCGCCTCAAGGCATGCGCGGATCACGTCATCCTCGGCGATGTTGCGCTCTTCGGTCCAGCAGGCGCGCAGGACGGCGTGGCACAGCCCGCCCAGATCGCCCCCGCCACCTTCCC
>CALMEG010000215.1 GCA_937863185.1 uncultured Paracoccaceae bacterium | reverse complement strand
CCGTACCGATGCAATAGAAGGTATCGCGCACATTGGTCACCCAGTCGCGCAGCGCGTCGTTCATCGCGTCCTTCAGCGTGCCGCGCCCCGAGGTGACCGGCACCACCTCGGCCCCCAGAAGCTTCATGCGAAAGACGTTGGGCGCCTGCCGCTCGACATCGGTCGCGCCCATATAGACCACGCATTGCAGCCCGAACTTGGCGCAAACCGTCGCCGTGGCCACACCATGCTGGCCCGCGCCGGTTTCGGCGATGATCCGGGTCTTGCCCATGCGCCGCGCCAGAAGGATCTGCCCCAGCACGTTGTTGATCTTGTGCGCGCCGGTATGGTTCAGCTCTTCCCGCTTGAGATAGACCTTCGCGCCCCCCAGCTCCTCGGTCAGCCGCCTGGCAAGATAAAGCGGCGAGGGCCGCCCCACATAGTTCTTCCACAGGTCTTCCATCTCGGCCCAGAACTCCGGGTCGGTCTTGGCGAATTCGTATTGCCGCTCCAGCTCCAGGATCAGCGGCATCAGCGTCTCGGACACGAACCGCCCGCCATGGATGCCAAAGCGCCCACGCTCGTCGGGGCCGGTCAGGAAACTGTTGATAAGGTCTTCGGCCATGGTCATTCCTTAAATCCAAACCCGGATCCGGGCATCCGACATACTTGCAGCGCGGCAGCGTCTCCGGCACGGAGTCTCCGGCCAAACATGCCAGATATCGCGCGCATTTGCGAAGCCCGGCAGTCCGGTTACGGCACTTTCGCCCCGCCAATCCCGCAACGGCACCGAACACAGCCCTGACAAGCGGCCCGCGATGCACGCCTCATGCCCCCAAAGACGCGCAACGCGATTCCGGATCTCCGCGCAAAACATCCCAAGCGGCTTAGCCGCATTGCGCCCCGGGGTAAAGATTGCCTCTGCCCGCCCCGCCACATGACGCCGCCTCGCCCCCCGGCACGACGCCCCCTCTTCACCTTGCCCAAATATCCCGGGGTCCGGGGCAGCGCCCCGGTTCTCAGCCCGCCGTTTGCACCGCCGCAATGAACGCCGCGATGCGCGCAGGATCCTTGACCCCCGGCGCGCTTTCCACGCCCGAACTGACATCGACCTGCCGCGCCCCCGTCAGCCGGATCGCCTCGGCGACATTGGCGGGCGTCAGCCCCCCTGCCAGCATCCAGGGCTTTTGCCATTGCCGCCCGGCGATCAGGCGCCAGTCGAAGGACAGCCCGTTTCCGCCCGGCAGCGCCGCGCCCTTTGGCGCGCGCGCATCGACAAGGATCTGATCGGCCACCGCCTCATAGCTGGCGATCGCCGCCAGGTCGGCCGCCTCGGCCACCCCCACGGCCTTCATCACCGGAAGGCCGAAACGCGCGCGGATTTCGCGCACACGCGCGGGGCTTTCCGCACCGTGAAGCTGTACCATGTCGATCGGCACCGCGCGCAGGATGCGCTCCAGCGCCGCATCATCCGGATCGACCACAAGCGCGACCTTGGCCACCCCCGGCGGCACGCCGATCGCAAGGGCGCGCGCCGCGTCAGGCTCCAGATGGCGCGGCGATTTCGGGAAAAACACCAGTCCGACATAGGCCGCGCCGGCCGCGACGGCGGCGGCGAGGGTCCGGGGCTCTGTCAGCCCGCAGATCTTCACGCGAACACTCATGGCACAGACCTAGCGCGCGGCGCCCGGTTTATCCAGCAGCGCCAGGACATCGTCCTTCGGCCCATGCGTGGTTTCGCGCAGCTTGCTGACCTCGCGCGAAAGCCGGTCAGCCTCGCGCCGGGTCCGTGCGGCATCGGCGCGGATCCGGTATTCGCGCATCCATTCCCAGAAGAACCCCATGAACAGCCCCACAAGGATGCTGGCGAAGATCACAAGGAACAGCGGCAACTGGATCGCCCAGCCAAGGCCAAGGAACTCTCCGGCTTCGGGCGGCAGCGCGCGCAACTCCACCAATCCGCGATTGGCAAGCGCCACCGCTATCAGCCCCAGCCCGAGCACAAGAAGAAACAGGTAGCGCAGGTAGCGCATCATATCAGCTTTCGTCTCCGTTCAGCCGGTCGCGCAGCAGCTTGCCGGTCTTGAAAAAGGGCACATGCTTTTCATCGACCTCCACCGCGGCCCCGGTGCGCGGGTTGCGCCCGATCCGTGCATCGCGCTGCTTGACCGAGAAGGCCCCGAATCCGCGCAGCTCGACCCGGTCGCCGCGGGCCATCGCCTCCACGATCTCCTCGAAGATCGTGTTCACGATCTTCTCCACGTCGCGCTGGAACAGGTGCGGATTTTCTTCTGCAATTTTCGCGATCAATTCTGACCGGATCATGTCACATATCCCCCCACGGAGCTTCCGGGCAGCAGAACCCGGCGTTTTTTCTTCCACGACTATAGGCAGATTTGCCGCGTTCACAAACAGCAAAGGCTTGGAATAAAGCAGATTTCCGCCGCTTCGACCGGCCAAAAAGGGCATGACCCGGCTTGCTGCATCGCCGCATCGCCCCCAAGGCACCGCCGCGCAGGGCCCGGTGACGAATCGATAGCCACCGATCGCACCGGCGCGGCCTTGCCGCCGCAAAGGTGCGCGCCGGAACGGAAACGGCCCCGCCACGGGGGCGGGGCCGTTCCGGAACCTGATCGAAAGGCTTACTTGTTGCCCTTGAGCGCGGCACCAAGGATATCGCCCAGCGACGCGCCCGAATCGGACGAGCCATACTGCTCGACGGCCTCTTTCTCTTCCGCGATCTCGCGCGCCTTGATCGACACGCCCAGGCGGCGGGTCTTGCTGTCGACGTTGGTCACGCGGACATCGACCTTGTCACCGACCTGGAAGCGCTCGGGGCGCTGGTCGGCACGGTCGCGCGACAGGTCCGAACGACGGATGAAGGATTTCATGCCGTTGTAGTCGACCTCGACGCCGCCATCCTCGATCGCGGTCACCTCGACCGTGATCACCGAACCGCGCTTCACGCCGTCAACCGCATCCGAGAAGTTGTCGGCATCCAGCGCCTTGATCGAGAGCGAGATACGCTCTTTCTCGACATCCACCTCGGTGACGGCGGCTTTCACCACGTCGCCCTTGCGGTAGTTCTGGATCGCATCCTCGCCACGCTGTTCCCAGCTGAGGTCCGAAAGGTGGACCATGCCGTCGATATCGTTGTCGAGGCCGACGAACAGACCGAATTCGGTGATGTTCTTGACTTCGCCTTCGATGACGGTGTTGACCGGGTGGGTCTCGGCGAAGACTTCCCACGGGTTGCGCATGGTCTGCTTGAGGCCAAGCGAGACGCGGCGCTTCGCGGTGTCGATCTCCAGCACCATGACATCGACTTCCTGGCTGGTCGAGACGATCTTGCCGGGATGCACGTTCTTCTTGGTCCAGGACATTTCCGAGACGTGGACGAGGCCCTCGACACCGGCTTCCAGTTCGACGAACGCACCGTAATCGGTGATGTTGGTGACGCGGCCCTTGTGGACCGAGCCGATCGGGAACTTCGATTCCACCGAATCCCACGGATCGTTTTGAAGCTGTTTCATGCCCAGGCTGATGCGGTGGGTTTCCTTGTTGATCTTGACGACCTGAACCTTGACGGTTTCGCCGATCGACAGGATCTCCGAGGGGTGGTTCACGCGGCGCCAGGCCATGTCGGTGACGTGCAGCAGGCCGTCGACACCGCCCAGATCAACGAAGGCACCGTATTCGGTGATGTTCTTGACCACGCCGTCGACCACCTGGCCTTCGGACAGGTTGCCGATGACCTCGGCGCGCTGTTCGGCGCGGCTCTCTTCGAGGATCGCGCGGCGCGAGACAACGATGTTGCCACGGCGGCGGTCCATCTTGAGGATCTGGAACGGCTGCTTGAGGCCCATGAGCGGGCCCGCGTCGCGGACCGGACGGACGTCGACTTGCGAACCGGGCAGGAAGGCCACGGCGCCGCCAAGGTCGACCGTGAAGCCGCCCTTGACGCGGCCGAAGATGGCGCCTTCGACGCGCTCTTCCGCGGCATAGGCTTTCTCCAGGCGGTCCCAGGCCTCTTCGCGGCGGGCTTTCTCGCGGCTGATCACAGCCTCGCCACGCGCGTTTTCAACGCGGTCGAGATACACTTCCACTTCGTCGCCAACGGCGATCGAGGGGGCCTCGCCCGGGTTTGCGAATTCCTTCAGCTCGACGCGGCCTTCCATCTTGTAGCCGACATCGATGATGGCCTGGCCCGCCTCGA
>CALMEG010000214.1 GCA_937863185.1 uncultured Paracoccaceae bacterium | reverse complement strand
GACCGCGCCGCCGCGATCGACGGGCGCCCGCGCTTCGTGGCGGGCGCCCGGGGGCCGACGAACCGCACCGCCTCGATCAGCCCGGACGTGAACGATCCGGGCTTCCGCGCGGTCACCTTCGACGATCTGCGCCTTGCCTATGCCCGGCAGGTCACGGGCCTGATCGAAGGCGGCGCGGACATCCTCCTGATCGAGACGATCTTCGATACGCTCAACGCCAAGGCCGCGATCTTCGCCTGCGAAGAGGTCTTTGCCCGGACCGGGCTGCGCCTTCCGGTGATGATCTCGGGCACGATCACGGACCGCTCGGGGCGCACGCTGTCGGGCCAGACGCCGACGGCCTTCTGGCACTCGGTCCGCCATGCCGATCCGTTCACCATCGGGCTGAACTGCGCGCTTGGCGCGGCCGAGATGCGCGCCCATCTGGCCGAGATCGCGGGCGTGGCCGACACCTTCACCTGCGCCTATCCCAATGCGGGCCTGCCCAACGAGATGGGCGCCTATGACGAAAGTCCCGAGGCGATGGCCGCGCAGATCGCCGAATTCGCGCGCGACGGGCTGGTGAATGTGGTGGGCGGGTGCTGCGGCTCGACCCCCGCGCATATCCGCGCCATCGCCGAGGCCGTGGGCGGCCAGGCGCCGCGCGCCCTGCCCCGGCTCGCGCGCCGGATGCGCCTGTCGGGGCTGGAGCCCTTCACCCTGACCCCGGACATCCCCTTCGTGAACGTGGGCGAGCGCACGAATGTCACCGGCTCGGCCCGGTTTCGCAAGCTGATCACCGCCCGGGACTATGCCGCCGCACTGGAGGTCGCGCGCGACCAGGTCGAGAACGGGGCGCAGATCATCGACGTGAACATGGACGAGGGGCTGATCGATTCACAGGGCGCGATGGTCGAGTTCCTCAACCTCATCGCGGCCGAACCCGATATCGCCCGCGTGCCGGTGATGATCGACAGCTCAAAATGGGAGGTGATCGAGGCGGGCCTGAAATGCGTTCAGGGCAAGCCCGTGGTGAACTCGATCTCGCTGAAGGAGGGCGAGGAAAGCTTCCTGCGGCAGGCCCGCCTTGCACGTGCCTATGGCGCGGCGGTCGTCGTCATGGCCTTCGACGAAAGCGGCCAGGCCGATACCGAGGATCGCAAGGTCGAGATCTGCTCCCGCGCCTACCGGCTGCTGACCTCGGAGGTGGGTTTCCCGCCCGAGGACATCATCTTCGACCCAAACGTCTTCGCCATCGCCACCGGCATCGAAGAACATGACAATTACGGGCAGGATTTCATCCGCGCGGCGGCGCGCATCCGGAACGATTGCCCGCATGTCCACATCTCGGGCGGGGTGTCGAACCTGTCCTTCAGCTTCCGAGGCAACGAACCCGTGCGCGAGGCGATGCACGCGGTGTTCCTCTATCACGCCATTCAGGCCGGCATGGACATGGGGATCGTGAATGCGGGCCAGCTTGCGGTCTATGACCAGATCGACCCCGACCTGCGCGAGGCCTGCGAGGATGCGGTGCTCAACCGCGCGCCCCGTGCGGGCGGCACCGCGACCGAGCGGCTGCTGGAGATCGCCGAACGGTTCCGTGGCGCAGGCGCGGGCCCCGCGCGCGAAAAGGATCTGCAATGGCGGGCGCTTGCGGTCGACAAGCGGCTGGAACATGCGCTGGTCAACGGCATCACCGAATTCATCGAGGCCGATACCGAAGAGGCACGCCTTGCCGCCGCCCGCCCGCTTGACGTGATCGAGGGGCCGCTGATGGCGGGCATGAACGTGGTGGGCGATCTGTTCGGCGCGGGCAAGAT
>CALMEG010000213.1 GCA_937863185.1 uncultured Paracoccaceae bacterium | reverse complement strand
CGCCTTCGCGGGCCGCATCGGCAAGCGCCTTGATCTTCCCGTGGAACAGGAAGCCGCCGCGGTCGAAATAGCACTCTTCGACACCGGCTTTCTTGGCACGCTCGGCAATCGCCGCGCCGATCTTGGCCGCCGCTTCGACGTTGTTCTTGCCCACGATGCCAAGCCCCTTTTCCAGGCTCGACGCCGAAGCGATGGTCACGCCGTTGACGTCGTCGATCAGCTGAACGCTGATGTTCTTCGACGAGCGGTGAACCGACAGGCGCGCACGCCCGTTGGCCATCGACCGCAGTTTGTTCCGAACGCGCAGGCGGCGCTTGAGGAACAGATCTCTCTTGGTGTTCGCCATTTTCGCGCCCCTTACTTCTTCTTGCCTTCCTTGCGGAAGACATATTCGCCCTTGTAGCGGATGCCTTTGCCCTTGTAGGGCTCGGGACGGCGCCACTCGCGGATATTCGCGGCAACCTGACCGACAACCTGCTGGTCGATGCCTTCCACAACGATTTCGGTTTGCTTCGGAGCGGTGACGGTCACCCCGGCCGGAACCTCGAAGTTGACTTCGTGGCTGTAGCCAAGCTGAAGCTTCAGAACATTGCCCTGCATCGCGGCGCGGTAGCCCACGCCCTGGATCTCGAGCTCTTTCTTGAAGCCTTCGGACACGCCGACAGCGAGGTTCTCCAGCATGGAGCGGGTCATGCCCCATTGCTGGCGGGCCCGCTTCGAGGTGCCGCGCGGTTTCACCGTGACCACGTTGTCTTCCAGCGTGATCGTCACATCATCCGTAGCGGTGAAGGAACGGGTGCCTTTCGGCCCCTTCATTTCCACCGTCTGGCCGCTGACCGAAGCGCTTACGCCCTTCGGCAGTTCGACGGGCTTCTTGCCAATACGAGACATCCTGCCCTCCTTAGAACACGGTGCAGAGCACTTCACCGCCAACATTGGCAGTGCGTGCAGCCGCGTCCGACATGACGCCTTTCGGCGTGGAGACGATCGACACACCCAGGCCCTGACGGACCGTCGGAATGTCCTTGACCGAAGCATAAACGCGGCGGCCCGGGGTGGACACGCGCTTGAGTTCGCGGATCACCGGGGTGCCTTCGAAATACTTCAGGCTGATTTCAAGCTCGGGGTGGCCATCGGCACCCGTCGTGTTCTCGTAACCGCGAATGTAGCCTTCCGCCGCCAGCACATCCAGAACCCAGGCGCGCAGCTTCGAAGCCGGCGTGCGGACGGTGGATTTGCCGCGCATCTGCGCGTTGCGGATGCGGGTCAGCATATCGCCGAGAGGATCGTTCATCGACATTTCCCGATCTCCTTACCAGCTCGACTTCACCATGCCGGGGATCTGGCCGAAGGAGGCCAGGTCGCGCAGCATGATCCGCGAGAGTTTGAGCTTACGGTAGTAAGCATGGGGACGGCCGGTCAGCTGGCACCGGTTGTGCAGACGGACGGCCGACGAGTTGCGGGGCAGTTCCGCCAGTTTCAGAGTCGCCTTGAAGCGCTCTTCCATCGGACGGTCCTGGTCTTCGATGACCGCCTTGAGTGCGGCGCGCTTGCCGGCGAACTTGTTCACCAGGCGCTGACGCTTCACTTCGCGTTCAATCATGGATTTCTTTGCCATGTGGTCTTCTCTCCCCGCGATCAGCTGTTGAACGGCATGTTGAAATGCTTCAACAGCGCCTTCGCTTCCGCGTCTTTCGATGCGGTGGTGCAGATGATGATGTCCATGCCCAGAACCTCGTCGACCTTGTCGAAGTCGATTTCCGGGAACACGATGTGCTCCTTGAGGCCCATCGCGTAGTTGCCACGGCCATCGAACGAGGACCCCTTCACGCCGCGGAAGTCGCGCACGCGCGGCAGCGCGATGTTGATCAGACGGTCGAGGAATTCATACATCCGGTCGCCACGCAGCGTCACCTTGGTGCCAAGCGGCATTTCCTCACGGACGCGGAAGCCGGCGATCGACTTCTTGGCCTTCGTGATGACGGCCTTCTGACCAGCAATGAGCGACAGCTCTTCCGAGGCCTGCTTGACCTTCTTGGTGTCCTTCACGGCTTCGCCGACACCCATGTTCAGGACGATCTTGTCCAGACGCGGGATCTGCATGTCGTTCTTGAACCCGAACTCTTCCTTCAGGGCAGCGCGGATCGTCTCTTTGTAAAGAGTTTTCAGGCGCGGCGTATAGGTTGCTTGATCCAGCATCAGAGCACCTCCCCCGTGGTCTTGGCGAAACGCACCTTCTTGCCGTCTTCCTCGCGGAAGCCGACGCGGGTGGCCTTGCCGTTCTTGTCCATCAGGGCAAGGTTCGACAGGTCGATCGGCATGGCCTTGGCCACGCGGCCGCCCTGCTGGGCCTGCGTCTGACGCTGATGGCGGATCGCCACGTTGATGCCATCGACGATGGCCTTGTTCTCTTTGGGGAGAACGGTGGTGATCTCACCCTGCTTGCCCTTGTCCTTGCCGGCGAGCACGACGACCTTGTCGCCCTTGCGAAGTTTCGCAGCCATTACAGCACCTCCGGCGCAAGCGAGATGATCTTCATGAAGTTCTTCGCGCGCAGCTCACGCACGACCGGCCCGAAGATACGGGTGCCGACCGGTTCGCCCTGGTTGTTCAGGATGACGGCGGCGTTGCGGTCAAAGCGGATTGCGGTGCCGTCTTCACGGCGAACTTCCTTGGCGGTGCGCACGACGACGGCCTTGCGGACATCGCCTTTCTTCACGCGACCGCGCGGGATGGCTTCCTTGACGGATACGACAATGATGTCGCCCACCGACGCATAGCGACGGTGCGAACCACCCAGAACCTTGATGCACTGAACCCGGCGTGCGCCGGAGTTGTCAGCAACATCCAGATTGGTCTGCATCTGGATCATTTGGTTTCTCCCGACCTTTGGGGACGTTCCCCAGGGTTTCGTTCAAGCTGGGATCGCGATCTCGGCCTCAGGCCTCGACCACGACGGTCCAGCGTTTCGTCTTCGACATCGGCGCGCATTCTTCGATGCGGACCGAGTCGCCAACCTTGAACTGGTTGTTGGCGTCATGCGCCCGGTATTTCTTCGACTTCCGGACGGTCTTTTGCAGCAGCGGGTGCTTGAACCGGCGCTCGACCAGGACGGTGATCGTCTGGTCGTTCTTGTCCGAAGTCACGGTGCCTTGCAGGATACGTTTGGGCATTCTCGGAAACTCCTCAGTTCGCGGCTTCAGCGGCTTTTTGGTTCAGAACCGTCTTCACGCGGGCAACGTCACGGCGGACGGCGCGCATGCGGGCGGTGTTCTCAAGCTGACCGGTGGCCTGCTGGAAGCGAAGGTTGAAGGCTTCCTTCTTCAGAGCGACGAGCTGGTCACGCAGCTCATCAGGCGATTTCGCCTTGAGTTCTTGGGCGTTCATCCCATGGTCCTTTCTTGGCACCAGAGGGCCCCGAAGCGGGTGACCCTGCGCCTGGTGGGTTATGTCTGCCCCGCGTCAGGGAAGGATCCCCGTCGCCGGACCCGCGGGCATTACCACCCCGGTCCTAATGTGGCAAGACGATTCTCGGAAAAACAGAACCCCGGGATGATCCCCGGGGTTCCGGTGTTGCTTTGGCCTGAAGACTTACCAGTCTTCGCGGGCGACGATACGGGTCATGACCGGAAGCTTGTTCGCGCCAAGGCGCAGGGCCTCGCGGGCGATCGTTTCGGACACGCCGTCGATCTCGAACATGATCCGGCCCGGTTTCACCTTGGCCGCCCAGTAATCGACGGAACCCTTACCTTTACCCATCCGGACTTCGGTCGGCTTCGAGGAAACCGGGGTATCCGGGAAGACGCGGATCCAGACACGGCCCTGACGCTTCATGTGGCGGGTGATCGCGCGGCGGGCCGCTTCGATCTGGCGCGCCGTCACACGCTCGGGCTCGGTCGCTTTCAGCGCGAAGGACCCGAAGTTCAGGTTGAAGCCGCCTTTGGCCTCACCGTGAATCCGGCCCTTGTGCATCTTGCGGAACTTGGTGCGTTTCGGTTGCAGCATTGTTCACACTCCTCAGCGCGCGTCGCGACGCGGGCCACGCGGCGCCGGGCCTTCCTGGGCCTCGGCGGCCTTGCGGTCGCGTGCTTGCGGATCATGTTCCATGATCTCGCCTTTGAAGATCCAGACCTTCACCCCGATGATCCCGTAAGGGGTCGAGGCTTCGGACAGCGCATAGTCGATATCCGCGCGCAGCGTGTGCAGCGGAACGCGACCTTCACGGTACCACTCGGTCCGCGCGATCTCGGCGCCGCCCAGACGGCCCGACACGTTCACCCGGATGCCAAGCGCACCCATGCGCATCGCGTTCTGCACCGCGCGTTTCATCGCGCGACGGAACGAGACGCGGCGCTCAAGCTGCTGCGCGATCGATTCCGCGACCAGCTGGGCGTCAAGCTCGGGCTTGCGCACTTCGACGATGTTGAGGTGCAGCTCCGAGCTGGTGAAGTTCGCCAGCTTCTTGCGCAGGGTTTCGATATCGGCGCCTTTCTTGCCGATGATCACGCCCGGACGCGCGGCATGGATGGTCACGCGGCACTTCTTGTGCGGACGCTCGATGATGACGCGGCTCACACCGGCCTGCTTGGCCTCGGCGTGGATGAAGTCGCGCATCTTGATGTCTTCAAGAAGCAGGTTGCCGTAGTCCTTGCTGTCGGCGAACCAGCGGCTGTCCCAGGTGCGGTTGACCTGAAGGCGCATGCCGATCGGATTAACCTTCTGACCCATTACGCTTGCTCCTCGATCTGACGCACCTTGATGGTGATTTCCGAAAACGGCTTCATGATCTTGCCGAACCGGCCACGCGCCCGCGGACGGCCGCGCTTCATCACCAGGTTCTTGCCGACCCAGGCTTCGGCAACCACGAGGTTGTCGACATCCAGACCGTGATTGTTTTCCGCATTGGCGATCGCCGATTGCAGGCATTTCTTCACGTCTTCGGCGATCCGCTTCTTCGAGAAGGTCAGGTCGGCCAGGGCCTTTTCCACCTTCTTGCCGCGGATCATGCCGGCGACGAGATTGAGCTTCTGCGGCGAGGTGCGAAGCATGCGCGTTTTCGCCATTGCCTCGTTGTCCGCCACGCGGCGCGGATTTTGTTCCTTACCCATGACGATTACTTCCTCTTGGCTTTCTTGTCGGCGGCGTGACCGTAATAGGTCCGGGTCGGCGAATACTCACCGAACTTCTGGCCGATCATCTCTTCGGTGACGTTCACCGGGATGTGCTTCTGACCGTTGTAGACCCCGAAGGTGAGGCCCACGAATTGCGGCAGGATGGTCGAACGACGCGACCAGATCTTGATCACATCGCCTTTGCCCGACGCGCGCGCCTTTTCCGCTTTCTTCAGCAGATAGGCGTCGACGAAAGGGCCTTTCCAAACAGAACGTGCCATATCTTAACGACCCTTCTTAGCGTTGCGCGAACGGAGAATGTATTTGTCCGTCTTCTTGTTCGAGCGGGTCTTGTTGCCCTTGGTGCCCTTGCCCCACGGGGTAACCGGGTGACGGCCACCCGAGGTGCGGCCTTCACCACCGCCATGCGGGTGGTCGATCGGGTTCATGGCAACACCGCGAACGGTCGGACGCACGCCCATGTGGCGCTTGCGGCCGGCCTTGCCGAGGTTCTGGTTCGAGTGGTCGGCGTTCGAAACCGCGCCGATGGTCGCCATGCATTCCTGGCGGACCAGACGCAGCTCGCCCGACGAGAGGCGGATCTGCGCATAGCCACCGTCACGGCCGACGAACTGGGCATAGGTGCCCGCGGCACGCGCCAGCTGGCCGCCCTTGCCGGGCTTCAGCTCGACGTTGTGCACGATCGTGCCGATCGGCATGCCCGAGAACGGCATCGCGTTGCCCGGCTTGATGTCCTGCTTCGCGCCGGCGATCACGGTGTCGCCCACGGCCAGGCGCTGCGGGGCCAGGATATAGGCCAGCTCGCCGTCCTGGTATTTCACCAGCGCGATGAATGCGGTGCGGTTGGGATCGTATTCGATACGCTCGACGGTTGCCGGAACATCGAATTTGCGACGCTTGAAGTCGACGATACGGTAGAGGCGTTTCGCGCCGCCACCCTTGTGCCACATCGTGACGCGCCCGGTATTGTTCCGGCCACCCGTCTTGGTCAGACCCTCGGTGAGGGCTTTGACGGGGCGGCCTTTCCAAAGCTCCGAACGGTCGATCAGAACCAGCCCACGCTGGCCCGGCGTCGTCGGTTTATACGACTTGAGTGCCATGCTCTCTGTCTTCCGTTGCTTTGGACCAAAGGTCCGTTTCGTAAGGGGCGCCGTAGCTCCCCGGTTCGCTGCCCCGGTTGCCCGGAGCATAAAACTCAACGGGCCCGGATGGCCGGGCCCGCAGGATTCGTGCGGCTTCTATCAGAGGCCGGTCGAGACGTCGATAGTCATTCCGTCTTCCAGCGTGACATAGGCTTTCTTCACGTCGCTGCGCGAGCCGAGCTGGCCGCGGAAACGCTTGACCTTGCCTTTGGTGAGGACGGTGTTGACCGCTTTCACCTTCACGCCGAACAGCGCCTCGACCGCTTCCTTGATCTGCGGCTTGTTGGCGTCTTTCGCCACCTGAAACACCACGGCGCCGTTTTCGGACGCCATCGTGGCTTTCTCGGTGATGATCGGCTTGACGATCACGTCGTAATGTTCAGCTTTCGCGCTCATTTCAGACGAGCCTCCAGAGCTTCGACACCCGCCTTCGTGATCACCAGCGTGTCACGCTTGAGGATGTCATAGACGTTGGCGCCCATCGACGGCAGGATATCGATGCCTTCGATGTTGCGCGCGGCGCGGGCGAAGTTCTCGTTCACGTCGGCCCCGTCGATGATGAGGACGCGCTTCCAGCCGAGTTCTTTGGCGGCTTTCGCCAGGATCGCGGTCTTCGCTTCCTTCATGTCGACCGAATCCAGCACCACCAGGTTGCCGGTCGCGGCCTTCGACGACAGCGCATGCTTCAGACCCAGCGCCCGGAACTTCTTGGGCAGGTCATGGGCGTGGCTGCGCGGGGTCGGACCCTTGTAGACGCCGCCGTGACGGAAGATCGGTGCCTTGCGGCTGCCGTGACGGGCGCCACCGGTGCCCTTCTGGCGGTAGATCTTCTTGGTCGAGTAGGACACTTCCGACTTGGTCAGAACCGAGTGGGTGCCCGCCTGGGCCTTGGCACGCTGCCACCGCACGACGCGGTGCAGGATGTCGGCGCGGGGTTCGAGACCGAAGATGTCATCGGACAGGTCGATCGAACCTGCCTTCGCACCTTCAAGCTTGATCACGTCGAGTTTCATGCTTCACCCCCTTCGACCGAGGCTTCTTCGGCCGGAGCAGCAGCGGCAGTCGCCGCCGATTTCAGCGCGGCAGGCATCGGCACGTCGTTCGGCAGCGGCTTTTTCACCGCGTCCTTGATCGTGACCCAGCCGCCCTTGGCGCCCGGAACCGAGCCCTTGACCATGATCAGGCCGCGGTCGGCATCGGTCTTGACGACCTGGATGTTCTGCGTGGTCACACGCACGGAACCCAGATGGCCGGCCATCTTCTTGCCCTTGAACACCTTGCCCGGATCCTGACACTGGCCGGTCGACCCGTGCGAGCGGTGGCTGATCGACACGCCGTGCGAGGCGCGCAGACCGCCGAAGTTGTGACGCTTCATCGCACCGGCAAAGCCTTTACCGATCGAGGTGCCCGCGATGTCCACGAACTGCCCGGCGGCATAGTGCTCGGCCGAGATCTCGGCGCCCACGTCGATCAGGTTCTCGGGGCTCACGCGGAACTCGGCGACCTTGCGCTTGGGGGCCACGTTCGCCTTGGCGAAATGGCCGCGCAGGGCGGCGGTCGTGCGTTTGGCCTTGGCATTGCCCGCACCAAGCTGAACGGCGGTATAGCCGTCCTTCTCGGAGGTGCGCTGCGCCACGACCTGAAGGTTGTCAAGCTGGAGGACGGTCACAGGAACCTGTTTGCCATCCTCGAGGAACAGCCGGGTCATGCCCAGCTTCTTGGCGATAACACCAGAACGCATGTGCCCCTCCTCAGACCTTGATTTCGACGTCGACGCCGGCAGCGAGGTCGAGCTTCATCAGCGCGTCCACGGTTTGCGGGGTCGGATCGACGATGTCGAGAAGGCGCTTGTGCGTGCGGATCTCCCACTGGTCGCGCGACTTCTTGTCGATATGCGGACCACGCAGAACCGTGAATTTCTCGATCTTGTTCGGAAGCGGAATCGGTCCGCGGACCTGGGCACCCGTGCGCTTGGCCGTGTTCACGATTTCCTGGGTGCTGGCGTCCAGCACGCGGTAATCGAAGGCCTTGAGCCGGATGCGAATGTTTTGACCAGTCATTGTCTTGCCTCTCGCAGGGGCTTTCAGAGGTTGAGAGGCAGACCCGCCGAATGCGGCGCCTGCGTCGAACCCAAATCTCTCGGAGATCAGGCGCGCGTCCTACGGTGGGCCACCTGCTCTGTCAAGAGAGATTGGCGCGCCTTTCGGCGCACCAACCGATTTCCTTCAGCAATGTTCCCGGCGGGCGTCACAGCCCGCCGAAATCGCATCACTCGATGATTTTGGCGACGACGCCAGCGCCGACGGTGCGGCCGCCTTCACG
>CALMEG010000212.1 GCA_937863185.1 uncultured Paracoccaceae bacterium | reverse complement strand
GTGCAGGATGTCGCGGATCACCGCGCCCGAGGGCGAGGTGACGACGCCGATCACCTCGGGCAGCCATGGCAGGGGCTGCTTGCGCGCGGGATCGAACAGGCCCTCGGCGGCAAGCGCCTTGCGGCGCTTTTCCAGCATCGCCATCAGCGCACCGGCGCCCGCGGGTTCGACATCATCCACGATCAGCTGGTATTTCGACTGCCCCGGAAAGGTCGTCATGCGGCCGGTGGCGATGACCTCTATCCCCTCTTCGGGGCGCACCTGCATCCGCGCGACCTGCCCCTTCCAGCTGACCGCCGCGATCACCGCGCGGTCGTCCTTGAGGTCGAAATACATGTGCCCCGAGGCCGGGCGCGACACGCGCCCCACCTCTCCGCGCACGCGCACGCGGCCGAACTCGCCCTCGATCACGCGTTTGACGGCGCCGGAAATCTCCGAGACGGTATAGTCATGGGCATTGCCGCCCGGCCCGCTGCTTTCGTCGTCCAGAAGGTCCATCCGCCTGCCTTGCCTGCCCGCCTTGCCTGATCGTCCCCCAGACCTTAGAAGGCCAGCAACCGAAGGCCAAGAGGGACAGGCGATGAATATTCTGGTGCTGGGCGGCGGCGGGCGCGAACATGCCCTGACCTGGGCGATCAAGCAAAACCCCAAATGCGACCGGCTGATCGTGGCACCGGGCAATGCCGGGATCGCGCAGATCGCGGAATGCGCCGATCTGGACCCCAACAACGGCGCGGCCGTGGTGAATTTCTGCGAAGAGAACGCCATCGACTTCGTCGTGATCGGCCCCGAGGCGCCGCTGGCCGCGGGCGTGGCCGACCGGCTGCGCGATGCGGGCCTGCGCTGCTTCGGCCCCTCGGCCGCGGCGGCACGGCTCGAGTCCTCGAAGGCCTTCACCAAGGAAATCTGCGATGCCTGCGGCGCCCCCACCGCCGCCTGGGCGCGCTTTGCCGAGGCCGGGGCCGCGAAGGACTATGTCACCGCGCAGGGCGCACCGATCGTGGTCAAGGCCGACGGGCTGGCCGCGGGCAAGGGCGTGATCGTGGCGATGACGCTGGACGAGGCGCTTGCGGGCATCGACGAGATCTTCGGCGGCGCGTTCGGTGCGGCCGGGGCCGAAGTGGTGATCGAGGAATTCATGGAGGGCGAGGAGGCAAGCTTCTTCATCCTGTCGGATGGCGAAAACGTGCTGCCCGTCGGCACCGCGCAGGACCACAAGCGCGTGGGCGACGGCGATACCGGGCCCAATACCGGCGGCATGGGCGCCTATTCCCCCGCCCCGGTGCTGACCGATGCCATCCAGAACGCGGTGCTGGAGCAGATCGTGCGCCCCACCGTGGCCGAGATGGCGCGGCGCGGAACCCCCTTTCAGGGCGTGCTTTACGCAGGCCTGATGATCCGCGACGGGCAGGCGCGGCTGGTCGAATACAATGTCCGTTTCGGCGATCCGGAATGCCAGGTGCTGATGATGCGTCTGGGCGGGCAGATCCTCGATCTTCTCCTGGCCTGCGCCGAGGGCCGCCTGAACGAGGTTGAGGCGCAATGGGCCGATGACCACGCCCTGACGGTGGTCATGGCGGCCGGGGGCTATCCGGGCAGCTACAAGAAAGGCAGCGTGATCCGCGGTCTGGGCGCGCTGCCCGAGGACAGCTTCTCGATGGTCTTTCATGCAGGCACCGCGGCGCGCGACGGGGGCATCGTGGCCACCGGCGGGCGGGTTCTGAACGTCACCGGGCGGGACAAGACGCTGGCAGAGGCGCGCGCGCGGGCCTATGCGATGATCGACGCGATCGACTGGCCCGAGGGCTTCTGCCGCCGCGACATCGGCTGGCGCGCGCTCTGATCAGCGCGCGACAGTTGGATTTCGGGAACCGCTACGACCATTCGGTGCACTCGCGCAATGTCAGCAAAGCGGGACATTGCTGTCGTCGGACGCCGTTCATTCAATGTCCGCTTTCGTCGAATGGCGATGTCCTCGATGCTGTTTCCAGCTCGGCACTCAAATCGGCGGCCAATTCAAAAAACCGTCGTCGCACTGTCTCGGCGTAGGGATTGGCCTTCTCGATCGCTTCGAACACTTCCGGTGCATCGTGCTGAACCATGGAAACCGCCTCGGACAACAAATCAAAACTCTTCGTTGTCATGCGCGTTGGCAAGGGTCCCATTCTCAGAAGCACCTTGGCGATGAGATGTGTGAGCCCTTGGACAACTGCCGCTTCTTTGTCGTGATCTTCCGGGGTCGATATGATGACAACAAGACCCAGAGCCATGCGTAAGAACGCAGCAAGCCTCGCATGCCGTCTTCCCTGGATGGGGCAGACCGCAATTTTTAACCCCTCGATGCTCTTCGCAGCGCTTTGAGGGCCGAACAAGGGGTGCGTTGCGACGATGTCTACATTGTTCGGTAGCAGCCGCCGCATGATTTCCGATGGAATGGTTTTGACCGAGCCAACATCGACAATCAGCGCCCCAGGTCGACAAGCAACCGCGATTTCGCTGACAACCGTCTCAAACGAGGACACCGGTGCCGCAATGAGGATCACATCAGCCTGCGAAACCGAGCGTAACGATGTCAGCGGCACTCCGAGTTGATTGGCCGACGAGGCAACGACCAAGGACGGATCGTAGGCCGTTATTTCGAAATGCTGGCCGAGATGACGGGCGGCAAGTTGTCCGAACGCACCAAACCCCACAATGCCGAGCGACGGCTTATGAATTCTATTGTTGTCTTTCATTTTTCGACCTTTGAAGTGCCGCCTGGCAAAAGGTCGATTGCATGTTGACCGCTGTCAGGGGCAGCGGAAAACCAATGATGAATGACCCGCAGCTATGGAAGCTGAGGGTAATAATCCTGCACTGCGAAGAACGAGTTCACCATGCCGGTAATGATAGAGCACCCCTGAGAGCAGCGTCAATGCTATTGCTTCACAGCGGTCATTGGTCGTGGCGCAGCATCATGGAGGTATGGCCTCCAAGCCGCCCTTCGCCATATCGCCTTGAACGCGCCATTTTGGAAAAGCCGCCGCTCCGCTCAGCAATTTGGCACGTTGACGGCCAGCCCGCCAAGCGAGGTTTCC
>CALMEG010000211.1 GCA_937863185.1 uncultured Paracoccaceae bacterium | reverse complement strand
TGAGAAATCTAAAGACCTGCGCGAGCGCGGGCGCGGTTGGCGCACGATCCGCCAGGTTGCCCCCTATCTGTGGCCGCAGGACAGATCGCAGTCATGGGTCAAGCACCGGGTCGTGCTGGCGCTTTCGGCGCTTGTCGTGGCCAAGCTGATCTCGGTTGCGACGCCCTTCCTTTACAAGGCCGCCGTCGACAGCCTTGCCGGCGAGGCGCGCGACGACGGCTGGCTTCTGGCGCTTGGGGCGATCGCGCTGACGATCGCCTATGGCGTGGCGCGGATCTCGTCCGTCGGCTTCGGCGAGCTGCGCGACGCGTTGTTCGTGCGCGTGGGGCAGCGCGCCCTGCGCCAGCTTGCGCTGGAGACGTTTACCCATATCCACCGCCTCTCGATGCGCTATCACATCACGCGCAAGACCGGCGGCCTCAGCCGGATCATCGAGCGCGGGGTGAAGGGCGTGGATTTCCTTCTGCGCTTCATGCTGTTCTCGGTCGGGCCGCTGATTCTTGAACTGACGATGGTGGCGATCCTGTTCGCGGTGCTGTTCGACTGGCGCTATGCCGCGGTGGTGGTGGTCACTATCTGGGCCTACGTAACATGGACCTTCAAGGTGACCGAATGGCGCGTGAAGATCCGCCGCCAGATGAACGAGGCCGATACCGAGGCCAACCAGAAGGCCATAGACAGCCTGCTGAACTTCGAGACGGTGAAGTATTTCGGGGCCGAGGCGCGCGAGGCCGCGCGCTACGACGCCTCGATGGCGGGCTATGAGAAGATGGCCGTGAAAACCGGCCAGAGCCTTGCCGCGCTGAACTTCGGGCAGGCGCTGATCATCACCACGGGCCTTGTCGTCGTGATGGTGATGGCCGCGATCGGCGTGCAGCGCGGCGCCCTGACGGTGGGCGATTTCGTCATGGTGCAGGCCTACATGATCCAGATCACCATGCCGCTCGGCTTTCTGGGAACGGTCTACCGCGAGATCCGCCAGGCGCTGGTGGACATGGGCGAGATGTTCGACCTGCTGCACCAGCCCGCCGAGATCACCGACAAGCCCGGCGCGCCCGCGCTGCGCGTGAATGGCGGCGCCGTCGTCTTCGAGGATATCCGTTTCGCCTATGATCCCGCGCGCCCGATCCTAAAGGGCATTTCGTTGCGGGTGGAGCCGGGCCAGACCGTGGCGCTTGTGGGTCCGTCGGGGTCGGGCAAATCGACGATCGGGCGGCTGATGTTCCGTTTCTACGATGTCACGGGGGGTGCGCTGCGCATCGACGGGCAGGACGTGCGCGACATCACGCAAGACAGCCTGCATGCCCAGATCGGCGTAGTGCCGCAGGACACGGTCCTCTTCAATGACTCGATCCGCTACAACATCGCCTATGGCCGCCCCGACGCGACCGAGGCCGAGGTCATCGCCGCCGCCAGGGCCGCCAAGATCCATGATTTCGTGATGGCGCTGCCCGAGGGCTATGACACGGCCGTGGGCGAACGCGGGCTGAAGCTGTCGGGCGGCGAAAAGCAGCGCGTGGGCATTGCCCGCACGCTGCTGAAGAACCCGCCGATCCTGCTTCTGGACGAGGCGACCTCGGCGCTCGATACCCAGACCGAACGCGACATCCAGGACAGCCTGCGCGCGATGGGGCAGGGGCGCACCGTGATCACCATCGCGCACCGCCTGTCGACCATCGCCGATGCCGACCGCATCGTCGTTCTGGAAAAGGGCGAGATCGTCGAGGAAGGCACGCATGAGGCGCTTCTGGCGCGCGGCGGGCGCTATAGCGCAATGTGGGCGCGCCAGTCGGCCGAGGAAGAGGCGGCCTGAGCCGCTTGCCGAAGCCGGGCCTATTCCGCGGCCCGGTTCAGCCCGTGTTCCTCTGCCGGGGGATTGGCGGGGGGCATGTCGTCCCAGACAATCTCGGTATGGCCCATGCGCCGCGCGGCGCGTTCCAGCGCCAGGTCGCGCGCGGCGGGGCTGTCTTTGCCCTGAAGCAGCGCTGACAGTGCCTTGCGGCCGCGATAGGCCCCCGTGCTGAACCAGATGCGTAGCGCCAGAAGCGCGGGGGTGACGATAAGCGTCAGCACCGTTGCCGTTCCAAGACCGAAGACCACCGCGGTGGCGAGCTGCTTCCACCACAGCGCGGTGGGGCTGTTGATCGAATAGCCGCCATTGATGAAATCGAGGCTGAGGCCGAACATCATCGGGGCCAGGCCCGCCATGGTGGTGATCGTGGTCAGCGCGACGGGACGCAGGCGCTGCTCGGCGGTGCGGATCACGGCCTCGATCGGGGGCATGTAGCGGCGGAACTCCTGGAATGTGTCGATCAGGATGATGTTGTTGTTCACCACGATCCCGGCAAGCGCGACGATCCCCACCCCGGTCATGATGATCGAGAAGGGCTGATCCATCACCAGCATGCCCACCAGCACCCCGGCCGTGGACAGCACCACCGCCAGCAGCACGAGCACCGCGTTGTAGAAGCTGTTGAACTGTGCCAGCAGGATCACGAACATCAGCGCAAGCGCCCCGCCGAAGGCGCTGGTCAGGAAGGCCTGGCTTTCGGCCTGATCGACCATGTCGCCGGTCCATTCCCAGACCACGCCGGGCGGCAGTTCGGCTTCGGTTTCAAGCCACCCGGTGATGGCCTGAATACGCTCGTTGCCGTTGATCGGCTGGCCCGCCTCGTTGCTCAGCCCCGCGATCACATCGGCCTTGACGTCGAAATAGCGGGTCTGCTCCACCCGGTCGATCCGGCCCAGTTTCGGGACCGGGGTGCGGGTGATGAAATTGGCCAGCGGCACAAGCCCCTCGGCGGTGCGCAGCTTCAGCGCATCAAGGGTCGACAGGACGCGGTCTTCGCGCGGCAGGCGCACGCGGATCTCGATCTCTTCGTCCGAGCTGTCGACACGCATCGTATCGAGAAGGATGCCGCGGGTGACAAGCTGGACCATGCCGCCCACCGTGGCCACATCCGCGCCGAAACGGCCCGCGCGGGTGACATCGACGTCGATTTCCCAGTCGATGCCGGGTAGGGGGCGGGTGTCTTCGATCGCGGTGATGCCGCGCATCCCGGCCATCCGGTCCGCGACGATCGTCACCGCCTGATCCAGCGCGGCGAAATCGTCACCCTTCAGGCGCAGCTGGATTGGCTTGCCCGAGGCGGGTCCGCGCGATTGCGACAGGTATTCGGCACGGATGCCGGGAATTTCGGCCAGCCGCGCCATGATGCCATCCATCACCACGTCGCCATCCAGCGCGGGATCATCCTTGCGCTGGACCCAGGGCAGCATCTCGACCTGGATCTGGCCGATCGTGTCGCGGGGCGCGATGGCGCCGCCGGTGTTCTGGTTCAGCCCGCCTTCACCAGCAAAGGCAAAGACCGCCGCAACCCCCGGCGTGCCAAGAACATGGGCCTCGGCCGCGCGCATGATCGCATCCTTTTCGCTCAGGCCCAGATTGCCGCGCGCGCGCACATAGATGATCGCCTGCTCGGTCTCGGATTCCACGAAGAACTCGGTGCCGTTGTTGTTGCGCCCGTAATAGCCAAAAACCGAGAAGACGATGCCCAGCACCGCCGCCACCGTGACCAGCGGCATCACCGGGTTTCCCGCGATAAGCGCGGTGAAATGGCCGAAGGGGCGGCGGCGATAGCCCGGCTCGATCGGTTTGGGCGCGCGCCGCGGCCGGATCGCGGTCAGCGTGACCGAGGCCGCCATCGTGCCCAGAAGGAACAGCACCGCCCCCGGAACCGCAGCAAGGAAAGCCCCCGAGGGCATGCGCCTGCCCGACAGATAGCCGGGATTAAGCATCAGCATCGCGCCAAGGAACACCGCGCCTACTGCGATCAGCGCAAGTGCCGCGCGCAGCCACCAGGGATAGGGCAGAAGCACAGCTGCGCCACGTTCGAACAGGCGGCTCAGACGGCCGGCGACACCGCCCACCACCGGCACATAGATCAGTGCCACCACAAGGCTTGCCGAAAGAACGAAGATGATGGTGATCGGCAGCATCCCCATGAACTCGCCCGGCACGCCCGGCCAGAACAGCATCGGCAGAAAGGCACACAGCGTGGTGGCTGTGGAGGAGACAACCGGCCAGAACATGCGCTTGGCGGCCTCGGTATAGGCGCGCATCGGGCCCTGGCCCTGGCGGATCCGCATGTCGGCATATTCCACGATGACGATGGCGCCATCGACCAGCATCCCCACCGCAAGGATCAGCCCGAACATCACGATGTTCGATACCGCCACCCCCATCGCACCAAGCAGAAGGAAGGTCAGCAGGAACGAGGTCGGGATCGAAAAACCCACCAGCAGGGCCGAGCGCGTGCCAAGCGTTGCCAGCACCACGATCATCACCAGCGCGATCGCCGTCAGGACCGAGCCTTCAAGCTGGCTGACCATCGAGCCGACGGTGATCGACTGGTCGAGCGAGATCCCCACGTCGACGGCCTTTTGCAGCTCGGGGGGCCAGGCGGCTTCGGCGGCCTCGACGGCGCGGCGCACCTCGTCGACGGTGTTGATGATGTTGAACCCTTTGCGCTTGACCACTTGCAGCGCGACCGTGCGCTCTCCGTTGAAGCGCGCGGTGCCGGTGCGGTCCTCGAAGGTCAGGCGGATTTCGGCCAGATCGCCAAGCGTGACCACACGCTCGCCGTTCTTCTTGACGGGCAGGGCATAGACATCCTGCGGGCTGTCGAACGAGGACGGGATCTTGACCGAGAAGGCGCCGCCCTCGGTCTCGACCTCGCCCGCGGCGATCAGCTGGTTGTTCATCCGCACGACATTGATCAGCTCGGGCGCGGTGACGTTGTAGGCTTCAAGGCGCAAGGGGTCGATCACCACCTCGAGCATCTCGTCGCGGTGCCCGGCCAGCGTCGCTTCAAGCACCGGGTCCAGCCCTTCAAGCCTGTCCTGCAATTCGGTGGCCAGCCGCAGCAGCGTGCGTTCGGGCGCCGCGCCCGACAGCGTGACCACCGCAATGGGGAATTCCGAGAAGTTGATTTCGTTGATCGTGTATTTCTCGGCGCCGGAGGGGAACTTGCCCTCGGCGGTGTTCATCGCGTCGCGCACATCGGCGATGATCTTGGTCTTGTCCCAGCCGAATTCGAATTCCAGCATCACGCCGGCATAGTTCTCAAGCGCGGTGCCCGACATCTTCTTCAGGCCGTCCAGATCGGCCAGTTCGGTCTCCATCGTCTTGACCAGCAGCTTTTCGCTGTCGGCGGCCGAGATGCCGGGGAAGGGGACCGAGACGAACAGGGTGGGGATCTCGATATCGGGTTCGCCCTCCTTGGGCAGGCCGATATAGGCAAACAGCCCCGCGACGATCGTCATCACCACGAAGGCCAGCACCATGCGCGCGCGGGCCGCGGCCCAGTCGATGATGGCAGTCATTGCAGCGGCCCCGCCTCGTGCACCTCAAGCGGCGTGCCCTCGGTGACGTATTCCTGGCCCAGGACGATGACCTGTGCCGTCTCGGGAAGGCCCGCCAGCCAGACCCCGTCGGGCGCGTCGCGCAAAAGGCTGACGGGGTGGAAGGCGGCGCGCCCCGCGTCCACGATGCGCACCCCAAGGCGGCCCTCGTCGTCCAGCGTCAGCGCCGAGGCGGGCAGGAAATGGGCCTGCGTGCCCTCGGCCGCGACGATCATCTCGACGGTCTGGCCCTCGCGGATCGACAGGTCCGCGTTGGGCACTTCGGCCTCGATGCGGAAGGTGCGGGTGGCCGGATCGGCGGCGCGCGACAGGAAGGTGACGCGGCCCAGAACCTCGCGCCCGGTGGCAAGCCGGGCACCGACCTCGGCTCCTTCGCGCACCTGGTCGACCTCGGTTTCGGGCACGAAACCCACAAGCTTGACCGGGTCGAGCGCGATCACCGTGGCGCAGGCGCCGCCCGCGGCCAGAAGCGCGCCCAGCTCGGCCGTGTCGGATTCCAGAAGGCCGGCGAAGGGCGCGGTGATGGTCAGCCGCTCGATCTCCTTGCGGGCGGCCTGAACGCCGGCCTCTGCCGCCTGAAGGGCCGCACGCGCCGCCGCCGTGGCGGTTTCCGAGCGGAACCCGCCTTCTTGCAGCTTCTCGGCGGCATTGGCCGAAAGCAACGCTTCGGCAAGGCGCGCCTCGGCCTCGGCAAGGGTGGCGGCCCGGGTGCCGGGATCAAGCCGGCACAGCACGTCGCCGGCCGCGACCAGCGCGCCCCTCCGCAGCGGTTCGGAGATGACCGGAGCGGTGGTCTCGGCCCGCACTTCGACGCGCCGCGCAGCCTCGGTCTGGCCGCGCGTCAGCACGCCCTGGCCCACCTCTTGCGCGCGCGAATTGATGACCTGCACCGATACCGCCTCTGGCGGTGCTGCGGGCTGGGCGGGGATCGCGTCCTCGGCATCGCGGGCGGCGAAGGCCAGTAGGCGGTCGCGCTCGAACACCAGTAGGTAAAGTGCGGCGCTGACAAGGACAGCGTTGACGATGGGAACGACGCGCATTGCAGACCCCTTGCCCGGCAACAGGGCGATCAGTGTAATAAACAGCCGGGCAGATTGCCCGCGAAACCCGAACTCAGCATTCCTTTTACTGCGCCATAGCGGCGAAGCGGCAGGGTCTGAACCAGACGGTTCACATTAGGGCCGGCGGCGCCGCGCCTCAAGACAAAACCCGCTTAGACCGGGTTGTGGTGCGCGACCTTGGTGCCCCGCCCTTGGCAAGGCGGGGGACAAGCGTGTAAGACAGGCTCGAAAAGCATGAGAGGGCATGAGCTTGAGCGATACCGACAGCTTCATCGACGAGGTTACCGAAGAGGTGCGCCGCGACCGGCTGTTTGCGTTGATGCGCAAATATGGCTGGATCGGCATCGTTGCGGTTCTGGGCATCGTCGGGGGTGCTGCCTACAACGAATGGCAAAAGGCACGTGCCGAGGCCGAGGCACAGGCCTTTGGGGATTCGGTCATGTCCGCGATGGAGGCAGAGGACCGCGCCGCCGCGCTTGCGGCGGTTTCGGCCGATGGTGCACGGGCGGGCGTTCTGGCGCTGATCGCGGCGGCCGAGACCGAGGCGACGGATGCCGAAGGGCGCGCGGCGGCACTGGAGAAGCTGTCTGCGGTGGCCTCGGACACAGAGGTGCCGCAAAGCCTGCGCGATCTGGCGCGGCTGAAATCCGTGATCGTGGGGGGGGCGGCGATGGACGCCGCCACGCGCGATGCGTCCCTTGCTGCGCTGGCCGCGCCCGGCGCGCCCTACCGCCTTCTGGCGATGGAGCAGCAGGCATTGGTCCATGTCGCCGAAGGGCGGACGGACGCGGCCGTGGACCTTCTGCGCCAGATCCTGTCCGAGGCCGGGCTGACGGCGGGCTTGCAACAGCGGGCGAGTGAGTTGATTGTGGCGCTTGGGGCCGATCCCGCCGCGCAGAACTGACGGACGGCGCGCGGGCAAGTGTGGCGGCCGTAACGGCAACAGGTCGGAATGACCGTAGGAACAGGGGGCAAGAGCGGTGAGGCTTTCCCAGGGGATCGCGGTATTGGCCGCAGCTGCGGCACTTCAGGCCTGTGCGCCGAAGGAGCTGATACTCGAAGGCGACCGGCTTGATCCGCGCGACGTGCTGCAAGGCGCAGAGGCGGCCCCGCTGACCGGCGCGGTGGCGGTTCCGATCAACCTTCCGGCCAGCCGGGCCAATGCGGAATGGACACATCGGGGCGGCCTGCCCACGCATGCGCTGTTCAATGCCGCGATCGGGCAGGGCACGACGCGGGTCTGGTCGGCCGCTGTGGGGCAGGGCGCGGGGCGCAAGCACCGCATCACCGCCGATCCGGTGGTCGGAGCGGGGCGCGTCTACACGATGGACAGCCGCGCGACGGTGGTGGCGACGGGCGCCAACGGCGCCACGCTCTGGAGCGCGGACCTGACGCCACCCTCGGACCGTGCCGACGATGCCTCTGGCGGCGGGATCGCCTATGCCGACGGCCGGGTCTATGTGACCACTGGTTTCGGCGAGTTGATCGCGTTGGATGCGGCGACGGGTGCGGTCGCCTGGCGGCAGCGCTTCGACGTGGCCGTCGGCGGTGCGCCGACGGTTTCGGGTGGGATCGTCTATGTCGTGGCGCGCGACAGCTCGGCCTGGGCGGTGCGCGCAAGCGACGGCAAGGTGCAATGGCAACTGCCGGGCACGCCCTCGCCCACGGGCGTGACGGGGGTCTCGGCGCCGGCGGTCAATGACCGGCTGGTGGTCTTTCCCTTCCCCTCGGGCGACATGATCGCCGCGCTGCGCCAGGGCGGGCTGACCCTGTGGCAGGGGCGGGTCGCGGGCACGCGCCTTGGTCGCGCCTATGCCACGGTGGTGGACCTGACGGGCGATCCGGTGATCGCGGGCGATACGCTTTATGCCGGATCTTCGGCGGGCAAGCTTGTGGCGCTTGCGGTCAATTCGGGCGAGCGGCTCTGGACCGCGACGGAAGGGGCCAATTCGCCGGTGCAGGTTGCCGGCGGCTCGGTCTTCCTCGTCTCGGACGAGGCGCAGCTGGTGCGCCTTGACGCAGAGACCGGCGGCACGATCTGGGCGGTCGATCTGCCCTATTTCGTCAAGGACAAGCCCAAGCGCCAGAAGGCGATCCATGCCAATTACGGCCCGGTCCTGGCCGGGGGGCGGCTGTTCGTCGCCTCGTCCGACGGGCTGTTGCGGGTGTTCGACCCGGCCTCCGGCGCACTGGTCGGCCAGGCCGAGATTCCGGGCGGCGCGGCCTCTGCCCCGGTGGTCGCGGGCGGCACGCTTTATGTCGTCGGCACCAACGGGCAGCTTCACGCTTTCCGTTGACGCCAAAGCGGTGTAAAGGGGCCGCTTGTCTCTGCCCAAGGAGGGCGTCATGAGCTTTACGCTGGCCATTGTCGGCCGCCCCAACGTGGGCAAGTCCACGCTGTTCAACCGTCTTGTCGGCAAGCGCCTTGCGCTGGTCGACAACACCCCCGGCGTCACGCGTGACCTGCGTGAGGGCGAGGCACGCCTGGGCGACCTGCGCTTCGTGGTGATCGACTCGGCCGGGCTGGAACTGGCCGAGGATGACAGCCTCCAGGGCCGCATGCGCCGCCTGACCGAACGCGCCGTGGAAGAGGCCGACATCTGCCTCTTCGTGATCGACGCGCGCGCCGGCGTCACCCCCGCGGACGAGATTTTCGCCGATATCCTGCGGCGCAAGAACGCCCATGTGATCCTGGCCGCCAACAAGGCCGAAGGCCATGCCGGCGATGCCGGCGCGACCGAGGGTTGGAGCCTTGGCCTGGGCGAGCCGCTGAAACTTTCGGCCGAGCACGGAGAAGGCTTCGACGATCTCTATGCCATGCTGCGCCCGCTGGCCGATGCGTTCGAGGCCCGCCACGCCGCCGACGCGCCCGAGACCGATGTCGATATCGAGGAGGGCTCGGAAGACGAGGGGGTCTATCAGCCCCCGACGAAGACAAAGCCCCTCCAGCTTGCCGTGATCGGGCGCCCCAATGCCGGAAAGTCCACGCTGATCAACAAGATCATCGGCGAGGACCGCCTGCTGACCGGTCCCGAGGCAGGGATCACGCGCGACGCGATCTCGGTCACGACCGAATATATGGGCACGCCGATGCGGATCTGGGACACTGCGGGCATGCGCAAGCGCGCCAAGGTCGCCGACAAGCTCGAGAAGCTCTCGGTGGCCGACGGGCTGCGCGCGGTGCGCTTTGCCGAGGTGGTGGTGGTGCTTCTCGACGTGGACATCCCCTTCGAGCAGCAGGACCTGCGCATCGCCGATTTCGCCGAGACCGAGGGCCGCGCGGTTGTGGTGGCGGCGAACAAATGGGATCTGGAGGAGGACAAGCCCGCAAAGCTGAAAGAGCTGCGCGAGGCGTTCGAACGCCTCTTGCCGCAGCTGCGTGGCGCGCCTCTCGTGACCGTTTCGGCCAAAACGGGCAAGGGGCTTGACCGGCTGCATGCCGCCATCCTGAAGGCGCATCAGGTCTGGAACCGGCGCGTGCCGACCGCCAAGCTGAACCAATGGCTTGGCGCGATGACCGAGGCGCATCCCCCGCCCGCCCCCGGCGGACGCCGGATCAAGCTGCGCTACATGACCCAGGTGAAAACCCGCCCGCCGGGTTTCGTGGTGATGGCCACGCATGTCGACAAGCTGCCCGAAAGCTATGCGCGCTATCTGATCAACGGCTTGCGCGAATCCTTCGACATGCCGGGCACGCCGATCCGCCTGACATTCCGCGACCAGGGGGCAAAGAACCCCTACAAGGACCGCAAGAAATCGATACCGTCGCGCCTCAAGAAGCATGTCGATGCGAAAAAGCACGAGGACCGCAAGTCGCGCGGGCTGTCGAGCAAGCCGAAAGGCTGATTTCACCTTTGTGAAAATATCCCCGCCGGAGGCTTCGACGCCGAGGCCGGGAGCCTCCGGCGGGGATATTTGTTTCTCTGAAGAAACAGGCGCGCGCGAAAGGGCCGGCTATCCGCGTGCCGGATTTCGTCAGACCAGCCTGTTCTCCACCAGCCGCGTTTTGCCGCCCAGATAGGGATGCAGGGCTGCGGGCAGCGTGACCGAGCCATCGGCCTCCTGGCCGTTTTCCAGCACCGCGATCAGGCAGCGTCCGACTGCCAGGCCCGATCCGTTCAGCGTGGCCACGAATTCCGGCTTGCCGCCCGTGGCGGGTTTGTAGCGGGCATTCATGCGCCGCGCCTGGAAGGTGCCGCAGGTCGAGACCGACGAGATCTCGCGGTAGGTGTTCTGGCCCGGCAGCCAGACTTCGAGGTCATGGGTCTTCTGCGATCCGAAGCCCATGTCGCCCGTGCAAAGGACGATGCGCCGGTAGGGAAGTTCCAGCCGTTCGAGCACGGTTTCGGCGCAGCGCGTCATGCGCTCGTGTTCGGACAGGGCCTCTTCCGGGCGGCAGATCGTCACCATCTCGACCTTCTCGAACTGGTGCTGGCGCAGCATGCCGGTGGTGTCCTTGCCGGCCGAGCCTGCCTCGGAGCGGAAGCACTGGGTATGCGCGCAATAGCGCCGGGGCAGGTAGCTGTCCTCGACGATGCAGCCCGCGACGATATTGGTCAGCGTCACCTCGGCCGTCGGAATCAGCCACCAGCCATTGGTCGTCTGGTAGCTGTCTTCGGCGAATTTGGGCAGGTTGCCGGTGCCGATCATCGCCTCGTCCCGCACGAGGACGGGGGTGATGGTTTCGATCAGGTCGTGTTCGCCGGTGTGCAGGTTGAGCATGAATTGCGCAAGCGCGCGGTGCAGCCGTGCGACCCCCCCGGACATCAGCACGAAGCGCGCGCCCGACAGTTTCGCGGCGGTTTCGAAATCCATCCCGCCCTGCACCGCGGGCAGCTGGAAATGTTCGAGCGCGTCGAAGCCAAGGGTGCGGGGCGTGCCGTGGCGGCGGATTTCGACATTGTCGCCCTCGTCCGCACCCTCGGGCACTTCGTCGAGCGGCAGGTTCGGGATGCGCAGCAGGATGTCGCGCAGTTCCGCGTCTTTCGCGCCGGCTTCGGCGGTCATCGCCGCGACCTCGGTCTTCTTTTCGGCCACGAGGGCGCGCAGGCGTTCGAACTCGGCGTCATCGCCGCGCGCCTTGGCCGCGCCGACCTCTTTCGAGGCGGCGTTCTGCGCGGCCTGGGCGGTTTCCGCCGCCAGGATCGCCGCGCGGCGGGCTTCGTCGAGGGCAAGGATCCCGGGCGACATCGGTGCGAGGCCCCGGCGGCCGAGGGCGGCGTCGAATGCGGCGGGGTTTTCGCGGATGGCGCGGATGTCGTGCATGGTGTCACCTCTTGTTCCTGCGCTCAGCGTTTAGCGCATTGGCGTGTGGCGTGAAAGGCCCGCAAGAAGAGGGATGATCGAGATCATTGCATCCATCCTTGCGAAGGGGTTGATTTGTGGTGTAACAGTCTCATATTCAAAAACCGGAATGTTATATGGTCCGCAGCGGACCGCCCCCCCGGACGGAAGGACAAACCGATGAGATCCGTGTTTCTGCCGCTTGTGCTTTGCGCGCTTTGCCTGCCGGTGACGGTGCGGGCCGAGGGAATCCTGCTGGTGACCCCGGTGGAGGTGACGGACTGGAAGGCCGTCCATGGCCGGGTCGAGGCGAAGGATACGATCCCCGCGCGCGCGCGGCTTGGGGGCACGCTGGTCGGGCTGGAGGTAGTCGAGGGCGATCACGTTCAGGCCGGGCAGGTGCTTGGGCGGATCGTGGACGAGAAGCTCGATTTTCAGATCGGCGCGATCGACGCGCAGCTTCAGGCGCTTGGTGCGCAACTGGAGAATGCCGAGGCCGAGCTGAAGCGGGGCGAAGAGCTGCTGTCGCGCGGCGTGACGACCGCGCAGCGGCTGGATGCGCTGCGCACGCAGGTCGATGTGGTCAAGGGCCAGATCGAGGCGCAGCGCGCGCAGCGGCAGGTGATCGAGCAACAGGCGGCCGAGGGCAGGGTTCTGGCGCCGATCTCGGGGCGGGTTCTGGATGTGCCGGTTGCGGTGGGGGCCGTGGTGATGCCGGGCGAGGTGGTCGCAACGATCGGCGGTGGCGGCGTGTTCCTGCGCCTTGCCGTGCCCGAACGCCATGCGGGCCAGATGCGCGAGGGGGACGAGATTGCGATCGAGACCGAGGGCGGCGCCGCGAAGGGCACGCTTGCCAAGGTCTATCCGCAGATCGAGAACGGGCGTGTCGTGGCCGATGTCGAGGTGTCCGGGCTGGACGATGCCTTTGTCGATGCACGCGTGCTGGTGCGTCTGCCGCTTAACCGGCGCGCGGCGATCCTGGTGCCCGCCGCCCTGTTGCAGACCCGCTCGGGCCTCGATTTCCTGTGGATCGAGCGGGATGGAACGCGGATGGAGCGGGCCGTGGTTCCGGGCGCGCGCAGCATGGTCGACGGCGTCGAGATGGTCGAGATCGTGACCGGCCTGCATGGTGGCGAAACGGTGGTCTCACATGAGCAGTGACCGGCAGGGCGATGAAATGGCACAGGAAAACCTTGGTATCGCCGGGCGGCTGACGCGCGGGTTCATCGCCTCGGCCCTGACGCCGCTGATGATCCTCGCGGCGCTTGCCGTCGGGCTTGTGGCGCTCGTCAGCCTCCCGCGTGAGGAAGAGCCGCAGATTTCGGTGCCGATGGTCGACATCCATATCCAGGCGCCGGGCCTGAAGGCCGAGGATGCGGTGAAGCTGGTGACCGAGCCGATGGAGACCATCGTCAAGGGCATCAACGAGGTCGAGCACGTCTATTCCCAGACCTTCGACGATTACGCGCTGGTGATGGCGCGTTTCGTGGTGGGCACCTCGTCCGACGCGGCGATCCTGCGCGTGCATGAGAAGGTGCGCGCCAATTTCGACCGCATGCCCGTGGGCATCGCCGAGCCGATGATCGTGGGGCGCGGCATCGACGATGTGGCCATCGTATCGCTGACCCTGTCGGGCGAGGGTGTCGCGGCCAACGAGCTGACCCGCATCGCCCGCGAATTACAGGCCGAGGTCACCAAGATCGAGAATGTCGGCCTGACCTATATCGTGGGCGATGCGACCGAGGCGATCCGCATCGCGCCGAATCCCGAAAAGCTTGCGCTTTACGGCATCACGCTTCAGCAGCTTGCCTACAAGGTGCAGCAGGCGAACCGGACCTTCTCGACCGGCAAGCTGCGCGACGGGGGCGAGCAGATCGGCCTTGTGGCGGGGCAGACGCTGACCGCGCCTTCCGAGGTGGCGGGGCTTTTGATGACGGCGCGCGACGGCCGGCCCGTCTATGTGGCCGATGTGGCCGATGTCAGCTATGTGCCCGACACCACAGATCACATCGTGGCCAACGTGACGCGCGGCCCCGAGGGGCTGGTGCGGACGCCTGCGGTGACGCTTGCGGTGGCCAAGCGGGCCGGCGCGAACGCCGTTGTCGTGGCCGAACAGATCCTGCACCGCGTCGAAGAGCTGAAGGGCCATCTGATCCCCGAAGGCATCGAGGTTCAGATCACGCGCGACTACGGCGAGACCGCAAACGAGAAGGCCAACGAGCTGCTGTTCCACCTTGGCCTTGCCACGGTGTCGATCATCGCGCTGGTGCTGTTTGCCATCGGCTGGCGCGAGTCGATCGTGGTGGCCATCGTCATTCCGGTCACGATCCTTCTGACGCTGTTTGCGGCTTGGGTCATGGGCTACACGCTGAACCGGGTCAGCCTGTTCGCGCTGATCTTCTCGATCGGGATTCTGGTCGACGATGCCATCGTGGTGATCGAGAACATCGCCCGTCACTGGGGGCTGAAAACCCCCGGAACCCGGATGCAGAAGGCGATTGCCGCCGTGGCCGAGGTGGGCAACCCCACCATCGTGGCCACGCTGACCGTGGTGGCGGCGCTGTTGCCGATGCTGTTCGTCTCGGGGCTGATGGGGCCCTACATGTCGCCGATTCCGGCCAATGCCTCGGCCGCGATGATCTTTTCGTTCTTCGTCGCGGTGATCATCACGCCCTGGCTGATGGTGAAGATCGCGGGCAACGCGCCGCTGCATCACGACGCGGGCCATCACGGCGGCAGGCTGGGCGCGATCTATGAGCGGGTCGCGCGCCGGGTGCTGGCCAGCAAGGGATCGGCCTGGGCCTTCCTGATCGCCACGATTGTCCTGTCCTTCGGCTCGCTCGGCCTGCTTTATACCAAGGACGTGACGGTCAAGCTTTTGCCTTTCGACAACAAGTCCGAACTGTCGGTGGTGCTGGACCTGCCCGAAGGGGCCAGCGTGGAGGATACCGATGCCGTGGCCCAGCTGGTGGCCGGGGCCGTCACCGAACTGCCCGAGGTGGTCAGCGTGCAAACCCATGCCGGGGCGGCGGCACCGTTCAATTTCAACGGGCTCGTGCGGCACTATTACCTGCGGGCAGAGCCGCATCAGGGCGATGTGCAGATCAACCTGACCTCGAAAGAGGCGCGCGACCGTTCCAGCCATGAAATCGCGCTGGATGTGCGCGCGCGCGTGCTGGCGCTGCCGGTGCCCGAAGGCACCAGCCTCAAGACGGTGGAGCCGCCTCCGGGGCCGCCGGTGATCGCAACGCTATTGGCCGAGGTCTATGGCCCCGATGCCGAAACGCGCCGCCGTGCGGCCACGCAGATCCGCAAGGCCTTTGAAAGCGTGCCCTTCATCGTGGATGTGGACGACAGCTTCGGCACGCAGGCGCGGCGGTTGCGCGCCACGGTGAATGCCGACGATATCGAGTTCTTCGAGGTGCAGGAAAGCGATGTCTTCGACACGCTTGCGCTGCTGAACGGCGCGACCACGGTGGGTTATTCGCATCGCGGCGGCGGCAGGGCGCCGCTGCCCATCGTCATGGAGCGCCCGCTGGGTGCGCGCGTGATGGACGAGGCGACCCTGTCCACCCCGATCCCGCAGAACCTGCTTCCCGGTGCGCGTGGGGTGGTCGAACTGGGCGATGTCGTCTCGGTCGATGAAGAGCGTGCCTCTTACGCGATCTTCCGTCATAATGGCCGCGCGGCCGAAATGGTGCAGGCCGAACTGGCCGGCAGTTTCGAGGCGCCGCTTTACGGCATGATCGCCGTGTCGGACGCGCTGGAGGCGATGGACTGGCCCCAAGGCGAAAAGCCCGTGATCAGCCTGCATGGCCAGCCTGAAGATGAGAGCCACGTCACCCTGCTTTGGGATGGCGAGTGGGAGGTGACCTGGGTGACCTTCCGCGATATGGGCGCGGCCTTTGCGGTGGCGCTTCTGGGCATCTACATCCTTGTGGTCGCGCAGTTCGGCAGCTTCAAGCTGCCGCTGGTGATCCTGACGCCGATTCCGCTGACTTTCCTGGGGATCATGCTGGGGCACTGGCTTTTCGCTGCGCCATTCTCGGCCACCTCGATGATCGGATTCATAGCGCTCGCCGGGATCATCGTGCGCAACTCGATCCTGCTGGTGGATTTCATCCGCCATGCCGACAGCACGGGAAAGACCAAGCTCGACATCCTGATCGAGGCGGGGGCGATCCGCTTCAAGCCGATCCTGCTGACCGCGATCGCGGCGATGATCGGCGCGGTGGTGATCCTGGCCGATCCGATCTTCCAGGGGCTTGCGATCTCGCTTCTGTTCGGGCTGCTCAGCTCGACCCTGCTGACGGTGCTGGTGATCCCCGCGATCTACCGCGTGTTCCGCACCTGAGCAGGGGTCAGGGAACTGCGAAGGCAGCGCAATTCCGGTTGCGCGGCCTTTTCCGTCCCGCGGTGCGGGGCAGGGGTCATTCGGGCTGGAAGCCGCCGATCAGGTGGCGCAGTCCGACAAGGCCGCCCACGATGATGGCGCCAAGCGTGACGGGCGCCGAGAAGGCCAGAACCGACATGGCCGACACGCCTTGGCCGATCGAGCAACCGATCGCCACGGTGCCACCGATCCCCATCATCGCCGCGCCCGATACCTGGCGGCCAAGTTCGCGCGGGTCTTCGCAGGCTTCCCAGCGGAACATCCCGCGCAGCAGCGAACCCGAGAACGCCCCCGCCAGAACCCCCGCCACCAGCCCAACCGAGAAGGTGATGCCGCCTGCGGTCGAGGTCATAAAATACAGGATCGTGCGGCCAAGCGGGGCGGTGAAGGACGGTGCCTCGACGCCGACGGCACCAAGGGATTCGCGGTAGACCGCCGTCGTGCCGACAAGGCAGAACACGATGGCCAGCCCCGCCGCCACGCCCCACAGGATACGGCGCGGATCGCGCCGCAGCGGGGCATGGACCAGCGCCCACACCATCAGCGCGGCGGCGACGGGCAGGGCGAAGGTGATCGGCGCAAGGCCCGTCTGCGCGGCCAGCCAATGCGCGATGCCTTGCGGCTCGGGCGTTTCGACCTGCTCGAAGAGAAGCGTGCGCAGCGGGCCAAGGGGGCCCGACAGCGTGACGAAGGCGAAGATGCCCATCACCACCACGACCACAAGGCTGCGCAGATCGCCGCCGCCGAAACGCACCAGCGCCCCGAAGCCGCAATTCCCTGCCATCGCCATGCCGTAGCCGAACAGCAGCCCGCCGAAGATCGAGGCCAGCGGATTCCATTCCAGAGTCAGGTAGAAGGTGGCCCCCAGATCGGCAAAGCCCAGCATCTCGGCCAGGAAGGCGCCGGCGATGGCCACCCCCAGAACCACGCCCCAAAGCCGCAGGCGCCGCTGGTCGGCGCCGTAGGCCGCGCTTTCAAGCGCGCCGAGCGTGCAGAAATCCCCCAGCCGCGCGGCCAACCCCAGCACAAGCCCGCCGCCAAGGCCGACAAGCGCCGAAAGTGCCTCCATCGGGATGCTGTCCATTCGTCCCTCTCCTCCCGTGGCCGGAAACCGGCCGCCTCGTGCCGATCAGTCGCCGCCGCAGAACATGTCGTAGACCAGCTCGACGATCCGGGCGGCCTTGGGGTCGCGCAACGAATAATAGATTGCCTTGCCTTCGCGTCGACAGGTCACGATGTTTTCCAGACGAAGCCGCGCCAGTTGCTGGCTGACCGCCGCCTGCCGCGATTCCAGCAGGATCTCCAGCTCGGTCACCGATTTCTCGCCCGAGGCCAGGTGGCACATGATCATCAGCCGCCCCTCATGCGCGAGGGCCTTGAGCAGGTTCGATGCCTCTTGTGCACGAACCATCAGTTCGTCCGCCTGAAGACGCAGACAACGGTCCGTCGCCACGGGCGTCGGGTCGGTTGCCTTGTCCTGTCCGTCAGGTGCCATCTGCTGCACCGCGTCCTTCCCTTGCATCGGGCGCCCGTTCGATAGGCGCGCTTGGCTGCCTTACCACGCGAATTCGCCGGAATCGAGCCTCAAGCGCGGCCCCGTTCAGGTCGGGGGAAGCAGCGCACCGGCATCTTTCAGGGCCATGCCAAGCAAGCCCCAGAAGAAATCTTCGCCCGGATAGCCCTCGATCCGTCCGACTTCGACGTTATCCTTCAGCAAAAGGAAGGTGGGGGTGAAGACCGGCCGGCTTCCGATGGTGATGCCTTCGGGCCAGTCCCCGCGCAGTTGCACATGCTCCAACGGTGCGGCCGTACCCTCGGGTGTCTTCGGATAGATCGGGCCGATCTCGGCCTTCCAACGCTCGCAATAGGCGCATCCGGGCTGCTCCACCATGAGCAGGCGAAACGCCTCGGCCCCGGCCGGACTAGCCAGAAACTGCATTGCGAGAATGAAAATGGCCGAAAGTGCAAGACGCATGATTGACGCACCTTCCTTTACATATAAAAATCGTAATGTGTTTTGGTGTGCGGATCAAGGAATCGATCCGCAAGGGAGAAAGCATGATAATGGACCCGACCTACGGGGGCGCGCTTCTTGCGGGCATCCTGTCGTTCCTGACGCCCTGCATCCTGCCGATGGTGCCGTTCTACCTGTCCTACATGGGCGGAATTTCGATGGCCGAGCTGCGTGGCAACGGCCAGATCGCCCCGGGGGCGCAGCGAAGGCTGGTCTTTTCGGCCATCGCCTTCGCCCTTGGTGTGACAACGATCTTCATGCTGATGGGAATGGGCGCCACGGCTCTGGGCCAGGCGTTCCGGCAATGGATGGAGCCCCTGTCCTATGTCGCGGCCGCGATCCTGTTCGTGTTCGGGTTGCATTTCCTGGGCGTCCTCCGCATTCCGTTCCTTTACCGCGAGGCCCGGCTTGAATCCAAGGCCGATCCCTCGAACGTGATCGGGGCCTATGTCATGGGTCTTGCCTTCGGCTTCGGCTGGACGCCCTGTGTAGGCCCCGCGCTGGCTGCGATACTGATGGTTGCCTCGGGGATGGGGGATCTGTCGCGCGGGGCGCTGTTGCTGTTCTTCTACGGCATCGGCATGACCGCGCCCTTTATCGTCGCGGCCTTTTTCGCGCGCCCCTTCCTCGCCTTCATGAACCGCCATCGGGGTAAGCTGATGTATGTGGAAAAGGTCATGGGCGTCATGCTGATCCTGTTCGCGGTCCTGATCGCTACCGACACGCTAAGCTATATTGCCGATTTCATGATCCGCTGGATGCCCGGCATCACCTCGCTGGGCTGAGCGAAGACGGAGGAGAGAAGAATGCGACACATCCTGACCGCCGCCCTGACCGTTCTTGCCCTGGCCCTACCCCTGGGCGCGGCCGAGCTTGGCGATGACGGGCTGCACAAGACGCCTTGGATGCGCGATACGTTCAAGGATCTGCGCGAAGACCTGCAAGAGGCGAATGCCGAGGGCAAGCGCCTTCTGGTGATCTTCGAACAGCGCGGCTGCATCTATTGCACCAAGATGCACGAAGAGGTCTTTCCCGACCCCGAGATCACGCAGCTGATCGAGGATAACTATTTCGTCGTGCAGTTGAATCTGTTCGGCGATGTCGAGGTGACCGATTTCGACGGCGAGGCCATGCCCGAGAAAGACATGGCCATGAAATGGGGCGTCATGTTCACCCCCACGATGATGTTCCTGCCCGAAGAAGTGCCCGAAGATGCAACCGCCGCGCGTGCCGCCGTGGCCACCATGCCGGGCGCGTTCGGGAAGGGGACAACAAAGGCGCTGTTGACCTGGGTGAAAGATCGTGGCTATGAAAGTGGAGAAAATTTCCAAAAATTTCTCGCTAGCCAGATGGTGACGCAATAATCGTTCAGATCTGTTTGTGTCGATTACACATGCAGATATTTGAATTATAGTATTGCGTCCAAACGCCGCACTCGGTTACATGGGATTCGAAAGAAGAAGAGGGAGGTCTTCTATGACACGCTACGTCGTGATGGCTGCTGCCGTTGCCACACTTACCGCCGGTGCCGCTTTTGCCGAAGTTGCGCCCACCGATGTCACTTGGGCTGAAGACGGTGCGATCGCGGAATCGCTGACCGGCACTGCGGGCGATCCCGCTTCGGGCGCCAAGATCATGACGACGAACGCCCTTGGCAACTGCGTGGCCTGCCACGAGATCTCCGCCATGCCCGACGTGCCGTTCCAGGGCAATATCGGCCCGGCGCTTGATGGTGCTGCCGACCGCTGGACCGAGGCGCAGCTGCGCGGGCTCGTGGTAGATGCCAAGCACACGTTCGAGGGCACGTTCATGCCCGGCATGTACAAGACCGGGCCCTTTATCCGGCCGGGGGACGCCTATACCGGCAAGGCTGCGCCTGCCGATCTTCCGCCCATCCTGACCGCCCAGCAGGTCGAGGATGTGGTCGCTTATCTGCTGACACTCAAAGAGTGATCGGTTCGACGTATATCGAGAGGAGATGACGATGCAACTTTCCAGACGCAAAGCGCTCGGGCTTGCCATCGGCGGCGTGGCTGCCTCGATGCTGCCCCTGCGCGCAATGGCGGCAGGTGCTGAAGAGGCGATTGCCGCATTCACCGGCGGCGCGGCCGTCGGCACCGGTGGGCTGACCCTGACCGCGCCCGAGATCGCAGAAAACGGCAACACCGTTCCGGTCACCGTTGATGCCCCCGGCGCGGTTGCGATCGCGCTTTATGCAAGCGGCAACCCGACCCCGGGCGTTGCGACCTTTAACTTCGGTCCGGCCGCGGGCTCGCAAATGGCCTCGACCCGGATCCGCCTGTCGCAGACCCAGGATGTCGTCGCCGTGGCGAAGATGGCCGATGGCAGCTTCGTGCAGGCCTCGTCGACGGTGAAGGTCACCATCGGCGGCTGCGGCGGCTGATCCCAGAGTTTCGAGGAGAACGAAAATGGCAGACAACGTCAAACCGCGCGTGAAAGTGCCCTCGAAGGCCTCGGCCGGCGAAGTGGTCACGATCAAGACCCTGATCTCGCACCCGATGGAATCGGGGCAACGCAAGGACAAGGAAGGCAACCTGATCCCGCGTTCGATCATCAACCGCTTCACCTGTGAGTTCAACGGCGCCAGCGTCGTCGATGTCACCATCGAACCGGCGGTCTCGACCAACCCCTATTTCGAGTTCGACGCCAAGGTCGACGCATCGGGTGAGTTCAAGTTCACCTGGTATGACGACGATGGCTCGGTCTACGAAGACGCCAAGTCGATCGAGGTCGCCTGAGCGGCGACCATCCCCGCGCGTCAGGGAGTGCGGGGGCTAGGAAAGCTCCGCGCGCGGCGTAACGCGCGCGGCAGACACCCAGGGAGGATCATAGGAATGACGCTGCGTTACAGCCGCACCACGATGTTCGCCGCCGCCGCGCTGGCGCTTGCCTGCGGCCCCGCGATGGCCAATCCGGCCGAAGACGAGCTGGTCGTCAACGAGGAAATGACCATCACCACCAAGGCTCCGGCTGCCGCCCATCTGGACGGCCATCTGTCCGAGATCTATTCGGGCTGGCTCTTCCGCGAGGACGAGACGCGCAAGATGCAGCGCGATGATTTCGACAACCCGAACTTCGTGTTCGTCGAGCAGGGTCTGGAAACCTGGGATACCGCCGAGGGAACCGAGAACAAGTCCTGCGCCGACTGCCACGGCGACATCACCGAAAGCATGAAGGGCCTGCGCGCCACGCTGCCCAAGGTGAATGCGGCCGGCAATCTGTGGTCGATGGAAGATTTCGTCAACGATTGCCGCACCAATCGCATGGGCGCCGAGGCCTGGAAGTGGAACAGCCAGGAAATGAAGAACATGACCCTGGCGATTTCGCTCCAGTCACGCGGCATGCCTGTCGCGGTTGAGATCGACGGCCCCGCGGCCGAGTTCTGGGAGCGCGGCAAGGAGATGTATTACACCCGCTTCGGTCAGCTCGAGATGTCCTGCGCGAATTGCCATGAGGACAATTTCGGCAACTACATCCGTGCGGACCACCTTAGCCAAGGCCAGGTCAACGGCTTCCCGGTCTATCGCCTGAAAGACGCCGGCGTCGTGTCGATCCATCAGCGTTTCGTGGGCTGCGTGCGCGACACCCGCGCCGAAACCTTCGGAGCCGGTAGCCAGGAATTCCGCGAGCTGGAGCTTTATGTGGCTTCGCGTGGCCTTGGGCTGGACATCGAAGGTGCGGGCGTTCGTCCCTGATTCAGGAATGCGGGGCATGGCTGGCCGTGCCCCGCATTTTTCAACTCTCACACATTCAAAATTTTATATCTGACTGTATTCGTTTGTAAATTTTCAGGTACGACCGGCGCCGGCAGGGTAGGCGCCCCAGGAAGGAGAAAAGGCGGATGATTTCGCGGCGGGAATTTCTACAGGCAAGCCTTGCGGCGTCGACGATCCTCGGGGCGTCGGGGCTGTCGCGTTGGTCGCGGGTCATGGCGCAGCAGGCGCTGACGCAGGATCAACTGCTTCAGTTCGACGCCTTCGGTAACGTGACGCTGATCCACATCACCGACATCCACGCCCAGGCAAAGCCGATCTATTTCCGTGAGCCCGAGGTGAATATCGGCGTGGGCGAGGCGAAGGGCGTGCCGCCCCATGTGGTCGGCGGCGATTTCCTCAAGATGTTCAACATCACCCCTGCAAGCCCCGATGCCTATGCGCTGACCTACGAAAACTTCACCGATCTGGCGAAATCCTACGGGCGGATGGGCGGCATGGACCGGGTGGCTACCGTGGTCAAATCCATCAAGGCCGAACGCCCCGATGCGCTGCTTCTGGACGGCGGAGATACCTGGCATGGCTCGATGACGTCGTTCAAGACGAACGGTCAGGACATGGTCAACATCATGAACAAGCTGGGCGTCGATGCGATGACCTCGCATTGGGAATGGACCTTCGGCCAGGAGCGTGTGAACGAGATCGTCGAGGCGCTGCCCTTCGCCTTCCTCGGCGCCAATATCTTCGATGCCGAGTGGGACGAGCCCGCCTTCGAACCCTACAAGATCTTCGAGACCGGCGGCGTGCGCGTTGCGGTGATCGGCCAAGCCTTCCCCTATATGCCGATCGCGAACCCGAAATGGATGTTCCCCGACTACTCCTTCGGCATCCGTGAAGAACGCATGCAGGAAGTGGTGGACGAAGTCCGCGCCGAGGGCGTCGATCTGGTCGTGTGCCTGTCGCATAACGGCTTCGACGTGGATCGCAAGATGGTCAGCCGCGTGAAGGGGATCGACGTGATCCTGACGGGCCATACCCATGACGCGGTTCCCGAACCCGTTCTGGTAGGCGAGACGATCCTGATCGCCTCGGGGTCGAACGGCAAATTCGTCAGCCGCGTGGATCTCGACGTGCGTGATGGCCGGATGATGGGCTTCCGCCACAAGCTGATCCCGATCTTCTCGGACGTGATCGAACCCGATGCCGAGATGGCCGCGCTGATCGACGCCGAGCGTGCGCCCTTCAAGGCCGAGCTGGAAGAGGTGGTGGGGCAGACCGAAAGCCTGCTTTATCGCCGCGGCAACTTCAACGGCAGCTGGGATGACCTGATCTGCGACGCGATCCTGTCCGAGCGCGACGCCGAGATCGCCATGAGCCCTGGCGTGCGTTGGGGCACCACGCTTCTGCCGGGCGACAACATCACCCGCGAAGACATCCACAACGTCACCTCGATGACCTATGGCGCGTGCTACCGCACCGAAATGACCGGAGAGACGATCCACACGATCCTTGAGGACGTGGCCGACAACATCTTCAACACCGACCCCTATTACCAGCAGGGCGGCGACATGGTGCGGATCGGCGGCATGGGCTACCATATCGACATCTCCAGACCCATCGGCGAGCGTGTGTCGAACATGACGCTTCTCAAGGACGGCTCGGATATTGATCCGGCGCGCAGCTATGTGGTGGCCGGATGGGCCTCGGTCAACGAAGGCACCGAGGGCCCGCAGATCTGGGATGTGATCGAGGATCACGTCCGCAAGATCGGCACCGTCAAACTTGAACCCAACGATTCCGTCACCGTCACCGGTCTGTGATGGCGGCGCCCGATATCCCCGCAAGGGACCGAGAATGAAGGAGAATACGATGGACGAGAAGGAACGCGAAAGCGCCCCGGTCGCGTCGATGGGCCGGCGTGGTTTTCTGCGCGCGGGTGCGGCGGCGGGTGCGCTTGTGGCGGGTGCCGGCATGGCCCGCGCCGAGGGGCCTGATCCGCTGATCACCGAAGTGCAGCCTTGGGCGCAGGGGTTGGGTGATGGCGTCGATGCCACGCCCTACGGCCTGCCTATCCACTTCGAAAGCGACGTCGTGCGCCGCAATGTCAGCTGGCTGACCGCCGACACGATCAGCTCGATCAACTTCACGCCGATCCATGCGCTCGACGGTACGATCACGCCGCAGGGCTGCGCATTCGAACGCCACCACTCGGGTGCGATCGAGCTGAGCAAGCCCGACTACCGGCTGATGATCAACGGCCTCGTCGAAACCCCGCTGATCTTCACTTACGAGGATCTGGAACGTTTCCCGCGCGTGACGCGCACCTATTTCCTGGAATGCGCGGCCAATACCGGCATGGAATGGGCCGGCGCGCAGCTTAACGGTTCGCAATATACCCACGGCATGATCCACAACATGGAATATACCGGGGTCACGCTGCGCACGTTGCTGGAAGAGGCCGGGGTCAAGCCCGAGGGCAAATGGGTCTATGTCGAGGGGGCCGACGCCTCGTCGAACGGCCGCTCGATCCCGCTGGAAAAGGCGCTGGACGATTGCCTTGTCGCCTTCAAGGCCAATGGCGAGGCGCTGCGCAAAGAGCATGGCTACCCCGTGCGCCTGTGCGTCCCGGGCTGGGAAGGCAACATGTGGGTGAAGTGGCTGCGCCGTATCGAGGTGACCGATCAGGCCGTGGAAAGCCGCGAGGAAACGTCAAAATACACCGACACGCTGGCCGACGGCACCAGCCGCAAATGGACCTGGGTGATGGATGCAAAATCCGTCGTCACCTCGCCTTCGCCTCAGGCGCCTATCAAGCATGGAACGGGACCGTTGGTCATTACCGGGCTTGCCTGGTCCGGCCGCGGTGCGATCAAGGCGGTGCATGTGACCGTCGATGGCGGCAAGACCTGGAAAGAGGCGCGCCTTGCCGCACCCGGCCAACCCATGGCACTGACCCGGTTCTATCTGGATCACGACTGGGACGGTTCCGAGATGCTGGTGCAATCGCGCGCGGTCGACGATACCGGCTATGTCCAGCCTACCAAGGCGCAACTGCGCGAAGTGCGCGGGCTGAACTCGATCTATCACAACAACTGCATCCAGACCTGGTGGGTCAAGCCGAACGGGGAGGCCGAGAATGTCGAAATTTCGTGAACTGGTGATCGGCACCACGGTTCTGACCGCGCTTGGCGTGGCCCCGGCTTTCGCCGAGAAGATGGGCCTTGGTCGCGCTGCCTTGCCCGAAGAGGTTGCCGCCTGGGATCTTGACGTCAGCCCCGACGGAACGGGTCTTCCGGTTGGTTCGGGCTCGGTCGAGGATGGCGAGATGACCTTCTCGGAAAACTGCGCGGCCTGCCATGGCGAATTTGCCGAGGGCGTGGATAACTGGCCCAAGCTGGCCGGCGGCATGGGCACGCTTGACCATGCCGACCCGCTTAAGACGATCGGTTCCTACTGGCCGCATCTGTCGACCGCGTTCGACTATGTGAACCGCTCCATGCCGTTCGGGAACGCGCAGTCGCTTGAGCCCGACCAGGTCTATGCGATCGTGGCCTACCTGCTTTACTCGAACGATCTGGTCGAGGATGACTTCGTGCTCTCGAACGAGAACTTCACCGAGGTCGTCCTGCCCAATGCTGAGGGCTTCATCGTCGATGACCGTGACACGGTGGAACTGCCGCTGTTCACGCAGGAACCCTGCATGGAGAACTGCAAGGACAGCGTTGAGATCACCATGCATGCGGCCAATCTTGACGTGACGCCAGGCGATGCGGCGGACGATGCCGAACCTGCGGCCGCAGCCGAGGAAACCATGGCCGAGCCCGAGGCCCCGGCCACCGAGGAGGCCGCCGCCGAGGAAGCCACCACGGAAGAGGCAACCCCTGTCGAGGCCGCTGCTGCCGGTGTATCTGACGATGCCGACGTGATCGCCGCTGGCGAAGCCGTGTTCAAGAAGTGCAAAGCCTGCCACAAGGTTGGCGAGGGTGCCAAGAACGCGACCGGCCCGATGCTGAATGGCGTGATCGGGCGGCATGCGGGCGCGGTCGACGGGTTCAAGTATTCCAATCAGATGCTTGAAGCTGGCGAGGGCGGCCTTGTCTGGACGCCCGAGAATATCTCGGCCTATCTGAAAGACCCCAAGGGCTTTGTTCCGAAGAACAGGATGGCCTTTGCAGGGCTGAAGAAGGACGATGATATCGCGGCCGTGATCGCCTATATCGCTGCCAACGGCGGCTGACATGAGAGGGCGGCGCAGACAGGTCCTGTTCGCCGCCCTCCTGACCGTGCCGGCCCTGTCTGCCGGCGCGGAAAGTTTCAAGGCGCCCGAAGCCCGCGCCGAGATGTTTGGTGATGCAGATCACGGTGCAGGGATCTGGGACGAGTGTGCGGGCTGCCATGAAATCGGCCCGGGGGCCGGAAATCGTGTCGGCCCGCCGCTGACCGGCCTTTTCGGCCGCCGGGCGGGCAATATCGACGGATTCTCGTACTCGAAAAGCATGGCGCGCATGGGTGCGGACGGTCTGACATGGGACTGGCGCACGCTCGATGCTTATGTTGAAAATCCCAAGGCGCTCGTGTCGGGGACGCGGATGGCCTATGGTGGCCTGAAGGATCCGCAGGACCGGGCCGACCTGATCGCCTTCCTGCGCCGTTATTCCGACGGGCCAGAAGACATCCGGGAAGCCCCGCCGACGGCGCGCGTGCGCGAAGTGGACCTGCCGGATTCGGTTCTCGGGCTTGAGGGGGACCCGGCCTGGGGCGAATATCTGGCATCGGAATGCCAGACCTGCCACCAGCGTGATGGCTCGGACCAGGGGATCCCGTCGATCACGCCATGGCCCGAAGAAGACTTCGTGATCGCCATGCATGCCTATAAACAGAAACTGCGTCCCCATCCTGTCATGCAGATGATGGCTGGGCGCCTGTCGGACGAAGAAATCGCGGCCTTGGCCGCTTATTTCGCGTCGTTGGAGGAGTAAACGGCGCGAAACCAACAGGGAGGAGGGAGTGAGATGCAGATCAACAGACGGTTATTCCTTGGGGGGGCAGCCGCGGGGGCGGCCGTATTGCAGGCACCGATGGTGCTGGGGCAGGGCAAGCCCAGGGTCGTGGTGATCGGGGGCGGTGCCGGTGGGGCCACCTGCGCGCGCTATATCGCCAAGGACAGCGATGGCGCGATCGAGGTGGTGCTGATCGAACCCTCCGAGGTTTACTATACCTGCTTCTTCTCCAACCTCTATCTGGGTGGGTTTCGTGATTTCGACTCGCTCGCCCACCGCTATGACAAGCTGGCGGGCGACTACGGCATCACTGTCGTGCGCGATCGGGCCGCCGGCGTGGACCGCGCCGCGCGCACCGTCGCCACCGAGGGCGGGGAAAGCTTCGGCTATGACCGGCTCGTGATTGCGCCGGGGATCGACTTCAAGGACGGTTCCGTGCCGGGATGGACGCCGGATGACGCGGAAGTCATGCCCCATGCCTACAAGGCCGGCCCGCAGACCGCGCTTCTGAAGGCGCAGATCGAGGCGATGCCCGAAGGCGGGGTCTTTGCGATGATCGCGCCGCCCAATCCCTATCGCTGCCCGCCCGGCCCTTATGAACGGATCTCGATGGTGGCCCATCTTCTGAGCCAGAAAAACCCGACGGCCAAGATCCTGATCGTCGATCCGAAGGACAAGTTCTCGAAACAGGGCCTGTTCGAGGAGGGCTGGCAGAAACACTATTCCGGCATGATCACCCGGATCGGGCCCGACATGGGTGGCACCGATTTCGAGGTCCGCCCCGGCACGATGGAAGTGGTGATCGACGGCGAGGCTGAGAAGGTCGATGTCTGCAACGTGATCCCCGCGCAGATGGCCGGCACGATCGCGGCTGCAGCCGGCGTCACTGACGGGGACTGGGCTCCGGTAAGCCCGGCCGACATGCGCTCGCGCATCGACGAGGCGGTCTTCGTTCTGGGCGATGCAAGCGCTCCGGGTGACATGCCGAAATCCGGTTTTTCCGCTAACAGCCAAGCCAAGGTCGCGGCCATGGTGATCCGTGCAGAGCTGACCGGATCGGCGGTGTTCCCTGCGAAATACTCGAACACCTGCTGGTCGCTGATTGCCCCCGATGACGGTGTCAAAGTCGGCGCCAGCTATGAGCCGACCGACGAGAAGATCGCAAGCGTGGAAAGCTTCATCAGCCAGACCGGCGAGGACGCCGACCTGCGCAAGGCGACCTACGAGGAAAGCCTTGGCTGGTATGCGGGTATCACGGCGGACATCTTCGGCTGATCGCCTTTAACTCGAGAGGGCGGCATCGGCAGGGCCGCGAAGGAAACGACAAGCGCGCCGCGGGGGGCTTCCCGCGGCGCGCCTGCAAATATCCGGTGACGTCACAACCCGCGGCGGTCGGCTGCATCCGGAGGCCGGTGCGGCGGAGCGGTTGGGCGCGTCTTGCCAGAGGACTGCTATCGGATCACGGAGCCGACAGATTGTCGGCTTTGCCGGAACGCCCGCGCAGATGCTGCGTGCGCTGCCGCACCAGAAGTTCGCGTACGAGGGCAAGGAAGATCACACCGACTGCAATGGTATCGAACGAGAGAAAGTCCATATCAAGTCCTCCGACTGGTCTTTCTCTTCTTGCAGCGAATTGGGGCGTAAACATGACCCGGAAAGGGCAAGTTGCAGGCCCGCGCGTCAGCGTTCCAGAATCAGGCGGTCGCGGCTGAACTCGACCCGCGCGAAGCGCGTCAGATAGGCCATACCCATCAGCGAGGTGTCCATCTCGCCTCCATTCACGACAGCGCGCAGGCCTTCGTCATGTACGGGGCCAAGGCTGATGCTGTCCAGGCGCACCGGGGCGGTGGCCACGATCCCGTTGGCGGTGCGCGCCTGCCCGATATAGGCAAGGGCGGAGGCGTCAATGCCCACGCGCTCGGCATCGCGCAGGGTCAGGACGACCTCGGTCGCGCCGGTATCGACGACGAAACGCACTGGCGTACCGTTGACTTCGGCCATCAGGTAGTAATGGCCGTCGGCGGCCAGCGGGGCCTCGATCCGGCCATCCTCCAGCACGGTCTGGCGCGGCAGCACATCGCGCCGGATGTCCGACCACAGGCCCGCACCCGCCATGACGCCGACGAAGATCAGCCCCCAGACCGCTAGCTGCTGGAAGGACCGCCCCGGACGGCGGCGGAATTCCACAAGCAGGTAGCCGCCCACTGCAACAAGCAGCAGGACCAGATAGATCAGGCGCGCGGTGTCGTCAGAGGCCATGCAGAGACATCCTTTCCCCATCCAGATAGGCGCGGTTGCGCGGATTTACAGCCCCCGAAAGGGCGGCTCAGCCCGCGAAGACGCCGGCCCCCCGCATGCCGTCGAGAATGAACTGGATCGACAGCGCCGCCAGCAGCATCCCCAGAAGCCGCGTCACCACCATCGTGCCGGTGCGGCCAAGCGCGCGCTCGATCGGGGTGGAGAGCGCAAACAGCACAAGCACGCAGGCCAGAACCGAAAGCATCACCCCGTGCACCAGCAGGACATGCACGAAATCCCCGCCCGGTTTGCCGGCAAGAAGGATCATCGTGGCAAGCGCGCCGGGCCCCGCGATCAGCGGCGTGGCAAGGGGAAAGACCGAAGGGTCGTGATGCGGCTCGGCGTGCTGGCCCTCGCGCCGCTCGGTCCGCCGCTCGAACAGCATGTCAAGCGCGGTCAGGAACAGCAGAACCCCGCCCGCGATGCGGAACGCGGGCATCGAGATGCCGATGGCGCCCAGAAGCTTGTCCCCGAAAAGGCCGAACAGCGTCAGCAGCACGGCCCCGATCGCCACCGCCCGGACCCCCATGATCATGCGCGCGCGCGAATCCATCCCCTGCGTCAGGGCGATGAACAGGGGCGCAAGGCCGATCGGGTCCACGACCACGAAAAGCGTCACGAAAGCTGTGAGATATTCGGCGGTTGGCATGCACCCTCCTGCTTGCGCACGCAGATTAGAGCGCATGCGAAAGGGTTTCCAGCCGGGATATGCCCAAAAATTCATGTGCCAAAAGTCGAATCGGGCTTTGATCGGCAGCCCAGAGGTCATAAATGAAGGGGGTGAATAGCTGACCGGGCTGGTGGCCCGTGTCACGAGGAGAAAAAGATGCTCAACAATATCGGCCTTCCCGGCCTTCTTCTGATTGCCGTCGTGGTGCTGGTTCTGTTCGGCCGCGGCAAGATTTCGTCCCTGATGGGCGAGGTCGGCAAGGGGATCACGGCGTTCAAGAAAGGCGTCAAGGAGGGCAGCAAGGAAATCGAGGATGCTGCCGCGAACGACGCGCTGGACGTGACGCCGGAAAAAGACAAGGACAAGGCCTGAGCCTGACGCCCCGGCAGGGGGCGGCAACGGGGTCGGAGGGCCAAGACAGAAATGTTCGATATCGGTTGGAGCGAGCTTCTGCTGATCGGCGTCGTGGCGCTGATCGTTGTGGGACCGAAGGATCTTCCGGGGATGTTCCGCACGCTTGGCCGCTTCACCGCCAAGGCGCGGGCGATGGCCCGCGAGTTTTCGCGCGCCATGGAGGATGCCGCGAATGAAAGCGGCCTGAACGAGGCCAGCAGCAGCCTCAAGGATCTCAAGGGGCTGGCCTCGAAGAAGTCGCTCGGGCTTGATGCGCTGGAAGAGGCCGCGACGAAATTCGAGAAATGGGAACCGAAGCTGCCGGGCAAGACCAAGGCGGCCACCCCGGACCCGGCAGCCCCCGCAAAACCCGATACGACGACGCCGGCCAAGCCCGCCGCGAAGGCCAAGCCTGTCGCCAAGGCCAAAAGTGCCGCGCCGAAGATCGCAGCGAAACCGGCGGCGAAACCTGCCGCCAAGGCCGCCGCGAAGCCTGCCAAGGCCGCGGAAAAATCCGTCGCCAAGCCCAAGGCCGCCCGCAAGACCCCGGCAAAGAAGGGTGACGCATGAGCGCCGATGAACAGATCGAGGATTCCGCCGCCCCGCTGATCGAGCATCTGGCCGAACTGCGCCAGCGGCTCATCTGGTCGGCGCTTGCCTTCATCGTGGCGATGGTGATCTGCTTCACCGTCTGGAACCCGATCTTCAACTTCCTGACCTCGCCCCTGTGTTCGGCCATGGCCGAGCGGGGCCATCCCGATTGCGGGCTGATCCTGATCCGGCTTCAGGAAGGCTTCTTCGTTGCCATCAACATCTCGCTTCTGGGCGGGTTTGCGTTGTCTTTCCCGGTGATCGCCTACCAGCTTTGGCGCTTCGTCGCGCCCGGCCTCTACAAATCCGAGAAGAACGCCTTCCTGCCGTTCCTGATCGCCTCGCCGATCATGTTCGTCATGGGCGCGGCCTTCGCCTATTACATCGTGACCCCGCTGGCCTTCGATTTCTTCCTGGGGTTCCAGCAGGCCGGCAGTGTCCTGTCCGAAGGGGATATCGACAACGCCACCGCGGGCATCGCCTTCCAGGGCTCGGCGCAGGAATACCTGTCGCTGACCACCAAGTTCATCCTGGCCTTCGGCCTGTGCTTCCAGTTGCCGGTGCTGCTGTCGCTTATGGGCAAGGCGGGGCTTGTCTCGTCCAAGGGGCTTGAGGGGGTGCGCAAATACGCGGTCGTGATGATCCTGATCGTCGCGGCCGTCGTGACCCCGCCCGATGTGGTGACGCAGCTCATCCTTTTCACCGTGGTCTACGGTCTTTACGAAGTGTCGATCTTCCTCGTGCGCCGGATCGAGCGGCAGCGCGAGGCGCGGCTGCGCGCCGAAGGCCTCTGGGTCGAGGATGAGGATGGCGACGACGAAGAGGCCGCGCGATGAACGATCCGATGGAGCGCATCGCCGCCGCGCTGGAGCGGCTTGCCCCCGCGCAGCAGCCCGCCCCGGATTTCGCCGCCGCCGAGGCCTTTGTCTGGCATACCGCGCCCGACCGGCTGGAACCCGTGCCGCAGGTCAACCGGGTCGATCTGGCGCTTCTGCACGGGATCGACCGGGCGCGCGATACGCTTCTGGCCAACACGCTGCAATTCGCCCGCGGCGCGGCGGCCAACAACGCGCTGTTGTGGGGCGCGCGGGGCATGGGCAAATCCTCGTTGGTCAAGGCGATCCATGCCGAGATCCTGGCCCAGGGCCTGCCGCTGATCCTGGTTGAACTGGCGCGCGAGGATCTGCCCTCGGTCGGGCGGCTTCTGGCGCATCTGCGCGCCGCCCCCGCGCGCCGCTTCGTACTGTTCTGTGACGACCTGTCCTTCAGCCATGACGATCAGCATTACAAATCCCTCAAGGCCGTTCTGGACGGCGGGATCGAGGGGCGCCCGGCGAATGTGCTGTTCTATGCCACGTCGAACCGCCGCCACCTGATGCCGCGCGACATGATCGAGAACGAACGCTCGACCGCGATCAACCCCTCCGAGGCGGTCGAGGAAAAGGTCTCGCTGTCGGACCGGTTCGGGCTGTGGCTGGGCTTCCACCCCTGCGGGCAGGACGAGTATCTGGCGATGATCGAAGGTTACTGCGCCGCCTATGGGCTTGAGATCGCGCCCGAAGAACTGCGCGCCGAGGCGGTCGAATGGCAGGCCACGCGCGGCGCGCGCTCGGGGCGTGTGGCGTGGCAGTTCTTTACCGATCTGGCCGGCCGACGCGGTCTCGCGCTATAAGCCTCGGCAGCCGGAAGGCGGCCCTAAGGCCGCCGCCGCCTTATTGCAGATAGCTCATCGGGTCGACGCTTTCGAAGCCGTTGCGCACCTCGAAATGGACGAAGCCGGGCTCGCCCGCGCGGACCTTGGCGATCGACTGGCCGCGCTTCACGCTGTCGCCCTTCTTGACCGAGATCCCGTCGATATTGGCATAGACCGTCAGCAGGCCGTTGCTGTGGCGCAGCACGAGGATCGGCACCTGCTCGGTATCCTTGGTGATCGCGGCGACCGTGCCCGCATCGGCGGCCTTGACCGCAGTGCCGGGGGCCGCGGCGATGTCCACGCCGTCGTTCTTCTTCTTCACATAGGGGCGGATGATCGCCCCCTCGACCGGCATCTGCATCTTCGCCGACCCCGAGGCCGCGGTGCGGCTGGCCCCCAGGTCGGGCGAGGCGGGTTTGTTCACCGGCGCGTTGGCGGCGGCGGTCTTTTCATCGGGCAGGGGCTGGGCCGCGGAAGGCGGCACCGGCGTGGGCGAGCCCTGGCCGGGCGTCGTGGTGCCAGATCCGCCCTGCGCGCCGCCGCTGGCGACGGGGATCAGTAGGAACTGCCCCTCACGCACGCTGAGATCCGAGGGCAGGCCGTTCCAGTCGGCAAGGGCGCGCACATTGACGTTGTAGAACCGCGCGATCGAATAGGCGGTTTCGCCGCGGGCCACCTTGTGGCGCAGCGGCTCGGGGCCGGCCGGGCTGCTGGGCGCTGTGGTGGTTGGGGCGGTGGGGGCCGGGGCCGCCGTCGCGCCCTGGCTGCCCGAGGCGCGGTCGATCGCGTTCGAGGCGATCGAGGTGATGTCGATCCGTTCCGATCCGATCGTGCCCGCGGGCTCGGCCACGCGGCGGGGCAGGGCCAGCACCTCGCCCTGGTTCAGCGTGGCGTCGACAGCCACGGCGTTGTAGCGGGCAAGTTCCGTGGCGTCGATGCCGATGCGGGTGGCGACAGCCCCGACCGTATCGCCGCGATTGGCCACGGCCACCTGGTAGTTCGGGTAAGAGATGATGCCTCGCGCATCGGGCTGCGGGCGCGCGGCGGTGGCTTGCCGCGCGGCATCCGAGGTGTCAAAGCCGATCCGGCCGAAATTGCGCAGATCGCCGTCGAAGCTGCCATCGGGATCGCAGGCGGCAAGGGCAAGCGCGCTTGCCCCCAGAAGCAGGGCGTGGCGCAGGCGGGCGGGCAGGGAAAGGGTCATCGGCTCGTTCCTCGTTCTTGTTCACTTGCGGCCCTGTTTCCGGGCCTTGGCTTCACTTTTGCCGCCTCAGTCCTTGGCCAGCCCCTCGACAAGCGGCACGAAACGGACCGGGCGCAGTTCCTCGTAATCGAAACCCTTCTCCAGGCGGCGCACCCGGATCAGGCTTTGCACCGCGTCCGACTGGCCCACGGGCAGCACCATGATACCGCCGATCTTCAACTGCGCCAAGAGCGGCCCCGGCGGATCCTCGGCCGCGGCGGTCACGATGATACGATCAAAGGGCGCCTGTTCGGGCAACCCGAAGGAGCCGTCGGTGGTGATCGTAGTGATATTGGTGATCTGGAGGGTGCGGAACAGCTCTTCGGCCTCGCGCACGAGGCGGCGGTGGCGGTCCACCGAATAGACGCGCCGCGCGAGTTCGGCCAGGATCGCGGCCTGATAGCCCGAGCCGGTGCCGATCTCCAGCACCGTGTCGCGCGGCCCGACCTCAAGCGCCTGCGTCATCAGCCCCACGATCGAGGGCTGCGAGATCGTCTGCCCGCAGGCGATCGGCAGGGGCATGTCCTCATAGGCGCGCTCGGCGAACAGGCCCTTGACGAAGGGGCCGCGATCCACCCGCTCCATCGCGGAAAGCACGCGCGCATCCGTGACCCCCTTGGAGCGCAAGGCGAAGAGAAAGCGCATCTTGCGTTCGGCGATGCCTTCTTCCCCTTCGGCGTTCCCGGTCATGCCAGCCGCGCCTCGAGATCGCTCAGGATGTCATGCGCGGTCAGGTCCGCGCGCATCGGCGTGACCGAGATATAGCCCTCGAGGTTGACGGCGACATCGGTGCCGGGGGCGGTGGGCTTGTGCTGCGGCCCGCCGGTGATCCATAAAAACTTGCGCCCCGAGGGCGAGACATGCGGCTCGACCCCGAAGAACGTGTCGGTGCGGTAGCCCTGCGCCGCGACCTTGTGGCCCCTGACCTTCGCGCCGGAAATGGGCGGGAAGTTCACGTTGTAGAAATAGCGGTAATCGCCGCCATCCCAACGCCCCTTGTCCAGAAGCGCGCGCACGATGGCGGCGCCATGCCGGCGTGCGGCGTCGAACGGATCGTCCAGATCGTCGGTTTCCGGCCCCATGAACTGCGACAGTGCGATGGCCGGAATGCCCTGAAGCGCTGCCTCCATCGCGCCGCCCACCGTGCCCGAGTAAAGCGCGTTTTCCGCGGCGTTGTTGCCGCGATTGATGCCCGAAAGCACCAGATCGGGCGCCTGCCCGCGCAGAACCTCGTAAAGGCCGGCCAGAACGCAATCGGCGGGGCTGCCCTCGGCGGCGTAGCGGCGCGGCTCCAGCCGGGCGAGCATCATCGGGTGGGTGTAGCTGATGCAATGGCCCACGCCCGACTGCTCGAAAGCCGGGGCAACGGTCCAGACCTCGCCTTCGGGGCCGGCGATCTCCTGCGCGATTTCGGACAGGACCTGAAGGCCCGGT
>CALMEG010000210.1 GCA_937863185.1 uncultured Paracoccaceae bacterium | reverse complement strand
CCCGCGGCAACGACGATCCTCAGGGCCCGCGCGCCAACAGGACCACCCCGACCCCCGGCGGGGCGGCAAGGTTCTTTTCGGGCCCCAAAAGAAGGACGCCGCCCGCCTCCCACGCGATCCCGGCAAGCCCTGCGGCAGCCGCGCGCGCCACGGTCTGCGGCCCGATGGCCGGCAGGTCGATGCGCCGGTCTTGGCCGGGCTTCGGCGCCTTGTAGAACACCCCGCGCGCGCCTGCCGGATCGGGGCGCAGCCCCTGGTGCAGGGCGGCGAAATCCAGCATCGCATCGGTTCCCGGCAAGGCCTCGACGGCAAGGCACAGGCCCTGCGCCACCACCGCACCCTGCCCCACATCGGCCGCGCCAAGCGCGGCCACGATCGTGGCCGCGCGGGCGGCGTCCAGCTCGTCCGCGGGGCCCGGCGTGCCGCACAGAACGCCGGCGCAGGGCACCAGATCGGGGGCGATGGCATCGGCGCCCACGACCTTCAGATCCCATTCCCCGAACAGCGCGATCCCCGCGCGCAGCGTGGCATCGTCGCCCGCCTGCATCGCCCCCAGAAGGCGCGGCACCAGCATCGCGGTCTGCGGATCGAACAGCTCAGGCTCCAGCCGCGGGCGGCGCATCGCCCCGGCAAAGACCACCCGGCGAATGCCGCGTGCCACCAGCCCGTCGAGAAACGGCACCAGACGTTCGACCCGGAAGCGCAGCGGCGCGGCCCCCGGCACGGCGGCGGCAAAGCCCTCCATCTCGCAGATCAGCATCCCCGGACAGGCTGCCGCCAGAAGCGCGGGCAGCGCGCCGGTTCCCGCTATCAGCGCCGTATCCGTCATTTCGGGGTCAGGAAGGACCGGTCCGACGGCCCCAGGATGAAGCTCAGGACTTCCTGCACCAGCGCATCCTCTGCGCCGCTTTCGGCCAGATGCCGGGCGGTTTCGCGGAAGCTGCCGCCTTCGGACAGCGCGGCATAAAGATCGCGCAGCGCGGTGATCTCGGCCCGCGGGGTGCCGCGCCGCTTCAGCCCGACAAGATTGAGCCCTTCAAGCTGCGCCCGCGGCCCCGCCACCATGGCATGCGGAATCACGTCCGCCGTCACCATCGACAGCGCGCCGATGATGGCCCCGCGCCCGATGCGCACCCATTGATGCACGCCCGACAGGCCCCCGACGATCACCTGATCCTCGATCACGCAATGCCCGGCGATGGCCGAGTTGTTCACAAGGATCACCCCGTTGCCCACTTGGCAGTCATGCGCGACATGCGCCCCCGCCATGAACAGGCAATCGTCCCCGATCCGGGTAATGCCGCCGCCGCCCTCGGTTCCGGTGTTGATCGTGACATGTTCGCGGATGCGGTTGCGCACCCCGATCACCAGTCGCGTATGCTCGCCCGCGAATTTCAGGTCCTGCGGGATCTCGCCAACCGAGGCGAAGGGGAAGATCACGGTCTGCGCGCCGATCTCGGTCGCGCCGGTCACGATGGCATGGGACTTGATCTCGACCTCCGGGCCAAGGACGACCTCGGGGCCGATCATGCAAAAAGGACCTATCTTGCAGCCGGCCGCGATCTGCGCGCCCTCTTCGACCACGGCCGAGCGGTGGATCTGCGCCGTGGCGTCAATACGCATCGCTTACCCCTGAAGGTCCATCATCGCGGTGAATTCCGCTTGCGCGCCCAACTGGCCCTCGACCGTGGCCTCGCCGTAGAACTTCCAGATCTTGCCGCCGCCGCGCTTGACGGTGACATGCAGTTCCAGCACGTCGC
>CALMEG010000209.1 GCA_937863185.1 uncultured Paracoccaceae bacterium | reverse complement strand
GAGCAAAAGACCCCCACCCGAACGGGCCGCACCCCGGCCTCCCCCGCCGACCCCCCCCCGGTGGGCCTCCCCTCCCCGCGTTCCACCGCGGAGATGGACCGCAACAAGAACCGCCTCGAAAAGGCCCGCTGGGAAGTTGCCACCGGCGCGATCTCGGGCGCGGTCGGGACGTTCGCCAATATCGACCCCGCGGTCGAGGAGCATGTCTGCGAAAAACTCGGCCTGCGCCCCGAGCCGATCAGCACGCAGGTCATCCCGCGCGACCGTCACGCGATGTTCTTCGCCACGCTCGGCGTCATCGCCTCCTCGATCGAGAATATCGCGATCGAGATCCGCCACATGCAGCGCACCGAGGTGCTCGAGGCCGAGGAATTCTTCTCCAAGGGCCAGAAGGGCTCGTCGGCCATGCCGCACAAGCGCAACCCGGTGCTGACCGAGAACCTCACCGGCCTTGCCCGCCTCGTGCGCATGGCCGTGATCCCCGCGATGGAGAACGTGGCGCTCTGGCATGAACGCGACATTTCGCATTCCTCGGTCGAGCGCGCCATCGGCCCCGACGCCACCGTCACGCTCGATTTCGCGCTGAACCGGCTTGCGGGCGTGGTCGAGAACCTCGTGATCTATCCCGACAACATGCTGGCGAACATGAACAAGTTCAAAGGCCTCGTGATGTCGCAGCGCGTGCTTCTGGCGCTGACCCAGGCCGGCGTATCGCGCGAGGACGCCTATCGCCTCGTGCAGCGCAACGCGATGAAGGTCTGGGAACAGGGCGCCGATTTCAAGGAAGAACTGCTCAAGGACGCCGAAGTCACCGCCGCGCTCTCGCCCGCCGAGATCGAGGAGAAATTCGACCTCGGCTATCACACCAAGCATGTGGACACGATCTTCCACCGCGTCTTCGGAGACTGATCACGCAAGCGTGACACGGGGGGCGGGGCGATTCGTGGTCTCATGAAGGCTCAAGGAAAGGAGACGACCATGAAGACCACAATTTTCGCGGCCTTGGCACTGACGCTCCTGCCGGCGATCGCCGCGGCCTGCCCCTACAAGGACAAGACGGCGTCGATGTCCTGCCCTGCCGGCCATGTCTGGGATGAAAGCGCGCGCAACTGCGTGATCCAGTCCAGCTGACGTAACCCGCCGTTAACCCGCCTCTGCCAGCTTGCATCAGGCACAGCCAGCGGAGGACGGGGTGAACGCGATCACATCTCTTGACGGCACCGGCGATTTCGCGCCGGTGAAGGCGCGGATTGTGCCGCTTGATCTGTCCAGCAGACAGAAGGCCGCCGTAATCGTGCGGCTTCTGATGGCAGAGGGTGCGCAACTGCCCCTTGCCGAGTTGCCGGAGTCCGTCCAGACCGCGCTGACCGAAGAGATCGCCGCGATGCGGATGATCGACCGTGAAACCTTAGCCGCCGTGGTGGCCGAGTTCGGCGATCTTCTGGAAGCCGTGGGCCTGTCCTTTCCCGGCGGCCTCGACGGCGCGCTGAGCATGCTGGACGGGCATCTTTCCGCCCCCGCCGCAACCCGGTTGCGGCGGATCGCATCGGCCGGGCACCGCCGCGATCCGTGGGGTTGCATCACCCCCCCGCCGCCCGAGGCGCTCTTGCCCCTGCTGGAGGAGGAAAGCGCCGAAATCGGCGCCGTCATGCTCTCGAAGCTGTCGGTCGAGAAGGCGGCCGAGCTGATCGGCCGCCTGCCCGGCGACAGGGCGCGCCGGCTGGCCTATGCCGTTTCGCTGACCGGCAATATCGCCCCCGCTGCGGTGGCCCATATCGGCAGCGCCCTTGCGGCACGGCTGGACACCGCCGCCCCCCGCGCCTTCGATACCGGCGCGGGCGCGCGCGTCGGCGCCATCCTGAACGTCTCGCCCGCCGCCACGCGCGAGGCGGTGCTGCGCGGCCTGGAGGAAGAGGATCAGGCCTTCGCCGACGAGGTGCGCCGCGCCATCTTCGTCTTCGCCGACATCCCCGCCCGGATCGCACCGCGCGACATCCCCCGACTGCTGCGCGAGGTCGATCAGGCCGTGCTTGTCACCGCGCTTGCAGGCGCAGAGGGGGCAGAGGCGCAGGCCGCCGAATTCGTGCTCGGCAACATCTCGCAGCGCATGGCGGCCAATCTGCGCGAGGAAATGCAGGCCCGCGCCCCGGTGCGCGCCAAAGATGCCGAAGAGGCGATGACCGCGATTATCCTTGCCATTCGCAGGCTGGAAGAGGCGGGCGAACTGACCCTGACACAGGTGGAGGAAGCAGGCTGAGCGGGAGCCCCCCATGGGACGCAAAGATCCGCAGACATGGCCGGATCGGGGGCCGCCTGCCCCCGCGGTCCTGCCCGCCCGCCCGAAGCGCAGGGCGACTAAGCCGCATCCCGCGCCAGAGCGCGCAACACCTCCAGCGCCAGATCCTCCTTGCCATCCGGCACGAACAGATGGTCATGGAAGAAACCTGAAACGGGGTTCACACCCATATCATGGGCGGCAAGCGCGGTGGTGATCCGCGCCAGAAAGCCCACCGCATCCAGCGCGGAGTGAACCTTGAGCGTGATCATCCGGCAGGGAAATTCATGGGCGAGGCCCCGCGCCTCGGCCTCTTCCCGCCGCAGGATGCAGGTCACACCTTCGGTTTCCCGAAACATCATCCTGGGGCGAAGCCCGTCCAGTGCCATCCCCTCCGGCATCGTCACAAAGACGTATAGCCCGGTGTCGAGCGTCGCCGACATCGTGCGAAGCAGGGTGCGCAGATCGCTCTCGCCGCTCATGGCCTTTCCTCCCGGTCTGTCCTGCCGCATGAAGCCGCCGGAAGGCGCGATCTTGCCCCCCGCTTTTTCGACGTGCAACTGCCCCTTTGCATGCCTCCGAGGACAGCATCCGGCAGGCCGGCGACTCGACCGCACCACGCGCCTACGGTCGCCCGGATGGCGGGCTTTGCGCAAAATCCCGCGGGCCCGCACGCCGAGTCAGCGCAACCGTTACCGCCAACGGCGGGATGTTTTCGCTAACACATTGATCTGCCGGGTTTTCCGAAAAGGCATGCCATGATATTTCCTGAAGGCAGGACAAGCGCGACAGCCCGGCGTCGCACATTTGGAGAGCGCACATGACCGTCACCGTCGGAATCAACGGCTTCGGCCGCATCGGCCGTTGCACATTGGCCCATATCGCCGAAGCGACGCGCAACGACGTGCAGGTCGTGAAGATCAACGCGACCGGCCCGATCGAGACGAACGCCCACCTGCTGAAATATGACAGCGTGCATGGCCGTTTCGGCGGCCCTGTGAAGGTCAGCGGCAACACGCTGGACCTCGGCCGCGGCCCGATCGAGGTCATGTCGACCTACAACCCTGACGAGCTGGACTGGGAAGGCGTCGACGTGGTGCTGGAATGCACCGGCAAGTTCAACGAACGCGACAAGGCCGCCGTCCACCTGACCCGCGGCGCCAAGCGCGTCCTGGTGTCTGCCCCTGCCAAGAATGCCGACAAGACCGTGGTCTACGGCGTGAACCACCGCCAGCTTCTGCCCGAGCATCTTGTCGTCTCGAACGGCTCGTGACCGACGAACTTCCTTGCTCCCCTGGGCAAAGATCTGAAAGAAACGATCGGGGTCGAGCGCGGCATCATGACCACGGTGCATTCCTATACCGGCGACCAGCCCACGCTGGACCGCCGCCACAAGGATCTTTACCGCGCCCGCGCCGCCGCCATGGCGATGATCCCCACCTCGACCGGCGCGGCCAAGGCGCTTGGCGAAGTGCTGCCCGAGCTGTCGGGCAAGCTGGACGGCACCGCGCTGCGCGTGCCCACGCCGAACGTCTCGGCCGTCGACCTGACCTTCGAGGCCGGCAAGTCCGTCACCCGCGACGAGGTGAACGAGATCGTGCGCGAAGCGGCGCAGGGTTACATGGGCATGGTTCTGGCCTATGACCCCGAGCCGAAGGTCTCGATCGACTTCAACCACACGCCCTACTCGTCTATCTTCGCCCCCGACCAGACCAAGGTTGTCGGCGGCCGCACCGTGCGGGTGCTGGCCTGGTATGACAACGAATGGGGCTTCTCCTGCCGGATGGCCGATGTGGCCGGCGCGATGGGGCGGCTCCTGTAACAGGAGTGCAATGAACAACGCCGTCGCTCTGGGCCTTGGCGCCCTGATCCTGCTTCTCGCCCTCGTCGATGGCTTTGCCAACGGCGGGGGCGCGCTGCTCTTCCTTGCCCAAAAATTCCTGATCCTGGTCGATTACGTCGCCTTCTGGCGCTGAGCCGACGATAGTTTCGGTTGACCTTTGCGCCAAAATACACATGTTAGCGCAAACGCGCCGGCCCCGCGTCGCAACATCTTCACCCCAAGGAGGCGAGAATGACGATCAAGGTGGCAATCAACGGCTTCGGACGGATCGGGCGCAACGTGCTGCGCGCGATCATCGAATCGGGACGCACCGATATCGAGGTGGTGGCGATCAACGATCTTGGCCCGGTCGAGACGAACGCCCACCTGCTGCGTTTCGACAGCGTGCATGGCCGCTTTCCCGCCGAGGTGACGACCACGGAGACCACCATCGACGTGGGGCGCGGCCCGATCGCGGTGACGGCGCTTCGCAATCCCGCGGAACTGCCCTGGAAGCATGTCGACATCGTGCTGGAATGCACCGGCATCTTCACCGACCGCGACAAGGCCGCCATCCACCTGGAGAACGGTGCAAGCCGCGTTCTGGTCTCGGCCCCGTCGAAGGGCGCCGACAAGACCGTGGTCTACGGCGTGAACCACGACACGCTGACGCGCGACGACCTGATCGTCTCGAACGCCTCCTGCACCACGAATTGCCTGTCGCCCGTGGCCAAGGTGCTGAACGACGCCATCGGCATCGCCAAGGGCTTCATGACCACGATCCACAGCTATACCGGCGACCAGCCCACGCTGGACACCTATCACCGCGATCTCTACCGCGCCCGCGCCGCCGCGCTGTCGATGATTCCGACCTCGACGGGGGCCGCGAAGGCCGTCGGCCTCGTGCTGCCCGAGCTGAACGGCAAGCTGGACGGCGTGGCGATCCGCGTGCCCACGCCCAATGTCTCGGTGGTGGACATGGTCTTCGAGGCAACCCGCGACACCAGCGTGGACGAGATCAACGCCGCGATTCGCACGGCCGCCGACGGGCCGCTGAAAGGCATCCTGGGCTATACCGACCGGCCCAATGTCAGCTCGGACTTCAACCACGACCCGCATTCCTCGGTCTTCCACATGGACCAGACGCGAGTGATGGAGGACCGGATGTGCCGGATCCTCAGCTGGTATGACAACGAATGGGGCTTTTCCAACCGCATGGCCGATACGGCCGTGGCGATGGGAAAACTGCTCTAGGCCCCTGCCCCGGCATAACGCTCGGTCAGGGCCAGCTTCACATCCGGCGTGACGAATTTCGACACGTCGCCCCCCAGGCGGGCGATCTCCTTGACCAGTTTCGAGGCGATCGCCTGGCGGCGCGCATCGGCCATGAGGAACACCGTCTCGACCGAGGCGTCCAGCGCGCGGTTCATGCCAACCATCTGGAATTCATACTCGAAATCGGCAACCGCGCGCAGGCCGCGGATGATGACCTGCGCGCCGACATCGCGCGCGCAGTCGATCAGCAGGTTGTCGAACGGATGCACGACAATCTCGGCGCTGCCCGGCGTCACGATCCGCGAACATTCGGCCTGAAGCATCTCGACCCGCTCTTCAAGCGAGAACAGCGGCCCCTTGTCGCGGTTGATAGCCACGCCGATCACCAGACGGTCGACCAGCGCCATGGCGCGCTGGATGATGTCCATATGTCCCAGCGTCACGGGATCGAAGGTTCCCGGGTAAAGGCCGATACGCATGCGGGCAAGTCCTCCTAAGCCGGAACGATGCTGCGCGAAAGCAACACCACCGCGCCCCGGATTGCAAGTAATTGGCGGCGAAATACCTCAGTTGCCCATGATCATGCCGGTCAGGGCGTCCTTCTCCATCGCCAGCTCTTTCAGCCGCGCGAAGACCGTGTCCCCGATCGAGATAAGCCCGATCATGATGCCATCCTCGACCACCGGCATGTGCCGGAACCGGCCCTCGGTCATGCGCTCCAGCACATCGAGCGCGCCGTCGGCCCGCGTGCAGGTGACAAGATCGGCCGTCATCAGGTCCTGCACCTTCTCGTCCATGGCGCCGGGGCCCAGCTTGCCCATGGCGCGCACGATATCGCGCTCTGACAGGATCCCCATCGGCCGCTTGCCGTCGCTGGAAACGATCACCGCGCCGATCCGCTTTTCGGACAGCAGTTTCGTGGCCTCGCCCACCGTCGCCGTCGGGGCGATGGTGACAACGCCGTCGCCCGCCCCGCCATCGGCCTTCAGTTTCAGGATCTGTTGAACGATCATTGCATCCTCCCAAAGGTATGGGATCAGCGTCACCCCAGCGGCGCCGTCTGTCAAGTCAGGGTTGCGCGGTAAGCCCTTCCAATCGCGCGACTTCCCGGCGGATTTCGTGCCCCAGGGCATCGGTCAGGCGGCGCAGCCGCTCGGATCGGCGGTCATCCGCGTGCCGGATCAGCCAGAAGGTGCGCGTCAGCGCGATCTGATCGACCAGCACCTTGCGCACCCCCGGCGTGTAGGGAATGGCGAAGTCGTGCACGATGGCCAGCCCCGCCCCCGCCCGCACCGCCTGCATCTGCACCGAAACCGAGTTCGACGACAGCCCGAGCCGGTCCACCCCGGTCTCGGCCAGATAGTCCAGTTCCTTGTCGAAGATCATGTCGGGAATATAGCCGATCAACCGGTGACCGCGCAGATCGGCCTTCGAGCGGATCGGGGGGTGGCGGCGCAAATAATCCTCATGCGCGGCCAGATGCAGCTTGTAATCGGCCAGCTTCTGCACCGTCAGCCGCCCGGCATTGGGCCGCGATACGGCAATGGCCATGTCGGCCTCGCGTTTCGACAGGTTGAAGACCCGGGGCAGCGCCACGATCTGGATTT
>CALMEG010000208.1 GCA_937863185.1 uncultured Paracoccaceae bacterium | reverse complement strand
CCCCCGGGCCCAGGGGCCGTTTGCCGCGGCCGCTGGCCCGCGGGGGGGGCGGGCGCGGCCCCGCCCGCCGGCGGTCCCCCCCGGCGGGAAACCCCCGCCGATGCCGCCGCCTTGCACGCGCTTGGTGCGCGCCACATCCCGCTTGGCGCGCTGTCGCCCGGCGGGATCGCCCCGGCGGCCGAGCTGGCCGCGCTGCGCGAGCTGACGCAGATCTTGCGCGACGCCCGGCCCGATATCGTCTTTTGCTATTTCCTCAAGCCCCTGATCTGGGGCGCGATCGCGGCGCGGCGGGCCGGGGTTGCGCGCGTGACCGGCATGATCGAGGGGATGGGCTACGCCTTTTCGCACCCGCCCGCCGGCGCGGCGGGGCGCGCGCGTCAGTTGCTTGCGCGCGGGGCGCTTCTGGCCTTGCTGCGCCCGGCGCTCGCGCGGCTTGATGCGCTGATCATGCTGAACCCTGCGGACCGCGATCTTGCGCAGCACCGGGGCGCGATCGCGCCGCAAAAGCTGCACCTGATCGACGGGATCGGGGTGGATCTGGCGCATTTCGCACCCGCGCCGCTGCCCGATGGCCCGCCGCGCTTCGTGCTGGCCGCGCGGCTGATCCGCGAAAAGGGCATCGCCGAGTTCCTGGCCGCCGCCCGCGCGCTGGAGGGGCAGGCGCGCTTTCGCCTTCTGGGGGCACCCGATCCTGCGCGGGGCGCGGCGTTGGCGGCAGACCTTGCCGCGGCCCGCAGCCGCGGCCTGATCGAATGGCCCGGCCATGTGGCCGATATCCGCCCGCATCTGCGCGACAGCAGCGTGTTCGTCCTGCCCACCCTCTATCGGGAGGGGTTGCCCCGCTCGGTCATGGAGGCGATGGCCATGGGCCGGCCGGTCATCACCACCGACATGCCCGGCGCGCGCGACGCGGTGACCGATGGGCAAAGCGGGCTGGTGGTGCAAGCGGGCGACAGGCCGGCGCTGATCGCCGCCTGCCGGCGCTTCATCACGACCCCCGGACTGGCCGCAAGCATGGGCGCCGCCGCCCGGTCCGAGGCGCTTCGGCGCTATGACCTGCCCCGCAGCACCGCGTTGCAGGCCGCCGTGGTTCTGGGGGATGGGGATTTCGGGAAACGGTGTGTTGCACTCTGACAGGGGTAGAAAGTGATTGATAAATATGCAACCTAAGCGCGAAACCCGGATCGGATGGATGCCCAAAGTGCAACCCGGACAGGCGATGACGAACAGGCGGCCATTGCGCCGGCGCGGCCGGGGCTGAGCATGGAACATCGCCTGCCGCAGCTTTTCACCCCGGCCGAGCCCGCCCGCACCCTGCCGGAACCGGACCTTGCGATGATCGGGCGCATTCTGGCGCGGGGCTGGCGGGTGATGGCGGGGGCGCTTCTGCTGTCGCTGGCGCTTGCCGCGCTTTATGCCTACGGGCTTGCCCCGTCGCGCTTTTCGGCCACCACGGTGCTTGCGATCGAGGCGCGTTCCGCGCGCGTGGTGGATCTGCAAAGCGTGGTCTCGGGCGTGGCCACGGACGATGCCAGCATCAATACCGAGCTTGAGGTGATCCGTTCGCGCGGGGTGCTGGAAAAGCTGGTGCAGCAGATGGGCCTGATGGCCGACCCGGAATTCAACCCGACCCTTTCGCAGGGCCTGTGGGACAGGCTTGCGCGCCATGAGATGACCCCCGCGCCGCAGGACGCGCAGCTTCTGGCAACCACGCGCCGGCTGCGCGCGGCCATCGCGGTCCATGCGCCGCGCAACACCTTCCTGATCGAGATTTCGGCCCGCGCCGCCGATCCCGCCAAGGCCGCCGCGATCGCGGACGCGCTTGCAGCGCTTTACATCGCCGAGCAGATCGCGGTGAAGTTCGACGCCACCGAGGATGCGGTGCTGTGGATGTCCGAGCGTGTCGCCACGCTCGAGGCCGAGATCGCCGCGAAAGAGGCCGCGATCGAGGATCTGCGCGCGCGCGGGCCTGCTTGACGCGGCCGATCTTGATGCGCGCGGCGCCCAACTGCGCGAGGTTCGCCTGAACCTGGCAGAGGCGCGCGCCACGCGCACCCGCCTTGACGGGGCCATCGCCACCGCCGATGCGGCCCTGCGCGACCGCGATTTCGCCCGCGTGGCCGAGGCCCTGGCCGAACCCTCGCTGCATCTGCTTCTGCCCCGCATTGCAGAGGGCGCGGCCAGCCCGGCGCAGTTCGCGGCGCAGGCGGATCAGGTGCTCAACCGGCGCCGGGCCGAGGCGATCCGCGCCGGCGCCGAGGCATCGGTTCTTGCCGGGACCGAGGCCGGGATGCTGGACGAGATCGGCGCGCAGGCGGCCGATCTGAGCGCGCTGCAACAGCTTCAGCGCGAACGCGATGCGACGCGTGTGCTGAACGAGACCTTCCTTGCGCGGCTCAAGGAGGTCAGCGTGCAGCGCGGGCTGAACCAGGCCGATGCGCGCATCCTTTCGGCCGCCGCGCCGGGCAGCCGGGTGGCGCCGCGCCGCGGGCTGATCCTTGTTCTGGCGGCGATCGGCGGCGCGGTGGCCGGGGCCGCGATCCTGCTGGCGCGGCATTTCCTCTATTCCGGCTATCGCACCGTCGACGAGCTGGAGCGCGATACCGGCCTCAGGGTTCTGGGGCAGATCCCGCAGCTTCCGGTCACCTCGCCCGATGCGCTTGTGCCCTATCTGCGGGGGCATCCCGGCGCGGCCGCGCTCGAGGCGGTGCGTGATCTGCGCAGCGCCGTGCTGCCCGGCGATGGCGGCCCGATGCCGGGCGTGGTGATGATCACCTCGTCCCTTCCCGCCGAGGGCAAGACGACGCTGGCCATCGCGCTTGCGCAAAGCGTGGCCGGGCTGGGGCGGCGGGTTCTGCTGATCGAGGGCGACATCCGCCGCCGCACGCTGCCGCGCTATCTTGGCCAGACCGCCGAGGGGGGGCTTCTGTCGGTCCTGCGCGGCGGCAGGACGCTGGCCGAGGTGGCGGTGCCGGTGCCCGCGCTCGGGTTCGACCTGCTTCTGGGCGAGGACCGTCCGGGCCTGAACGCCACCGACATCTTCGCCGCAGAGCGTTTCGCGGCGCTGGTCGCGGAGGCGCGCGAAAGCTACGACCTCGTGGTGATCGACACGCCGCCCGCCGGGATTGTTGCCGATGCGCGGGTGATCGCGCGCGTGGCGGATGCGGTGCTGCATGTGGTCGCCTGGAACCGCACCCCCCGCGCGCGGGTGGCCGAGGCGCTGCGCCCGTTCGCGGGCCTTCGGGGCGGGGTGTCGGGGCTTGTGCTGACCCAGGTCGATCCGCAGCGCCTGCATCGCTACGGCTATGAGGCCGGTTGCGGCGATTACGGCGCGGGGGCGGGCTATTACAGCGGCTGAACCGTTCGATCCGGGCGTTTTCGGGGGCATCCTTGCCCGCAAAAGGCCATCAAAAGATTGCGAAAACAACTTAAAGAATAATAAACTCGTTCGCCCAACCACAAGTTGATTCGAGGAGCCCATGCCGCGCAGCGCCAGATCCCGAAGCCCCGGTGCACGGCCTGTCCTGTGGCTGCGGCGAAGCGGGGTCGCATGATGGCGCCGCTTTTCTCCGACATGGTGGTTCCCGCCCTTGCCTTCGGAATTTCGCTGACGATCTCGGCCTTGCTGGCCGCGACCCGCAGTCGCCATCTGCACCGCAGTTCCCGCCCCGAGGATCAGCGCGCCGTGCAGGCCGCCCATCCCGGCGCCCGGCCGCGGATCGGCGGGATCGGCGTGGTCGCCGCGATCCTGCTGGTGCTGCCGCTTTTCGCGCCCGATGCGCTTGGCGGGCGGGTCACGGGGTTCGTGCTGACGCTGCTTCCGGTCGCGGCGGCGGGGCTTGCCGAAGACCTCGGCCTGCGCATCAGCCCGCGCGGGCGGCTGCTGGCCGCGGCGCTGTCGGGGGCGCTTGCGCTTTCGGTCCTCGATGTCTGGATCTGGCGCGCGGACCTGCCGCTGATCGCGCCGCTTCTGCACATCGCGCCGCTGGCGATGCTGTTCACGATCTTCGCCACCAGCGGGATCTGCCATGCTTTCAACCTGATCGACGGAATGAACGGGCTGGCGGGTGTGACGGCAATCCTGATCGCGCTCGGGCTGGCCTCGGTGGCCAGCATCGCCCAGGAGCCGGAGCTTGCGCGGCTGGCTTTCTGGGTGGTTCCGGCGGTGGCGGGGTTCATGGTGCTGAACTTTCCCATGGGGCGGATCTTTCTGGGCGATGGCGGGGCCTATGCGCTTGGCCATGTGCTGGCCTGGCTGGGGGTTTTGCTGGTTGCGCGCACGACCGAGGTGACGCCCTGGGCGATCCTGCTCATCTTCTTCTGGCCGGTGGCCGATACCTGCCTTGCGATATGGCGCCGCCGCCGGGCCGGACGCGCCGCGGATCAGCCCGACCGTCTGCATGTCCACCAGCTCGTGATGCGCGTGCTGGAGCTGAAGGTGACCGGGCGCGGCGCGCGCGGGCTGTCGAACCCGCTGACCACGCTGGTGCTGACGCCCTTCATTTCCCTGCCGGTGCTGAGCGGGATCCTGCTGTGGAACAACCCGCTGGCCGCCGCGCTGAGTTTCGGCCTTTTCGCGGCGGGCTTCGTCTGGGCCTATGTGGCCTGCCTGCGCTTTGCACGGCGCGGGCGGCGTGTGGCGGGCACGCCCGACAACTTCCTGCCCGCGTTGCTGCCCGCCTGACGGGGCCTAGTGATCGGAAGCGGGCGGCACGCCGATCAGCGCGCCCAGTTCCGCAACCCTGCGCGCAACAAGATCCGCGTCGCCCCGCGCCTCGACATTCAGCCGCAAGAGCGGCTCGGTGTTCGAGCTGCGCAGGTTGAAGCGCCATTCCGCGAAGGTAAGGCTCAGCCCGTCGGCATCATCGCGCGACAGTGCCTGCGGGGCGAAATGCGCCTCGACCCGCGCGACGGCGCCCGCCGGATCGTCCAGCCGGAAGTTGATCTCGCCCGAAGAGGGGTAATCCGCGCGCAACTGCCCCACGAGGTCGGCCAGCGGCTTGCCCTTGCGGCCGATCAGGCCGGCCACCAGAAGCCAGGGGATCATGCCGCTGTCGCAGCAGAAGAAATCGCGGAAATAGTGATGTGCCGACATCTCTCCGCCATAGACCGCGCCGGTATCGCGCATGGCCTGCTTGAGGAAGGCGTGCCCGGTGCGCGATTGCACTGCCCGCCCGCCCGCGCGGGCCACCGTGGCGGTGGTGGCCAGCACGACGCGCGGGTCATGCACGATGGCCGCCCCCGGATCGCGCGCCAGGAACGCCTCGGCCAGCAGCGCCACGAGGTATTCGCCGTCGATGAAGGCGCCGGTGTGATCGAAGAAGAAGCAGCGGTCGAAATCGCCGTCCCAGGCCAGGCCAAGATCGGCGCCGGCCTTGCGCACCGCCTCGGCCGTGGCATGGCGGTTTCCGGGCAAAAACGGGTTCCGGAAGCCGTTCGGGAAACGCGGATCGGGATCGTGATGGATGCGGGTGATACGCAGCTTCGCGCCCGCGGCCTCAAGCGCGGCGGCGATCGCGTCAAAGCTGGGCCCGGCCGCGCCGTTGCCCGCATCCGCCACGATATGCAGCGGCCCCAGCGTGGCCGGATCGGCGAACGAGAGGACGCGCGCGACATAGGCGGCCCGCGCTTCGGGAAGGGCGCGGCGCGCGGCGCCCCCGGCGGGGGGCGGCACCTCGGCAAGGGCCTCGGCCCGGCGGCGGATCGCGCCAAGCGTTTCGGGGGAAAGGGGGGCCGACCCGCGCGCCACAAGCTTCATTCCGTTCCAGTCGATCGGATTGTGCGAGGCGGTGACCATGATCCCGCCGCAGGCCTCTTGCAGGGCAGTCGCGCAATAGACCTCTTCGGTGCCGCACAGGCCAAGGTCCAGAACCTCTGCCCCGCAGGACATCAGCCCCTCGGCCACGGCCTCGGCCAGCTCGTTGGAAGAGGCGCGCACATCGCGGCCCAGCACGACACGGCGTGCGCCAAGCTCCTGCGCGAAGGCCGCCCCGATGCGCCGCGCGATGCCCGCATCAAGGTCCGGCCCAAGCCGGCCGCGGATGTCATAGGCCTTGAAACAGTTCAGATCGCGCATCGGATGTCCCCGGAAATGATTTGCGGCAATTTGGCGGGAAAGCCGCCTGCCGTCCAGTGCCAGGGGTGACGATCTTGGCCCGTTGCGGCGCTGCGGCACTGGAAATGCCGCGGCCGCGTTCCGATATTGCGGGAAAGGCCGCCGCCGGCCCACGGGTGTCCGGGGGCGGCGCGGGCAGGGGTAACGGCATATGGATGACGATCTTTACAAGGTGTTGGGGGTGGCGAAGGACAGCCCGCAGGCCGATCTGAAAAAGGCCTATCGCAAGCTGGTCAAGACGCTGCATCCCGACCTGCATCCCGGCGACAAGGCCCGCGAGGCCGAGTTCCAGAAGATCTCGGCCGCCTATGACATTCTGGGCGACCCGGAAAGGCGCGCGCGCTATGACGCGGGCGAGATCGACGCAAGCGGGCAAGAGCGGCCCGAACGTCAGTATTACCGCCACTATGCCGGCGCCGATCCGCAGAACCGCTATTCCCAGGCCGGTGGGCATGGCGATTTCGAGGATCTGTCGGACGTGTTCGCCGATCTGTTCGGCGGCCGGGCGCGCAGTGGGCAGGGCGGCGGGCAGGGCGGCGGGTATGCCGCGCGCGGGGCGGATCTGCGCTATCACCTCGATGTCGAGTTCATGGATGCGGCGCGGGGCGCGCGGCGCGCGGTGCCGATGCCAGGCGGCAGCACGATCGAGCTGTCGATCCCCGCCGGGGTGCGCGACGGCCAGGTGCTGCGGCTGCGCGGCAAGGGTCAGCCGGGGATCGGCGGCGGCCCTGCGGGCGACGCCTATGTCGAGATCGGCCTGCGCCCGCATCCGCTGGTCACCCGCGACGGCAACGATATCGAGATCGACCTGCCGATCCGCTTCTACGAGGCCGTTCTGGGCGCCCGGATCGAGGTGCCCACCATCGACGGCCCCGTCAGCATGAGCGTGCCGCGCGGTGCCTCGTCAGGGCAGCGGCTGCGGCTGAAGGGGCGGGGGATCCGGTCCGCGAAGGGTGCCGCGGGCGATCAGTATGTGCGGCTGAAGATCGTCCTGCCTGAAAAGATTTCCGAGGGCATGGAAGAGGCCGCGCGGCGTTGGCGCGATCTGGCGCCTGACGATCCGCGCGCGAAACTCTGGAGGATGGCGACATGAAACTGGGGGAACGCGAAGTCGTCGCGGCCGTGCGCCGGGTGCAGCTGCGCGAGCTGCGGCTTTGGGTGCGCGAAGGCTGGGTGCGCCCCGCGCATGGCAAAGACGGCCCGGTCTATGACGAGCTTGACGTGGCGCGGATCCGGCTTGTCTGCGACCTGCGCAAGGAAATGTCGCTGCCGCCCGATGCGGTTCCGGTCGTGCTGTCGCTGCTGGATCAGTTGCATGGGCTGCGTCGCGACATGCACGGATTGCTGCGCGCGGTCGGCCGCCAGCCCGACGCAACCCGCCAGGCGATTGCGCACGCCCTGCGCGAGGATACCGGCGGTGCGCAGTAGTGCGGCATGGTGTCCAGTTTGATTTACCCTAAGGCAACCATGCCGGGTTATCTGCTATGATCGCGCCGCATTTGCACAAGGAGGAAAGACGATGGCGAAGACACAAGGATCGGTCGGCTGTTTCGGCCCCGTTCTCGGACCGCAGGCGGCACATTTTTGGCGGATGCAGGAGATGATGCTGAACGAGGCGGAAGCCTTTTCCGCCCACTGGTTCCAGCGCCGCCACCAGGCCACGCGCAGTGCGCTGCGGGCGGGGGCTGCCTTCGGCGGAGGCGATCCGCTGGCCGGGATGAAGGCAATCACGGAATGGCAGGCGCAATCCGCGCAGCGACTCGTGGAAGACGCCCGTGAATACTGGGAAATGGTGGCGCGTTGCGCAGGTTTGGCGATCCGCGAAGAGATCGAGGCAACGGGCGATGCGGCCGGGCAGGTGGTCAAGACCGCCCGGGGGCCGGCCTCAGCCCACGCCGTCCCGGTCTGAGATCGGGCGCCGGATGCGGTTTGCGTGACAAGGTGGCCCGCCGGGATTAGCAAAACCGTTGCCTTTCGGTGCGAAGAAGGCAGCGATGCGTAAAGAAGAAGGACGACGGCGATGGCCAGAGCAGAACCCAGAACCGACCGCCGCAAAGCGGGGGCGCGGCCCCGGCCGGTCGCGCGTGCCGATCATGATGGCACAGGCGCGCTTGGCGGCGCCGCCCGGCATTCCGAGGCGGAAAAGGCGGCCGAACGCCTGCGGGGGGTGACGCTTGCGCAGGGTGTGCCGGGGCAGGGTGCTGTGCCCTCGGACATGGTGGCGGACCTGCTTGACCGCGCGACGCATGCCGGGATTGCGAAACTGACCAACGGCCTGTCCCCGGCGGCGCTGACGGCGGCCTATCTCGACTGGCTGGCGCATCTGTCCATGTCGCCGGGCAAGCAGCTTGAACTGACGCGCAAGGCGATCCGCAAATGGGCCCGGCTTGCGCATTACATGTCAAGCTGCGCGCTTGCCGCGAACGGCTCGGCGCCCTGCATCGAGCCGCTGGAACAGGACCGCCGCTTCCGGGGCGAGGCCTGGCAGAAATGGCCCTATAACCTGCTTTACCAGTCCTTCCTTCTCAATCAGCAGTGGTGGCACAACGCCACCACCGGCGTGCGCGGCGTGACCCGCCAGCACGAGCATGTGATGGATTTCGCCACCCGGCAGATCCTTGACATGTTCTCTCCGTCGAACTTCCTGATGACCAACCCCGAGGTTCTGGCCAGGACGCGCGAGGAAGGCGGCCAGAACCTCGTGCGCGGCTTCCAGACATGGCTTGATGATCTGGAGCGGATGCAGACCGGCAAGCCCCCCGCCGGGGCCGAGGCCTTCCGCCCCGGGATCGAGGTGGCCTGCACGCCCGGCAAGGTGGTTTACCGCAACCACCTGATCGAGCTGATCCAGTATGCCCCCAGCACCGGCGCCGTGCACCCCGAGCCGGTGCTGATCGTCCCGGCCTGGATCATGAAATACTACATCCTCGACCTCTCGCCCGAGAATTCTCTGGTGAAATACCTTGTCGGACAGGGCTTTACCGTCTTCATGATCTCGTGGAGCACCCCCGGCGCGGCCGAGCGCGACCTGGGGATGGAGGAGTATCGCAAGCTGGGGGTGATGGATGCCGTCAGCGCCGTTCAGGCAATCGTGCCGGGCCGCAAGATCCACGGCACCGGCTATTGCCTTGGCGGCACGCTTTTGTCGATCGCCGCCGCCGCGGCCGCGCGCGGCGGCGAAGAACCCTTTGCGACGCTGACCTATTTCGCCTCGCAGATCGACTTTACCGAGCCGGGCGAATTGCAGCTTTTCGTCAATGAAAGCCAGCTCGCCTTCCTTGAGGACATGATGTGGGAGCAGGGCTATCTGGACACGACCCATATGTCGGGCGCGTTCCAGATGATCAGCTCGGCCGATCTGATCTGGTCGCAGGTGCAGCGCAACTACCTGATGGGGGAAACCCCGGCGATGTTCGACCTGATCGCCTGGAATGCCGATGGCACGCGCATGCCCTACCGGATGCATTCGGAATACCTGCGCTCTCTCTATCTCGACAACGACCTGACCGAGGGGCGTTTTGCGGTCGAAGGGCGGCCGATCTCGATGCGCGACATCACCGTGCCGGTCTTTTCCGTGGGCACGACCAAGGACCATGTCGCACCCTGGCATTCCGTCTACAAGATGCACCTGTTCTTCGACACCGACCTGACCTTCGTGCTGACCAATGGCGGGCATAATGCGGGGATCCTGTCGCAGCCCGGCCACAAGGGCCGCAGCTATCAGATCGCAACCGCGCATCATGGCGAGCGTTATCTCGACCCCGACAGCTGGGCGGTGCAGGTGCCGTTGCAGGAAGGATCGTGGTGGCCGGCATGGACCGCATGGCTGGGTGAGCATTCCGGCGTACCGGAAGCCCCGCCGCCGATGGGGTGCGAACAGGCCGGCTGCGCGGCGATCGGGGATGCGCCCGGCACCTATGTCTTGCAGAAATAGCGCGAGCGCCCGTTTTCGCGGCAGGACGTGTCAGTGATTGCAACGGTTTGGCCGTGCACGGTAATGTTGTTTGTCGCATGCCCCGCTGGATGGCACGATGGGTAGACCTGCGCGGGAAGGGCGGTATCCCCCGCGCGCCGGACGGGGAGAGCGGCCTATGCGCCTGATACGGATCGTCATTGGAGCGGCGCTGATTGCGGCGGCAGCAGTCTTCGGTTTCGACAGCACCTCGGCCCTGCTTTCCGCCGCACCCGAGAACCCCGCACCCCGTGCCGGGGGGGGACAAGCGGCGCTTGCCGTGCAGACGGTGCCGGCCAGCATGATGACATTCGCCGACACGGTCGAGGCGGTGGGCACCACGCGTGCGGTGCGCGCGGTGGAACTGCACCCGGCCACCACCGGCCGCGTGAGCGCGCTTCACATCATTCCGGGCGCAGAGGTCCGGGCAGGCGCGGTGCTTTTGCGGCTTGAGGACGCGGCCGAGCGCGCCGCGCTCAAATCCGCCGAGGCGACGCTGGCCGAGGCGCGGGCCGCCTATGACCGTCAGGCGCGTCTGGACAGTTCGGGCAGCACCACCGGCGCCGCGATCGAGGCCGCGCAGGCCACCCTTCTGCGCGCCGAGGCCGAACGCGACATGGCGCAGGCCGCGCTGGACGACCTGGAGTTGCGCGCACCTTTCGCGGGCGTGGTCGGGTTCACCGACCTTGCGCCCGGCCAGCTTGTGACCCCGGCCGATATCGTTACCTCGCTTGACGATCTGTCGCGCATCGAGGTTGGCTTTCGCGTGCCCGAGCGGGTGATCGCACGGATCGCGCCCGGGCTTGGGGTCAGTCTGGTCTCCGCCGCGTGGCCCGGGCGGGTCTTCGACGGCATGATCAACGCCGTCGACACGCGTGTCGATCAGGCGACGCGCTCGATCGCGTTGCGGGCGGTGGTCGATAACGGCGACGGTGCGATGGTGCCGGGCATGTTCATGGAGGTTTCGCTGGTGCTTGACCGCCGGCAGGCGCTTGCGGTGCCGGAACGCGCGCTGATCATCTCGGGCACGCAGGCCCATGTCTTTGCCGTGCAGGATGGCCGCGCCCGCCGGGTCGAGGTCGTCACCGGCCAAAGCCGCGACGGGCTGATCGAGGTCAGCGGCGCGCTGGAAGAGGGCACGGCCGTCATCGTCAGCAACCTGCACCGCGTCACGGAGGGCGCGGATCTGCGCCCGGCAGAGGAGGTGGCGCAATGACCCTTCCCGCCCTGTCACTGCGTCGGCCGGTTCTGGCCACGGTGCTCAACCTGCTGATCGTGCTGATCGGCGCGGTGGCGCTGACGCGGCTGCCGGTGCGCGAGCTGCCGCAGGTGGATACCGCCCGCATCACCGTGCGGGTCGACTATACCGGCGCCGCGCCTGATGTCGTCGACAGCCAGGTGGCCAGCGTGATCGAGGGCGCGCTTGCCGGGATCTCGGGCCTTGAAAGCATGTCCACCGAAAGCGAGCGGGGGCGGATGCGCACGGTGCTGATCTTCGATCCCTCGCGCGATATCGACGGGGCCGCGAACGATGTGCGCTCGGCCATCGAGCGGGTGGCCCATGACCTGCCCACCGCCGCCTCGGCCCCCGTGGTGCGCAAGAACGACGACGAGGGCGACCCGGTGGTACGGGTGGCGCTGTCCTCCAGCACGATGAGCGCGCTTGAGCTTTCGGACTATGCCGACCGCTATCTGGTGGACCGCCTGGCGCGCCTGCCCGGCGTGGCGAATACCGCGGTTTATGGCGAGCGCGCGCCCGCGATGCGTGTCTGGCTGGATACCGGGCGGATGGCCGCGCACGGGATCACGCCCGCGGATATCACCGCCGCCCTGTCCGCTAACAATGTCGAGCTGCCCGCGGGCGAGATCGAAACCCCCGCGCGCCAGTTGCAGCTTCTGGCGCGCACGCGGTTTTCCTCGATCGAGGAGTTCGAGCGTCTTGTCGTGCGGGCCGACGGCATGCGTCCCTTGCGCCTAGGCGACGTGGCGCGGATCGAAGAGGGGGCCGAGGGCTCGGACACGATCTTCCGCTCGGACGGGGTGACCGGGCTTGGCATGGGCATCCAGCCGCAGGCGCAGGCCAATACGGTGGCGATTTCCCGCGCCGTCCATGCCGAGCTGGACCGCATCCGCCCGACCTTGCCCGAGGGCATGGCGCTGACCGTTACCGCGGATGAGGCCGTCTTCATCGAGACCACGTTGCAGCAGGTGGCCTATGTGTTCCTTGAGGCGGTGATCCTGGTGACATCGGTGATCTTCCTCTTTCTCGGCTCGGCACGGCTGTCGATGATCCCGCTGGTCACGATCCCGATCTCGATCCTGGGCGCGTCGCTGGCGATGCTCGTGCTGGGCTTTTCGGTGAACATCCTGACGCTGTTTGCCATGATCCTTGCGATCGGCCTTGTGGTCGATGACGCAATCGTGGTGCTTGAGAACATCCAGAGGCTGCGCGCGCAGGGCCTGTCGCGGGCCGAGGCGGTTCGCCCGGGCGCCGGTCAGGTCAGGTTCGCGGTCATCGCCACCACTGCGGTGCTGATCGCCGTCTTCGTGCCGGTCAGCTTCATGGAGGGCGAGATCGGCAAGCTGTTCGGGGAATTCGGCATCGTGCTTGCGGTGTCGGTCGCGGTGTCGGGGTTCGTGGCGCTTACGCTGTCGCCGGTGCTGGCCGAACGCCTGATGGCACAGGAAGAGCGTGCCAATCTGCTCAGCCGTGGGGTGAACCGCGCCGTTGCCGGGGCCGAGCGGCTTTATCGCGCGGGCCTGCGCCGCGCCATCGCTGGCCCTGAGGTTGTGCTGGCCGTGACCGCCTTTGCCATGGCCGTGGCCTTCGCCCTTTACCGCAGCCTGCCGCAGGAAGTGACCCCCGAAGAGGACCGGGGCGGTCTGCGCATCTTCCTCAGCGCGCCGCAGGGCAGCAACCTTGCCCAGACCGATGCCGCCGCCCGCAAGGTCGAGGCCGTGCTGGAGCCGTTGCGTGCGGACGGCGTGATCGACAACGTCACCACCATCGTCGGTACATGGGGAGAGCTGCGGCGCGCGCTGTTCATCGTCAACCTCGTGCCCTGGTCCGAACGCGACGAAAGCGTTCAGGACGTGATCTCCGCGCTGCGTGGCCCGCTTGGCGCCATTACCGAGGTGCAGACTTTCCTGCGCCCGGCGGGGGGCCTCGGGATCGGGGGCAGCCGCGGCTCGATCGACTTCATGCTGGGCGGCCCCGATGTGGACCGCGCCGCCGCCTGGGCCGAGGATCTGGCCGCGATGATGACGGGCGACCCCGATCTTGGTCCGCTTGAGGTTGCCCATGATGCCAACCAGCCGGGCGCCACGCTAAACGTGGACCGGCTGCGCGCGCAGGATCTGGGGCTGGATGCCGAGGCGGTGTCCTCGGCCCTTCAGGTGCTGGTCGCCTCGCGCAGGGTCGGAGAGTTCAGCCGGGACGGTCGGCAATATCCCGTCATCCTTCAGGCCGAGCCGGAAAACCGCGACGCGCCCGAGGATCTGATGTCGGTCCTGTTGCGCAACAATCGCGGTGACCTGATCCCGCTTTCGGCCTTTGCCAGCATCGAGACGGGGGCCTCTTTGCCCGCCATCACCCGGCAGGATCGCGTGCATTCCGTCGCGGTCGAGGCCGATCTGGCCGACGGCGCGGACCTGGCCGGGGTGATCGCGCGCGTCGAGGCCGCGGTGGCGCAGCTTCCCGCAGGGGCCACGCTGAACTGGGAAGGGCTGGCCGCCGATTACCTTGATGCCTCGGGCGGGGTCGCCACGCTTTTCGCCATGGCGCTTGCGATCGTCTTCCTTGTGCTCTCGGCGCAGTTTGAAAGCTTCCGCACGCCGCTGGTCATCATGCTCACCGTGCCCCTGGGCCTTGCGGGCGCGGTCGTGACGCTGTGGCTTGGCGGGCAGAGCGTGAACATCTTCAGCCAGGTCGGGCTGGTGCTTCTGGTCGGGATCATGGCCAAGAACGGCATCCTGATGGTCGAGTTCTCGAACCAATTGCGCGCGCGCGGCATGGCGCTGCGCGAAGCCGCCATCGAAGGCGCCGTCACCCGCCTGCGCCCCGTCACCATGACCTCGATCGCCACGGTGCTGGGGGCGATGCCGCTGGCCCTTGCCACCGGCGCCGGGGCCGAGGCCCGCCGCGCGCTTGGCCAGGTGATCGCGGGCGGGCTGAGCGTGGCCTTCGTGCTGACGCTGGTCGTGACGCCGGTGATCTATGTGCTGGTCGAAAGCATCGGGCGCGACAGGCGCACCGCCGGGGCGGCCGACCAGCCCGCCGAATAGACGTTTCGCTTGCAGGGAGTAACGCACAACACAGGAGGGAACTGCGATGAACACCCCGGACCGCCGCCTGACGGCGAAGGATTTCAGCCCCGAATTGCTGGAACTTTATGACTTCTATGCCCATGGCATCATCACCAAGCGCGAATTCCTTGATCGGGCCGCGAAATTCGCCATCGGCGGGCTGGGTGCCGCGGCCATCCTGTCGATGATGGGCCCCGACTATGCCCTTGCCGAAAAGGTCAGCTTCAACGATCCCGATATTCGCGCCGAATGGATCAGCTATCCGTCCCCGAACGGCCATGACCCCATGCGCGCCTATTTCGTGCGCCCGACCGGGGCGGCATCCGCGCCGGGCGTGGTCGTGGTGCACGAAAATCGCGGGCTGAACCCCTATATCCAGGACGTGGCGCGCCGGCTTGCCAAGGCGGGGTTCATCGCCATGGCGCCGGACGGCCTGACGCCGATGGGCGGTTATCCCGGCAATGACGAGGACGGCCGCGCCTTGCAGCAGCAGGTCGACGGCGAAAAGCTGATGAACGATTTCTTCGCCGCGGTCGAGTTTCTCATGGCGCATGAGGCGGTTGTCGGCAAGGTGGGGATCACCGGCTTTTGCTATGGCGGGGGCGTGGCGAATGCCGCCGCCGTCGCCTATCAGGATCTGGGCGCCGCGGTGCCCTTTTACGGCCGCCAGCCCGACCCGGCCGATGTGCCGCGCATCTGGGCGCCGGTCCTGTTGCATTACGCGGCGCTGGACGAGCGTGTGAATGCCGGATGGCCCGCCTACCAGGCCGCGCTCGATGCCGCCGGAACGACCTACGAGGCCCATATCTACCAGGGCGCCAACCACGGCTTCCACAACGACTCGACCCCGCGCTACGACACCGAGGCCGCCGAACTG
>CALMEG010000207.1 GCA_937863185.1 uncultured Paracoccaceae bacterium | reverse complement strand
ATCTCGGGCTTCTACGTTCCGTCCGAGGGCGAGGTCTGGTTCAAGGGCGTGAAGCGCGGCCCGATGAAACCCTATGAGGTGGCCCGCCTTGGCATCGCGCGCACCTTCCAGAACATCGCCCTGTTCGATGGCATGAGCGTGCTCGATAACATCATGACCGGGCGCCTCACCCTGATGAAATCGGGATTGCTCAGCCAGGCGCTCTGGTATGGCGGCGCCTCGCGTGAGGAACACGAGCACCGCGAGAAGGTCGAGAAGATCATCGACTTCCTCGAGATCCAGAACATCCGCAAGACGGCGGTGGGGCGCCTTCCCTACGGGCTGAAGAAGCGGGTCGAGCTTGCCCGCGCGCTTGCCGCCGAGCCGAAGATCCTGCTGCTGGATGAACCGATGGCAGGCATGAACGTCGAGGAAAAAGAGGACATGTGCCGCTTCATCCTGGATGTGAACGACGAATTCGGCACCACCATCGCGCTGATCGAACATGACATGGGCGTGGTCATGGACCTGTCGGACCGTGTCGTCGTGATGGATTATGGCAAGAAGATCGGGGACGGAACGCCCGACGAAGTGCGCAACAACCAGGATGTGATCGACGCCTATCTTGGCGTGTCGCACGACTGAGGGGGACGAAATGCCGGATCAACTGCTTTACGCAATGGAAGTCACCCTCAACGGCCTGATGGCCGGGGTGATGTATTCGCTGGTCGCGCTGGGTTTCGTGCTCATCTTCAAGGCCAGCGGGATCTTCAACTACGCACAGGGCGTGCTGGCGCTGTTTGCGGCGCTGACGCTTGTGGGGTTGCAGAACGGACAGGTGCCGTTCGCGCATCTGATCAACGCGGCTTTCGGCACCAACCTGCACGGCTTCGGCTGGCAGCTTCCGGGCATCGTGGCGATCGCGTTGACGGCGCTGGTCATGGTGGGGCTGGCGATCGCGATCGAGAAGCTTGTTCTCAAGCATCTGGTGAACCAGGCCCCGATCATCCTGTTCATGGCCACCATCGGGCTTGCCTATTTCCTCGAAGGCCTGGGCGACGTGATGTGGGGCGCGGATATCAAGAAGCTGGATGTCGGCCTGCCGCAGGGGATCTCGGAAACGGTGGAATCGGTGACCGACCGGATCTTCGGCTACGGGTTCTTCATCGACAATCTGGATATCGTGGCGACCGTGGTGGCGGTGATCCTTGTCAGCTCGCTCACGCTGTTCAGCCAGTATTCCAAACAGGGCCGTGCCCTGCGCGCGGTGGCCGACGACCATCAGGCCGCGCTGTCGGTCGGGATCTCGCTGCGCTTCATCTGGATCCTGGTCTGGTCGATCGCGGGGTTCGTCGCGCTGGTCGCGGGGATCATGTGGGGCACCAAGTCGGGGGTGCAGTTCTCGCTTTCTCTGATTGCGCTGAAGGCGCTGCCGGTTCTGATGCTGGGCGGATTCACCTCGATCCCCGGCGCCATCGTGGGCGGGCTGATCATCGGCGTGGGCGAGAAGCTGTTCGAGTTCTTCGTGGGTCCGATGATCGGTGGCGCGACGGAAAACTGGTTTGCCTATGTTCTGGCGCTTGGGTTCCTCGTGTTCCGGCCGCAGGGCCTGTTCGGCGAAAAAATCATTGAGCGGGTGTAAGTTATGCGTCAATCTGCCGCAGATCTGATCGCAAACGGGTTGGGAGGCCCGGATCGGGGAAAAGGGACGCAAGCGCGGCCCGTTCCGGCCGCGCGGAAACCTGGGAGAGGTTCTGCGAATGAAAAGTTGCGCAATGATGTTCACGATCGGCTGGGCCGCCGCATTGGCGTTCGGATGGCTGGCCCTGGCCGCGCCGGCCAACGAGTCGGTCGCATTGCAGATGACAAACATTCTACTGGCGGCTGCGGGCGCGGGCGCGGGGCTTTGGTCCTGGCTGCGCATCCGGCGCGGCTGCTGACGGGGGCGCGGATCGTCTGCCCCCCGATGGAGAACGGGGGGAAGATCTGATGTTCTACCGCGAGGCGGGTGATTTCAAAACGTCCTACCGCGAGGACAGCCAGACATTCCCGATCAGGTTCGACCGGCTGCGCTATTACGCGGTGCTGGCGGTGGCCTTCGGGGTGATCCCGCTGTTCATCAATGACTATTGGGCGAATGCGGTCTTCGTTCCGTTCCTGATCTATGCGATCGCGGCGATCGGGCTGAACATCCTGGTGGGCTATGCCGGGCAGGTCAGCCTTGGCACCGGCGGGTTCATGGCGGTGGGGGGCTATGCGGTCTTCAAGCTGATGAACGCCCTTCCCGAGGTCTCGATCTTTATCC
>CALMEG010000206.1 GCA_937863185.1 uncultured Paracoccaceae bacterium | reverse complement strand
AACCTCGCAAGGAAAGGCGTGATCTGGTCGGGCTGGATATCGACGACGAAATAGGCCGGAGCAACCTTCGGCAGATCGCGGTCGATCGCGCCGCGCAGGCCCGCGTCGATCTGGCCCACCGCAGCCAGGACCGACAGGCCCAGCCCAAGCGACAGGATGACGGGCGCGGCCTCGCTGCGCGGGCCGCCGATCGCGGCTAGCGCCGCGCGCAGGGCGGGCCTGCCCCGCACGCCGGAGGCGGCGCGCTTCGCGCCGCGCCGCACCAGTGCCGCCGCCGCCGCAAGGATGGCAAGCGCCACCGCGATTCCGCCAAGCGTGCCAAGCGCAAGCGCCCAAAGCCCCGAGAACAGCACCGAGGCCAGCACCAGAACCGCCACCAGCGCCACAATCAGCCCCAGCGTCCCCGCCCCCGGAAGCCGGCCGCGCGCGGGGCCCATATCCCGGTAAAGCGCGGCCGCGCGCACCTGCATCATGCGCGACAGCGGCCAGAGCGTGAAGATCGCCGCCACGAGGATGCCGTAGATCGCCGCCTCCGCCAGTGCCATCGGGGCGAGGCGCAGCGCAATCGGGATCGGCATCTGCGCCGCGATCGCCCCCTGCGCAAGGATCGGCACGCCCGCACCAAGGACCCCCCCCAGCCGACCCCCCCCGCGCGTCGGCCCCGCAATTTACAGAAGAAACCCCCGCCGGATCAGACCGCCGTTGGCGCCAAGCGCCTTCAGCGTGGCGATGGTTTCCGTCTTGCGCTCCATCCAGGCGCGCCCGGCCGCGGAAATGCCCACGCCCCCCACCGCAAGGCCCGCAAGCCCCACCAGCACCAGGAACGAGCCGATCCGATCCACGAACCGCTCGGCCCCCGGCGCGGCGCGGCGGCTGTCGCGCCAGCGCATGCCCGCGCCTTCGAAGGCGGTCTCGGCCTCGGCGCGCATCCGGTCCAGATCGCTGCCCGGCGGCAACAGCACGCGGTATTCGGTTTCATAAAGCGATCCGGGTTCAAGCAGGCCGGACCCTTCCAGCGCCACCGCCGGCACGATCGAGCGCGGACCAAGGCTGAACCCCGCCCCGGTGCTGTCCGGCTCGCGCAGCAACAGCGCGCTGAGCACGAATTGCGCCCGGCCCAGATGGAAGCTGTCGCCCACCTTCAGGCCCAGCCGATCCGCCAGAACCGGATCGAGCAACGCGCCATGGGCGCCGCCCGGCCGGGGCGCAAGCGCCTCGGCCACCGGCAGCGGCGGATCAAGCGAGAGCGCGCCCACAAGGGGATAGGCCCCGTCCACCGCCTTCACCTGGGTCAGCGCACGCTCGGCCTGCGCCCCCGCGCCCACGACCAGCATGGAGCGGAACTCGAACACCTCGGAGACCGCGGTGGCGCGCGCCTCGATCCAGCCGCGCTCGTCCGGGGTGGCCTTGCGATAGGTGAATTCATATTGCGCGTCGCCCCCCAGAAGCACCGCGCCCTGATCGTGCAGCCCGGCCTCGATCGCGCTGCGCACCGTGCCCACGCCCGCGATCGCGGCCACCCCCAGCATCAGGCACAGCAAAAACACGCGAAAGCCGCCAAGCCCGCCGCGCAGTTCGCGCCGCGCGATCCGAAACGCTAGGCTCATTCGATCATCCCGTCGGCAAGGCGCACGATCCGGTCGCAGCGCGCGGCGAGTTCGGGGGCATGGGTCACAAGTACAAGCGTCGCGCCATGCCGGTCACGCAGGCCGAACAGAAGCTCCATGATCGCCGCGCCATTGGCGGCATCGAGGTTTCCCGTCGGCTCGTCGGCCAGGAACAGCGCGGGCCGGGGCGCCGCTGCACGCGCAAGCGCCACGCGCTGCTGCTCGCCCCCCGACAGTTCCGCCGGATAATGGCCGGTGCGATGGCCAAGCCCCACGGCCTCGAGTTCTTCGGCGGCGCGGTCAAAGGCCGCGTCGACCCCGGCCAGCTCCAGCGGCAGGGCGACATTTTCCAGTGCGGTCATTGTCGGAATCAGGTGGAAGGATTGGAAAACGATCCCCATATTCCCCCTGCGGAACCGGGCCAGCGCATCTTCCCCCATCGCGGAAAGATCCTGCCCCAAGGCCGCAACCTTGCCCCCGGTGGCCCGCTCGAGGCCCCCCATGAGCATCAGGAGCGACGATTTGCCAGACCCCGATGGGCCGGTCAGCCCGACACTTTCCCCCCGTGCGATGTCCAGCGTGATGCCGCGCAGAATTTCCACCGGCCCGGCATTGCCCTGCAAGGTCAGCCGCGCGTCCTGCAACGATAGAACGGTTTCCGTCATGCCTGCCTTCTTTTCTGTTCTCTCAAGGGGATATGGGTCGATCCGCGCCCTGCGCAACCTTGCTGCGGCAACATTTATCGCCGCCGCGCCGGCGCTTGCCAACCCGGTCGAGCTGGTGGCGCTTGGCGACAGCCTGACGCAGGGCTACGGGCTGCCCCCGGAAGAGGGGCTCGTGCCGCAGCTTCAGGGCTGGCTGAACAGCCATGGCGCGGATGTGCGCGTGGTCAATGCGGGCGTTTCGGGCGATACCACGGCGGGGGGGCTGTCGCGGCTCGAATGGTCGCTCAGCGATCAGACGGACGCGCTGATGATCGCGCTTGGCGGCAATGACCTGCTGCGCGGCCTGCCCCCAGAAGAGGCACGCGCGAACCTTGATGCGATGCTGGAAAAGGCCCGTGCCCGCGGCCTTCCGGTGCTGCTGGCGGGGCTGCCCGCGCCGGGCAATTACGGCCCCGACTACAAGGCGGCCTTCGACGCGATCTGGCCCGATCTGGCCGCGAAATACGACATCGTCCTGCTGCCCAACCTGCTGGAGCCGATCATGCAGGCCACCCCCGAGGCACGCGCGCAAAACGACCTGATGCAGGACGACAACATCCACCCTGCCCCGGCGGGCGTGGCGATGGTGGTCGAGGCGCTTGGCCCGAAGGTGCTTGAACTGCTGGCCGAACTGCCCCCGGAAAGCGAGGGCGGCTAACGGGGGCGGCGATCCATCGCCCAAAGGCTTGCCGCACCCGCCACCGCAAGCCCCGCACCAAGGGCTGCGGCCAGACCATAGCCGCCCAGCCCCGTCCCAAGCGCGAAGACCGCCGCGCAGACCGCATCCCCGATCAGCTTCTGAAGCGCCATGAGCGAGGCCCCCGCGCCCGGCCGCATCGCCATCAGGTCCTGAAGATAGGCCATCGGCAGGGTCAGCACGACCGCGCCCCCGGCCGCGGCCGGCACGACCAGAAGCCAGACGAGGGGCGAGGCCGCCAGAACCGGCAGGAAGGCCAGATGGGTCGCATAAAGCGCGGCCCCCACAAAGATCAGCACGGTCGGCGCGACCCGCCCCGTCAGCAGCGGCAACGCAAGCATCAGCGGCACCTCGAGCCCGGCCACGAAGCCCGCATAAAGCGCGACATCGCCCGCCCCGCGTCCCGGCGTCACCGCAAAGACCAGCCCGATCAGCACCAGATAGAGCGTGACTGCACCGTTGATCGTGCCAAGCGCTGCAACGCGCACCGTCACATAGGGCTCTGCCATCTCGCGCAGGGCGGCGGCGAAGCTCAGCCCGGAACGCGGGTCCGGCCAGCGGGTAGCGCCATCGCGCGGCCAGTAGCGCTGCGTCAGGATCAGCATCAGCCCCGCCATCACCAGGCAGACCGGATAGACCGCCATCAGCGAGGCCCCGGCCTTGAAGGCCACCGACCAGAGCGGCAGCACCACAACCCATGGCAGCGCGAACAGCGCCCGCAGCGCCGCCAGAATCGCCACCCGTTCGTTTTCCGGATGCATCGAGGCCGCAAGCCGTGACAGCGCAAAAAGCTGCCCGAAGATCGAACTCGACAGCGGCAGCACCAGCGCATGGGCGATCACGAAGGCCCACAGGCTCTGCCCCGCCCAGACCATCCCCGTCCCCGCCGTCAGCAACCCCGCCGAGGCAAGCGCGATGGCGCGCCGGTTCGCGCGCTGATCGGCAAGGATGCCGAAGCCCACCGAAGAGGACACCGAAAGCACCGAGGCCACGACCAGAAGCGCCGAATAGGCGCCGTCATCCATCCCGAACACCGTCACCGCAAGCGCCGAGACATAGGGCATCATCGTCGCCGCATGCGCGCCGAACAGCACCAGAAGCGCCGCGGCAAGCGCAAGGGCGGGATCACGCAGGATCGGGCGGAAGGGGGCAAGGGCGCGGCGCAAGGCAGGTTTCCGGATCAGATACCGGCCTCATGCGGGCAAAGCGGCCGCTTCGCAAGCCCGGATGCGGCATTTCCCGGCGGCATCGGCCATTCTCAGCGCCAGTCGAAAAAGCCCTTGGGCGCACGGGCCAGAAGCCGCCGCGCCAGATCCTGCCCCAGGGCGGCCGCGTCGGCGACGGGCGCGCGGCCCTCATCGGCGATCGCCTCGGAACCGTCGGGGCGCAGGATCTCTCCGCGCAGCCAGACCTCGGCGCCCTCAAGAACCGCCAGCCCCGCAATCGGGGTTTCGCACGATCCGTCCAGCTCTTTCAGGAAGGCCCGCTCGGCGGCAAGGCGCTGCCCGGTGGGGCCGTCATGGATGGCCGCCAGAAGCGCCGCGGCGCGCGCATCCTCAGCCCGCCGCTCGATCCCGATCGCGCCCTGCGCTACGGCGGGCAGCATCTCGTCGACGCCAATGGCCGAACGCGCGACATGCGCCATGCCCAGCCGGTTCAGCCCGGCCATTGCAAGGAACGTCGCCTGCGCCACGCCCTCTTCCAGCTTTTTCAGGCGGGTCTGCACGTTGCCGCGAAACTCGACCAGCTTCAGATCGGGCCTGCGGTTGGCAAGCTGCGCGCGCCGGCGCAGCGACGAGGACCCGACCACGGCACCTTCGGGCAGGTCCGACAGCCGCCCGACCGTGGCAGAGACGAACGCATCGCGCACATCCTCGCGCGGCAGATAGCAATCCAGCAAAAGGCCGCCGGGCTGCACCGTGGGCATGTCCTTCATCGAATGGACCGCAATGTCGATGCCGCCTTGCAGCATCGCATCCTCGATCTCCTTGGTGAACAGCCCCTTGCCGCCGATCTCTTTCAGCGGCCGGTCCAGCACACGGTCACCCGTGGTCTTGATCACGACGATCTCGAAGGCCTCTTCGGGCAGGCCATGGGCCGCCATCAGGCGCGAACGGGTCTCATGGGCCTGCGCGAGCGCCAGGGGCGATCCGCGCGTGCCGATCCTGAGCGGCGATTGGGGGGTGGGCATCTGTTCCATGGCCATGGCATATCCGCGTCAAAAGGCCCGCGCAAGCGTGCATGGCTTGACATCGCGCCGCAGGGGGCGATGAAAGGGGCAACAAGGAGATGCCACATGACTGACAAGACGATCCTGCGCGCCCTTCGCGGCGAGGTGCTGCCCACGCCCCCGGTCTGGATGATGCGCCAGGCGGGGCGTTACCTTCCCGAATATCGCGCCACCCGCGCCGAGGCGGGGGATTTCCTGTCGCTGTGCTACAATTCCGATCTTGCCGCCGAGGTCACGCTGCAACCGATCCGGCGCTACGGCTTTGACGCGGCGATCCTGTTTGCCGACATCCTGCTGTTGCCGCAGGCGCTTGGCGCGGATCTGTGGTTCGAGACGGGCGAAGGCCCGCGGCTGTCCACGATCACCGGGGCCGAAGGGCTGGCGCGCCTGAAAGGCAAGGACGACATCCACGACAAGCTGGCCCCGATCTACGAGACGGTGCGGATCCTGTCGCGCGAACTGCCCCGCGAAACCACGCTGATCGGCTTTGCCGGCGCGCCCTGGACGGTGGCGACCTACATGATCGCCGGGCGCGGCACGCCCGATCAGGGCCCCGCGCATCGCCTCAAGGCGGAAGACCGCGCCACCTTCGCGGCCCTGATCGACCTTCTGACGGACTCGACCATCGAATACCTGTCCCGGCAGGTCGAAGCCGGGGCCGAGGTCATCAAGATCTTCGACAGCTGGGCCGGCAGCCTGAAGGGCGACGATTTCCGCGACTTCGCCGAAAAGCCCGCCGCGCGCATCATCGCCGCGCTGAAGGCCCGCCATCCGGGCCTGCCCGTGATCGCCTTCCCGCGCGAGGCCGGCGAGGGTTATGTGGGTTTTGCCAAGCGCACCGGCGCCGATTGCGTGGCGCTCGACAATTCGGTTTCGGCCGACTGGGCGGCGGCGAATGTCCAGAAGGACGGCTGCGTGCAGGGCAACCTGGACCCGCGCCACATGGTAACCGGCGGTCAGGCGCTGATCGACGAGACCCGGCGCATCGTGAAGGCCTTTTCCAGGGGACCGCATATCTTCAACCTCGGCCACGGCATCACGCCCGATGCCGATCCCGAGAACGTCACCGCGATGATCGAGACGATCCGCAGCGGCGCCTGAGCGTTCTGCGGGCCGGGCAGGCTCAGGGCCATTTCGCCACGGGCGGAAGGCTCATGAGCACGGCATTGGCGTCATGCCCGGTTTCCAGCCCGAATTTCGTGCCCCGGTCGTAGACCAGGTTATATTCGGCATAAAGCCCGCGATGCACCAGTTGCACCTCTTTCTCGGCCGCGCCCCAGGGCAGGTCGCGGCGGCGCCCGGTCACGGGCAGGAAGGCGGGCAGGAACGCCTCGCCCACCGAACGGGTGAAGGCGAAATCGGCCTCCCAGTCGCCGGTGTTCAGGTCGTCATAGAAAATCCCGCCCACGCCGCGCGCGCGCCCGCGATGCGGGACAAAGAAATACTCGTCCGCCCAGGCCTTGAACCGCGCATAGTAAGAGGCGTCATGCGAATCGCAGGCCGCCTGCATCTGCGCGTGAAAATGCGCCGTATCCTCGGGATATTCCAGGCAGGGGTTGAGGTCGGCCCCGCCGCCGAACCACCAGGCCTTCGGCGTCCAGAACATGCGCGTGTTCATGTGCACGGCCGGCGTATGCGGGTTTTGCATATGCGCCACAAGGCTGATCCCGCTGGCCCAGAAGCGCGGATCGCTGTCCATTCCGGGCACGCCGCGCGCGGCCATGGCACGCTGCGCACGTTCCCCCAGCGTGCCCCAGACGGTCGAGATGTTCACGCCGACTTTCTCGAAGACGCGCCCGCCGCGCATCACGCTCATCTTGCCGCCGCCCGCATCCGACCCGTCGGGCGCGCTGCGCCGGGTGGGGCTGACCTCGAAACGCCCGGCGGGAAGGCTGGCGAAGGGGCCGGTCTGCTGGCTGTCCTCCAGCGCCTCGAACGCGGCCACGATCCGGTCGCGCAGTTCTGCGAACCACCGGCTGGCCCGTTCCTTGCGGTCGGTGAAATCCTCGGTCATGGCGGTCCCTCCTGTTCACTCCGGCGTTATCTAGCAGGCCCCGGCCGTCTCTGGAATTGCGTTTTGCCCGCAGCGGCCTATGTTTGGGACATTCTGCCCGAAAGGTCCGCCATGCTGCCCGTTCGCCGCCTTGCCCTGCCCCTGGCCCTTCTAACCGCGCTTGGCGCCTGCGGCACGCCGCAGGAGCAATGCATCAACCGCTCCACGCGCGAGTTGCGCACCATCGACCGGCTTCTGGCCGAGGTCGAGGGCAATCTGGCGCGAGGATATGCCTGGGAAACCTATCAGGTCGTGCGGACCCGGTGGGAGGTGTGCGGCTATACCGAACGCCTAAGCCCCGACGGCACCGTGATACGCAAGCCGCGCATGTGCCTTGAGGATTATACCGATACCCTGCGCCGCCGCGTGCCGATCGACCCCGCCGCCGAACAGCGCAAGCGCGACGGCCTGATTGCCCGGCGCGCGCAAGAGGTGCGCCAGGCCGAAGCGAATATCGCCGCCTGCAAGACGACCTATCCCGAATAGGTGGCGATCAGTAGGCGGGCACGCGCACCGCATCAAGCAGCCCGCGCCCGCCATCCACGGTCAGGATCTGGCCCGTTATGAAGCCCGCACCGTCCGAGGCCAGGAACTGCACCGCCTCGACCAACTCGTTCGGTGCGGCGATGCGGCCAAGCGGCGTGCCCTCGGTCACGGCCTCGCGCCAGTCGCCGTGCTCGCGCAGCGCCGATTGCAGCGACGCGCTCATCATCGAGGCAAAGGACACCCCGTTGACGCGGATCCGGTGCGGCGCAAGCGCAACGGCAAGCCCGCGCGTGGCCTGATCCTGCGCCGCGCAGGCAATGGAATAGGCAAGCGCCTCGGGCTGCACCCGCGTCGCGGCCAGCGAAGAGATATTGACGATCGAGCCGATCTCGCCTTCCGTGCGGCCATCCTTTTCGGCCTGCGCGATCATGCGCCGCGCCACCGCCTGCGACAGGCGCAGCCCGCCCTTCAGGTTCTGGCGCAGCATCGCCTCCAGCGCCTCTTCGTCAAGATCGAGCGGGTCGCAGGGCACGAAGCAGCGCGCCGCGTTCACCAGGATGTCGATCCGGTCGAACGCGTCCAGCGTGGCCGAGCACAGATTGTTCACCGACAGCTTCTGACACAGGTCCGCCGCGAAATAGCGCGCCGGGCCTTCGGACTTGGCCGCCTCGCCCAGTTCCGAGATCAGCTTCGCCTCGTCGATATCGGCGAACATCACATTGGCGCCGCGATCCAGGAAATGGCGGCCGATGGCCAGCCCGATCCCGTGGGCCGCGCCCGTGACGATGGCATTCTTGCCGGAGATGGAAAGAGACATGGTCCCCCGCTGTCTGATTCTGGCCGAAGCCTAGCCGATTTCAACGACGCGCAGAAGACACGCGCCGCCGCGTCACGCGGGGTTTCGCCGGCGCGGCGGGCTTGGCCGCCCCCACGATCGGCTTGCTTGCCCGGATCACCTTGAACCCGCCATCGCCGCCGATCTCCTCGATCTCATGGAAGGCGGCGCGCAGGGCGTCCTCGTAGGGCAGGTGCCGGTTGGCAACCATGTAAAGCGTGCCCGAAAGCGACAGCATCGCCCCCGCCGCGCGGATGAAGGCCGCCCCCAGCCCCGGATCGGCCGCGCGCGAGGTATGGAAGGGCGGGTTCATCACCACCGCGCCGAAACGCGCCTCGGGTGCAAAGCGCGTGGCATCGGCCCAGTGGAACCGGGCGCGCGGATCGGAGATATTGCGCCGCGCAAACTCCAGCGCCGCATGATCGGCCTCGACCAGATGCAGTTCTTCGATCCCGCGGCGGGCAAGGATCTGCGCCGAAAGCCAGCCCCAGCCCGCCCCCAGATCGGCCACCCGCGCCGGAAGCTCGGCCGGAAGCGCCGCCGCAAGCAAGGCCGAGCCCCGGTCCACGGCATCGGCGGAAAACACCCCCGGCCCGGTCACGAAACCCGGCGCGGGCGCCATCTCTTGCCCCTGCCAGTCGCGTAGCGCGTCCGGGGCCGCGGCAAAGGCGAAGATCTTGCCATGCGCCTTGGCGATCGGGGAGGACACATCCACCCGCTTGCGCAGATCCCTGAGGATGCTGTCCACCCCGTCATGCTTGGCCCCGTCCACCCAGACCGGCCCGCCGGGCAGGACGCGGGCGCAGGCCTCGGCCAGAATCGCGCGGGCCTCGGCCTTGGCGCGGGGCAGGAAAACGACGGCGGCGGCATAGGGCCCGCTGGCCTCTGGCGCCACATCGAACCCGCGCGCGGCCAATGCCGCGTGATCGGGGGCAAAGCCCTGAATCAGGTGCAGCCGGTCCTTGGGAAGATCCGACAGGTCGGTATCGGCCAACGGGCGATAGACCGCGATGCGGCCCTCGGGCGGCAGGGCGCCCGGCGCATCAAGCGCAAGGGAAAGGCGGGGATGGCTCATGTCGGGGCGGCGCGGGGCCTATTCCTTTTCCATCGTGCATTGCAGCGGATGCTGGTGACGGCGCGCGAAATCCATCACTTGTGCAACTTTCGTCTCGGCCACCTCGAAGGAAAAGACGCCCACGACGGCAAGCCCCTTCTTGTGCACCGTCAGCATGATCTCGAAGGACTGGGCATGCGACAGGCCGAAGAAACGCTCCAGGATATGCACGACGAATTCCATCGGGGTATAGTCGTCATTCAGAAGCAACACCTTGTAAAGCGGCGGACGCTGCGTCTTGGGCCGCGTCTTGGTGGCAACACCGGATTCTCCTTCGGCATCGTCCTGTCGGTCGGACATCATGTGAAGGGGCTGCAACAAGGGATCGCTCTCCGATATGGAATCGTGGCATGGGTTCGTGTGGAATATAGGCGGATCACACAATATGAAAAGCCCGGAGCGCCCCGAAATCCGCCATGACGGCGCATCCCACCCCGCGGAGGGCCAATGCCACTGACCACCATCGGCTTCGATGCAGACGACACGCTCTGGCATAACGAACGCTTTTTCAAGCTGACGCAGGACCGCTTTCAGGCGCTTCTGGCAGACCACGCCGACAGCGATCACCTGACCGAGCGGCTGTTGGCAGCAGAGCGGCGCAATATCGGCCATTACGGTTTCGGCGTCAAAGGCTTCACCCTGTCGATGATCGAAACCGCGATCGAGGTGACCGAGGGCCGCGTGCCCGCGACCGTCATCGCCGAGATCATGCAGGCCGGACGAGAGATGCTTGCCCATCCGATCGAGATCCTGCCTCATGCGCGCGAGGCGGTCATGGCCCTGGCCGGGGATTATCGCATCGTCCTGATCACCAAGGGCGACCTGATGGATCAGGAACGCAAGCTGGCGCAATCGGGCCTGGGCGACATGTTCGACGCCGTCGAGATCGTGTCGGACAAGCAGCCCGATACCTACCGGCGCATCTTCGCCCGCCATGGCGACGGGGCGCAGAACGGCGTCATGATCGGCAACTCGTTAAAATCCGACGTGATCCCGATGATCGAGGCAGGCGGATGGGGGCTTCATGTGCCCCACGCCCTGACCTGGGCGCTGGAACATGCCGAGCCGCCGCGCGAACATCCGCGCTTCGTGGAGCTTCACGATCTGGGCGAGGTGCCGCGGATCATCGCCGGGATCGGCGGGGACAGAAACTGACCCACCAGACCTGCCAAGAACGGGCATACCCACCACGATATCTAGTCGCGCCCATGCACAATCGTGACGGGTTGCATGAAAGTCGCACTGAAACACATTGAAAATATGGTGTTTTCAGTATGCATAAGCCGTGCTACGGTTTTTCCAGAGCAGATAAGCCCCACAAAACAAAACGGGGGCAAGAGGCAGTAAAAGGGCAGGAACCGTGACCACGCTTATGCGATGGGTCCGCTACGGGATTTGGGCAGTCCTGATCGGACTTGCGCCCTTGATGGCGCTTGGCGCACCCTATGCGGCGCTCGTGATGGATGCCCGTACGGGCGAAGTTCTCTATGAAAAGAACGCGGATACGCGCCTGCATCCCGCATCGCTGACCAAGATGATGACGCTTTACATCGCGTTCGAAGCCGTCGAGCGTGGCGAGATCAGCCTGGACAGCATGATCACCGTCAGCGCCAACGCGGCCAAGCAGCCACCCTCGCGCCTTGGGCTGAAGGCCGGGCAGAAGATCGCGCTGCGCTATCTGATCCGTGCGGCGGCGATCAAGTCGGCCAACGACGCGGCCTCGGCCATCGGCGATGCGATCGGCGGCGACGAGGCCGCCTTCGCCGCACGCATGAACCGCACCGCCAAGGCGCTTGGCATGCGCAACACCTCGTTTCGCAACGCCAACGGGCTGACGCGCGACGGCCACCTGTCGACCGCGCGCGACATGACCCTTCTGGGGCGCCGGCTGTTTTACGATTTCCCGCAATATTACAACATCTTCTCGCGCCGCACCGCGGATGCGGGCATGGCCAAGGTGGCCAATACCAACCGCCGCTTCCTGGATGCCTATGAGGGCGCCGACGGCATCAAGACAGGCTATACCTCGGCGGCGGGCTTCAACCTGACGGCCTCGGCGCAGCGCGGCCAGAAGCGCGTCATCGCAACGGTTTTCGGCGGCACCTCGACCCCGCAGCGCAATGCCAAGATGGCCGAGCTGCTGGATATCGGCTTTGGCCGCGCGCCGGGCCGCGTGAAAGAGGTCAAGCCCACCGCCCCGCAATATGTGGCCGAGGCGCCGAGCACATCTTCGGGTTCGCGGGCCTCCGGTAAAACCATCCGCGTTGTGGCCGCCCCCGCGCGCAGCCCGCGCCCGCTTGCCCGGCCGGGCGTTGCTTCGCATGACGCGGATGCGATCGCACTCGCGCTGGCTTCGGCGCAAGCGGCGGTGGCAAGTGCCACGGCCGCAGAACCGGCGCCGCAAGCCCCGGCCGTGGCAGAGGCCACCCCTGCCGGGGAAACCGTGCTGGCCGCGGCCGAGGTTGCCCCCTTGCCGCGTCCCGAGGATCTGGCGCCCGAAGCGGTGGCGGTGGCCGAAGCGGCGCCCGCAGCCGCGCCCGAACCCGAGGCCCCTGCCGCCATCGTCGCCTCGGCCGATATTCCGCGCCCTGTTCCGGCCCCGCGCCCGGCCGCCGCGGCGGTGGAAGCCCCGGCCGAGACCTTCGCACAACAGACCGAACCGCAGCCCGAAACGCTCGTCCTTGCAGAGGCCGCCGCCTATGACGACGCCCTTGCCGAAGGCGACGCCAGCGAGCCGGGGCCGGTTTTCGAACAGGTCAGCGCGCCGCAGCCCGAAACCCTTGCCATGGCCGCGGCCCCCGAAACGATGATCCTTGCCGCCCTGACACCGCCCGCCCCCGCCCCGCGTGCCGAACCCGAGGTGATAGCCCGCATCTCGTCTTCCGGTGGGCGCCACTGGGGGGTCAGCCTGGGCAAGTTCGGCTCGATGTATCAGGCCGAAAGCGTGCTTCTGAAAACCGCGCTGATGGAAAGCGACGCGCTTGGCGATGCGCTGCGCAAGGTCACGAAACGCAAGACCGGCTTCGAGGCAACCTTCGTGGGCCTCAGCAAGCAGGGCGCGGAACTGGCCTGCGCACGGCTGAGCGCGCGCGCCACGGATTGCGACGTGATCGGCCCCTGAGCCGCGTCCCTTCTTCGCAAACGGCAAAGCCGCGCCTTCGGGCGCGGCTTTCGATTTCCAGACAGGCGGGATGACCCGGCCTTAAACCTTCGGCTTGTCGTCGAATTCCTTGGACAGGATCCGCTCGCTGTCGCCCTTCGGATCGTCATACTGGCGCGACCGAAGCGACCAGAAGAATGCCGCAAGCCCGACCCCGCCCAGAAGCAGGGAAATCGGTATGGAGTAGGTCAGAGCTTCCATCCTGCCCTCATTTCAGCCGCAGCGAATTCAGCGACACCGTAATCGAACTGAGCGACATGGCCAAGGCCGCGGCCAGCGGCGTCGCCAGCCCCACAAGCGCGATCGGCACAGCAACCACGTTATACATCAGCGAGATCGCAAAATTCTCCTTGATCCGGCGGCGGGCCTTGGTGCTGATCCGCACCGCCTCGGCCACCGGGGCCAGATCCTGCCCCAGAAGCACGATATCCGAGGCCGTGCGCGCCGCATCCAGCGCCGAAGCCGGCGAGATCGACACATGCGCCGCGGCAAGCGCGGCGGTGTCGTTCAGCCCGTCGCCCACCATCAGGACGCGGTGCCCCCCGGCCGTCAGATCGCCGACCAGCGCAGCCTTCTCCAGCGGCAGAACCCCCGCGCGCCAGTTGGTGATGCCCAGCCGTTCGGCCAGCCGCGCCACGGCGCCCTCCACATCGCCGGAAACCAGCCAGACGGGCTTGCCCTGCGCCTGAAAGGCGCGCACCGCATCCTCAGCTCCGGGGCGAAGCCGGTCGGCAAAACGGATGGACACGGGGGGCTGCCCCTCGATGCCCAGATGGGTCGCGGTCACATCGCCCGCCTCGGCTCCAAGCCAGTCCGCGCGGCCCAGCCGGACGCGGCACCCCTGCCATTGCCCCTCAATCCCGTAGCCCGGCACTTCGCGCAGATCGGTCACCCCGGCCGGCGTGACCCCCATCGCGGCCGCGCCATCGGCAAGCGCGCGCGCAAGCGGATGCGAGGACGCCCCGGCAAGTGCCGCCGCCACCGGCAGCACCTTTGGCGACAGGTCGGACAGGTTGACGGGCTCGGGCGTGCCCTGGGTCAGCGTGCCGGTCTTGTCGAAGACCACGGTGTCAACCTCGGCCAGACGCTCCAGCGCGGTGCCGTCCTTGATCAGCATGCCGCCGCGAAACAGCTTGCCCGAGGCGGCGGTCACCACCGCAGGCACGGCAAGGCCAAGCGCGCAAGGACAAGTGATGATCAGGACAGCGGCCGAGATGTTCACCGCATAGCGCATATCGCCCCCGGTCCGCCACATCCAGAAGGCGAAGGCCGCAAAGGACAGAAGATGCACCAGCGGCGAATAGGCGCGCGCCGCGCGCTCGGCCAGCGAGGTGTATTTGTTCTTGGCGCTTTCGGCCAGTGACACCAGCTCCGCCATGCGATGCAGCGAACTGTCCCGCCCGGCCGCTGTGACCCGCAGGGTCAGCGGGCCGGTCAGGTTGACCTCGCCCGTCGACAGCGTAACGCCCGGCCCGGCCCAGACCGGCAGGCTTTCGCCCGTCAGGACCGAGCGGTCCATCTCGGACGTGCCCTCGACCACCTCGCCATCGGCGGGCACGCGGGCGCCGGGGGGGATGCGCACCAGATCGCCGGGCATCAGCTCGCCCACCGGCACCACATGCTCGGCCCCGTCACGCAGCACCGTGGCGCGCGCAACCTCAAGCGCCGCCAGTTCTTCGGCGGCGGAACGGGCCACCGCGCGCGTGCGATAATCCAGATAGCGCCCGACAAGCAGGAAGAAGGTCAGCATCACCGCCGCGTCGAAATAGGCGTGATGGCCCGAATGCATCGTCTCATAGACCGAAATCGACGAGGCCAGGATGATCGCCAGAGAGATCGGCACATCCATCCCCAGCCGCCGCGCCTTCAGCGAGGTCCAGGCCGACGCGAAAAAGGGCTGACCGGCAAAGATCACCGTCGGCAGCGCGATCGCCGCCGAGATCCAGTGGAACAGGTCGCGCGTGGCGTCCTGCGCGCCCGACCAGACCGCGATGGACAGCAGCATGATGTTCATCATGGCAAAGCCCGCAACCCCGATCCGCATCAGCAGATCGCGCCCGCGCCGGTCGGTTTCGGTGGCCGACAGCATGCCGGGGTCAAGCTCATGCGCCTCGTAGCCGATGCCGTCCAGCGCCGCGATCAGGTCCTCGGCGGTGACATCCGGTTCGGCCTCGACGCTGACGCGCTTCATCGTCAGGTTGACGCGCGCCGAGCGCACGCCGGGATAGCCGCCCAGCGTGCGTTCGACATCGCTGATGCAGACGGCGCAATGCGCGGTGGGCAGGGACAGCACGAGCCGCGCGTCCTTCAGATCGCCCGAGGCCGCCAACCGCTCGGCCGATGGCGCAGCGATGCAGGCCGGGCAGGCCGAGGCAGTTGCGCGTTCCGCCAGAACCGGCGATGCCGTCATGGCCTTATCCCTTCACCACGAAATCGATCCGCTGACGGAACGGGGTTCCATCGGCGGCACTGGCCTCCAGATGGATCAGCCAGATGCCGGGCGCCAGATCCAGCGGCGCCGAATAGACCCCGCCGCGATTGACCAGCACCGGGGTCCGGTCGTCGCGCACATGGGTGGTGCGGCCGACCAGGACCGAGATATCGGTCACCGGCGCGGGCAGACCGTCGCGGTCACGCAGCGTGATCGAGAAGGTGCCGTTCTCGTAGGCAGGTTCCGCGGTCCAGCCCAGTGCCTCCTGGGCGGCACGTTCGGCATCGAAGCTTTGCGAGGCAACATAGGAGTTCTTCACCTCCAACCCCGGAAAGGTCGAGATCGCCTGCCAGGCCATCACCAGATTGACCCCGATGATGATGCCGAAGGCCCCCACCGCGATGGCCAACACATGACGGCCTGTCAGACGACGTTCGCTCATGACTCAGTTGGCCTTTCCGTTGAACACCGTATCCTCGCTCACGCGGTCGGTGCTGTTCATGTCCTCGACCCAGAGGCGGAGCGCGGTCCGATCCTCTGTCGCCATCTTCGTGCCGGCAGGGGCTTCGATGTAAAGCCGCTGCGTCAGCGTTTCATCCGGCGGCACCACTACCGTATTGGCCTGCTGCCCCTCAAGCGAGATCCGAAGCCCGCTGGCCGCCTCGGCATCGTCCGAGGTCAGCGTGATGCGGAATTCGGTCGGCTCGCCCTGCTTGTTACGAAGCCGCAGGGTGTAGATATTGCGAATACCGCCATCGGCAAGCTGCACATAAAGCGGATCGCGCGCCGGCGTGATGTTGAAGTCGATCGGCGAGCGCATGAAAAGCGCAACGATCAGCGCGACACCGATGCCGCCCCAGAGCGTGAAATACAGCAAGGTGCGCGGGCGCAGTATGTGTTTCCAGACATTGACGGGCTTTTTACCGGCACGCTCGCGCGTCTCGTCCTTGAGCGCGATATAGCTAATCAGGCCGCGCGGCTTGCCGATCTTGTCCATCACCTCGTTGCAGGCGTCGATGCACAGGCCGCAGGTGATGCATTCCATCTGCTGGCCATCACGGATGTCGATCCCCATCGGGCACACGTTGAAACAGGCCATACAGTCGATGCAATCGCCCTGCGTAGGATCGTGTTCGCCCCTTTTCAGCTTGCCACGCGGCTCGCCCCGCCATTCCCGATAGGCGATGGTGATGGTATCCTCGTCCATCATTGCCGCCTGAATCCGCGGCCATGGGCAGGCATAGATACAGATCTGCTCACGCGCGAAACCGCCAAAAACAAAGGTCGTGGCTGTCATGACTGCGATGGTCGTGTAGGCGATGGGTGAGGCAGCGCCGTGGAACAGGTCGCGCAGCAGGGTCGGCGCATCGGTGAAGTAAAACACCCACGCCCCGCCGGTTGCCGCCCCAATCAGAAGCCACAGCACCCATTTCGTCAGGCGCTTGCGCCACTTCTCGAAGTTCCAATTTTGCCGCAGAAGGCGGATACGGGCGTTCCGGTCCCCCTCGACCCAGCGTTCGACCAAGATGAACAGGTCGGTCCAGACCGTCTGCGGACAGGCATAGCCGCACCAGACGCGTCCCATGGCCGAGGTGAACAGGAACAACCCCAGCCCCGCCATGATCAGAAGGCCCGCGACAAAGTAGAACTCGTGCGGCCATATCTCGATCATGAAGAAGAAGAAGCGACGGTTTGCAAGGTCGATCAGCACCGCCTGGTCAGGCAGCGCGGCCCCGCGATCCCACCGGATCCAAGGCGTGATGTAATAGATGCCCAGCATCACGGCCATCAGAATCCATTTCAGGTTCCTGAAGTTCCCCTTGACCCTACGCGGAAAGACCGGCTCTCGGGCGGCGTAAAGGGGGGCGGGTTCGCTGGGTTCGGTCGCGCTCACGGGATATCTCCGTTGGCTATGTCAGTTGAGAACAGTTCTGATATGGCCTGAACCCGTCAGCTTTGACATGCGTCAAAAAGACAGATTTTGAATACAGGTTTTTTCAGTGCTATCCTTGGCAGCGTTTCCGATGCGCTTCTGGCAGATTTTCTATTGCCAGCGTGCGACTTATGGAAAAGAAGTCACCGGCGCCCCCAGGAAACGCGCGAACAGGACGGGGCGCCGGTGCTACCCGGGGGGGCCGAGGCCCCCCCGAATCTCGTGTTATTCGCCACCACCGAGGCTGTGCACATAGGCCGCCACGGCGCGAATCTCCGCCTCGGAAAGGCGGGTGTTCCAGTTCGGCATCACGCCGAAACGCGCATTGGTCACGGTTTCGGTCAGCGTGTCGACATCGCCACCATAAAGCCAGATGGCATCGGTCAGGTTCGGCGCGCCTTGCATGCGGTCGCCCGTGCCGTCTTCCATATGGCAGCTTGCGCAGTTGTCGACGAAGACCACCGCGCCTTCGGTCGCGGCCGCCGCATCATGGTCCTGCCCCGAGATCTGGCGCACGTATTGCACGACCTGTTCGATTTGCGCAGACTCCAGCAGCTCGTCACGGCCGAAGGCCGGCATTTCCGAGTAGCGCGCATCGGCATCATCGGTATTGCGGATGCCATGCGTGACCGTGAGGTGGATATCCTCGATCGAGCCGCCCCAGAGCCAGTCGTTGTCCAGCAGGTTGGGGTAGCCGACGTTGCCGCCGGCCCCTGCCCCGTGGCACTGCGCACACCAGGTGCCGAACACGGCGCGCCCGGCATTTGCGGTGTAGTTGGCAAGCTCTTCGTCGGTGTTGATTGCGGTCAGGTCCGCAGCCACAAGCTTGGCTTCGATCGGCTCGTTTGCTTTCGCATACTCTGCGATCTCTGCGGCCACGTCGGCGCGGGTCGAATGGCCCAGAAGGCCCGGCGTGGCACCGTTGATCAGCGGCCAGGCCGGATAGGCGACGGTATACAAGACGCCCCAGATGACGGTTGCGTAGAAGGTCCACAGCCACCAGCGCGGAAGCGGGTTGTTGTATTCCTCGATGCCGTCCCATTCATGGCCCGTCGTGTGGACCTCTTGCTTCTTTGCAGTCGGTTTTTTGCTCATCTCCACGCCTCCTTACAACGTGGCGCCGTCGGTCGGACGGCCACCGGAGTGGCTGTCCGCACTGGCGGGTTTGTCTTCGTGCCGAAAGGGGATGTTTGCCGTATCCTCGTGCGTCTTGCGGCTGCCGGGCCGCCAGGCCCAGAACACCGCGCCGAGAAACACAGCCATGAGGCCGATCACGGCCCAGCTGTCGGCAAATTCCCTGAGGATGTGATAGTCCATCCCAGCCCCCTTAGCGGCTTGCCACGGGTTCGAAGGTCGAGAAGTCGACCATCGTGCCAAGCACCTGCAGATAGGCAACCAGCGCATCCATTTCGGAAATGCCGGACTTGCCGTCGAAGTTGCGGACCTGCGCTTTCGGGTAACGCTCCATCAGCCCGTCATAATCGCTGTCGGGATCTGCTTGCGCCGCGAAATCGGCCTTCGCCGCCTCGATCATCTCCGAGCTATAGGGAACCCCCACCAGGGCGTCGGTCTTCAGACGGTCCTCGATGTAGGTCGGCTCGATCATCCGGTTCAGCAGGAAACCGTATTTCGGCATGACCGATTCCGGCACCACGGATTGCGGGTTGGTCAGGTGATCGACATGCCAGCCGTCCGAGTAGCGGCCGCCGACGCGGGCAAGGTCGGGCCCCGTCCGCTTCGAGCCCCACTGGAACGGGTGGTCATACATCGACTCGGCCGCCAGCGAATAGTGGCCGTAACGCTCCACCTCGTCGCGCATCGGGCGGATCATCTGGCTATGGCAGACGTAGCAGCCCTCGCGGATGTAGATGTCGCGCCCGGTCAGCTCCAGCGGCGTGTAGGGACGCACGCCTTCCACCTTCTCGATCGTATTCTCGAGGTAGAAGAGCGGTGCGATCTCCACGATGCCGCCGACGGTGACGACCAGGAAAGAGAACACCAGAAGAAGCGTCGCGTTCTTTTCGATGACGCCGTGTTTATCAAGAAGTCCCATATCTGGTTCCCTCCCTTATTCGGCCGGAACCGCGGAGACCGACACGCCCGCATTGCGAGGCTGCCGGGCAACCGTTGCCCACAGGTTGTAGCACATGATCAGCGCGCCGGTGAGATACAGAACCCCACCCAGCCCCCGGACCACATACATCGGGAACTTCGCGGACACGGTGTCGGCAAAGGCGTTCACAAGGAAGCCCTGGCTGTCGACTTCGCGCCACATCAGGCCTTCCATGATGCCCGTGACCCACATCGAGGACGCGTAAAGCACGATCCCGATCGTTGCGAGCCAGAAGTGCCACGACACCAGCGTCAGCGAATAGAGCCGCTCACGCGCCCAGAGCTTCGGCACAAGGAAGTAAAGCGCGCCGAAGGTGATCATGCCGTTCCAGCCGAGCGCGCCGGAATGGACGTGACCGATGGTCCAGTCGGTGTAGTGCGACAGGCCGTTGACCGCCTTGATCGACATGAGCGGA
>CALMEG010000205.1 GCA_937863185.1 uncultured Paracoccaceae bacterium | reverse complement strand
GTATGCAGCGATTGCGTGCCGCCAAGCGCCGCGGCCATCGCCTCATAGGCGGGGCGGACGACGTTGTTGTAGGGGTCCTGCTCTTGCAGCGACACGCCCGAGGTCTGGCAATGGGTGCGCAGCATCAGGCTGCCGGGTTTCTTCGGCTCGAACTCGGACATGATGCGGTGCCACAGCATCCGCGCCGCGCGCAGCTTCGCGGCCTCCATGAAGAAGTTCATGCCGATGGCGAAGAAGAACGACAGGCGGCCCGCGAAGGCATCCACATCCATCCCCCGCGCGATCGCGGCGCGCACATATTCGCGCCCGTCGGCCAGCGTGTAGGCCAGCTCCTGCACGAGGTTCGCGCCCGCCTCCTGCATGTGATAGCCCGAGATCGAGATCGAGTTGAATTTCGGCATCTCGTTCGAGGTGTATTCGATGATGTCCGCGATGATCCGCATCGAGGCCTCAGGCGGATAGATATAGGTGTTGCGGACCATGAACTCCTTGAGGATGTCGTTCTGGATCGTGCCCGACAGAAGGCTGCGATCCACGCCCTGCTCTTCGCCCGTCACGATGAAGTTCGCCAGGATCGGGATCACCGCGCCGTTCATCGTCATCGACACCGAGATCTTCTCCAGCGGGATGCCGTCGAACAGGATCTTCATGTCCTCGACCGAGTCGATGGCCACGCCCGCCTTGCCGACATCGCCCTCGACGCGCGGGTGGTCGCTGTCATAGCCGCGATGGGTGGCAAGGTCGAAGGCCACCGAAACCCCCTGCTGCCCCGCGGCCAGTGCCTTGCGGTAGAAGGCGTTCGATTCCTCGGCGGTGGAGAAGCCCGCATATTGCCGGATCGTCCAGGGGCGGCCGGCATACATCGTAGCGCGCACCCCACGCGTGAACGGCCCGATACCCGGCACCGTGCCCATATGCGGCAGGCCGGCAGTGTCCTCTTCGGTATAAAGCGGCTTGACGCGGATCCCCTCCAGCGTCTGCCATTCGAGGGAGTCGAGCGGCCTGTCGCGCAGTTCCTTCTGCGCAATCTTCGCCCAGTCCTGTTTGCGGTCCGTCATCGCTTTGTCCTTCCTTCCCGGCCATCGGGGCGGCCGGCGAACCCGGCGCCCCTGATGGCAATCCCGTCATATTTCCGATACCCCGCACCACAGGGGCGCGCGGCCTTGCCCCGGCGCGATCCCCGCAGGCGCCCGGCAGGCGCCGCGCAGGTATCGCACCGGAAAAGTTGTGAAATTGCAGTCCCCCGGCCTTTGCCCCGGGCCGGAGATGCCCCTATATCGGTAAGGAAGGAGACCTGCATGTTGCGCATCGCCCCCCTTGTCGCGGCCTTCGGCCTGCTCTGGCTGCCCCCCATGGCCGCGGGGGCACAGGATAACACCCCTGCCCCAAGCGCGGCAGCAGCGGCCGAGGCGGCGGATGAGACCGCCTTCGCCCCGGTCCCGGCCACCGATGTGACGCTGGACGAATTCGTCTGGCACAAGCGCCCCGTGGTGGTCTTTGCCAATACGCCCGAGGACCCGGCCTTCATAGAACAGCTGCGCCAGCTTGAGGCCCGCTGGCCAGAGCTGCGCGCCCGCGATGTCGTGATCGTCACCGACACCGCGCCCGAGCCG
>CALMEG010000204.1 GCA_937863185.1 uncultured Paracoccaceae bacterium | reverse complement strand
AAGGCGGGGGCGCACAGCCGCACCGGGCGGAAGGCGCCTAGGGTGGGCAGGCTGACGCGGCCGGACCACAGTACGGGCTGCGCTCCAGCAGCGGCGGTCTCTACCAGATCGCCCGTGCGGATGGCGCCCGCCGGACGCGGCCCCGTGGGGGTTTCGATCGGGGTCGAGGGGGCGAAACAGGCGCCGGGCCCTACCGGGTGCAGATGATCGCCAAGCGCGACCCAATCCACGCGCGGGCCGATCCGCGCCCCTCCGGTGCCGGTCAGAAGCGTCTCCAGATCCTCGCGCGGCATGGGAAGCGGATCGAGGCCGACCTGTTGGCGCAGCGTTCCCTGATCCAGCGCCTCCAGCACCAGAAGGCTTTGCCGTTCGGGGCCGTTCCAGCGCCAGACAAGTCGCATACGCCCGCCGGCTCCGATCTCGTCGCTGGCATCTATGGATAGGGCGTGGAAGGCGTTGCCCTGCCGCTGGATCAGTGCGATTCGGCCTTCGGCCGTGGTCGAGAGCGACAGGAAGCGCGGCCAGCCATCCTGCCGGGCCAGATGCAACAAGGGCAGGATGTCGGTTTCGCCGCGCATCAGCGTGAATTCCATCATCAGCGTGCCGCACGACACCAGTGCCGCAGGACGGCGCTGATCGAGCGCCGTGCCCGGCTCTCCTGCGCGGTAGGCGGCCAGCCAGCCTTCGTATCCGGTGCCATGCATCTGTGCCATCGGTCAGGCCGCCTCTGCCTGTGACAGAAGTACCTGCGCCTCATAGCCCTTCAGCAGGCGCCGTGCGGCAGGGCTGTAGCCAGCGCCTGTCCTCGGGTCGAGTTCGGGGAAGATCGCGCAGATCTCTTGCTGGACGGCGGCTTCGAAACCGCCAAGGACATGGGGGCCGGGCAGGAAGCTTTCGGTGGCAAGCCCGGCCGACCAGACCACCTGATGGCGGTCGAACAGGATGTGGACATACTCCACGGTGCCGCCCTCGACGATGGTCACGCTGCGGCCGTTCACCAGATCCTTCGCGGCGACAAGCACCTCGGTATCGCCGAACAGAAGCTCGGCCAGGTGATCGCGCACAAGCACGCGATGCTGGGGCGATACCATCAGCGTCTGATGCGCGCCGAAGGCCCCGGCGCTGATGCGGATCGGGGCATGGGCCCCCATGGCCGCAACGCTCCGCCGGCCGACCCAACGCAGCGGCTGCGGGCCGTCATCATGCGTCAGCACCAGATCGCCGGGCCGGAGCATTTCGACCGGTCGGTGCCCGTCGGGCGTGGCAATCCGCGTTCCGGCCACGAAGCAGGGCACGGTGGTGACCGTAACAAAGCCCGTATCGGTCAACCCGGTCGAGCTTTGGATCCCGTAGGTGAAACTGATCGTATCGGTATCGGCATCCGCCGTGATCGAGAAGGTTCCATCGGCGTTCAGCGTGACCTGCTCGCCCGAGGCCAGCGTTACCGTATCGCCTGCGCTGACTGCCACGCCGTTGATATGTGTGATCGTCAGCGTACCGCCGGTGAAGTTCAGATCGTTGCTCAGGACATCCACGACGCGCGTCTGGTCGGGGAACATCTCGACCACGTCTTCCATGGCGATCAGCGAGGTCTGAAGACTGTCACCCGCGATCAGCAGGTTGGAATCGTAGTTCGAATCCGATGCATCCGCGATGCCGATACGGATGGAGTTGGTTACCCCCGGGTTGACCGGAAAAGTCAGCGTCATGGTGACCGTGAAGCCATCCATCTCGGTGTTGTAGTCGTCGTTCTGGTTGGAGATGAAAAGGTTTTCGTTGTTGTTCCCGTTGATGTTCGTGACCGAGGTGTTGCCGTTGCCCACCACCAGATCGACGGGTGCGCCGTTCACCCAGACCCCCACGATATCGTTGTAGATCGAGTTGACGTATTCGGGATATTCTTCAGAGGAAAAGACGAACTGGATCGTCATCACGTTGCCGGTCGGCACGAAATCCACGTCCAGCCAGGCCGCGTCATAGGTGCGCGTGCCGGCAAGATCGTCGAAATCGTCGTCGCCGTTCCGTCCGCTGGTATTGGTCGATGTGCTGGACGAACGGTTCGGGTCGCCGTTGCGCTGCGTGAAATCGGTCACATAGCCGGTCGACAGGATCACGCCGGTATCCGAGGGCGTGACATCCGGAGAGATCGTGTCGCCATTGCTCCAGATGGCCGAGGACCGGCTGTCTCCGGTATAGCTGGCGCGGGTGACCGTCACTCCAGAACCGAAAATGGCCTGCGCCATCTGCATCGCAGAGGCGTTGGTGTTATAGGTCAACTCGCTGCCATTTACCGGCATTTCCGCCCCCAATCCCTTGGAGGCAGTGCAAACACTGACTGAAAGCTCTGGCTCTCAGCCAGATATGGACTACTCGATCGGAACTCTTTGGTTCCTTGTGCTTGCCCCGCCTCGGGAGTTTATTTTTTGTTAATTTATGGCGCAACCCTGCCGGATTGCGACGTTTTCTTTTCAAATGGTGATTCGATTCGCACGGCGGTGGTATGCGTGCAACAGTTGTGCGGATGCGCAGCGGCGGCTAAGCCTTGCGCAAGATACAGGAGACCGCCATGCCGCTCGATCCGGTCAAGCTGACCGCGGAGCTGATCCGCTGCCCTTCGGTAACGCCTTTCGAAGGCGGTGCGCTGCAACTGCTGGAGAAGGTCCTGTCGCAGGCCGGGTTCGAATGTGTGCGGGTCGACCGCAACGGTATCGCCAATCTTTTTGCCCGCTGGGGCGCGGCGGGGGCCGTGCGCAGTTTCGGCTTCAACGGCCATACCGACGTGGTGCCGGCAGGCGATACCGCGGCCTGGACGCAAGATCCGTTCGGAGGAGAGATCCGTGACGGTATCCTTTGGGGGCGCGGCGCGACGGATATGAAATCGGGCGTCGCGGCCTTCGTCGCGGCAGCGGTGGACTTTGTCACCCTCACGCCGCCCGACGGCGCGGTCATCGTGACGATCACCGGCGACGAAGAGGGGGCGGGGCTGGACGGCACCCGCGCGATCCTCGACTGGATGGACCGGCAGGAAGAGCGGATGGCCGTCTGCCTTGTGGGTGAACCGACCTGCCCCGAACGCATGGGCGAGATGATGAAGATCGGCCGGCGCGGCTCGATGACCTTCTTCATCGAGGCGACGGGCGTGCAGGGCCATTCGGCCTATCCGCACCGGGCGAAGAACCCGCTGCATGCGCTGGTGACGCTTCTGGCGCGGATGACCGAACGGCCGCTGGACGAAGGCACCGCCCACTTCGATGCCTCGACCCTGCAGATCACCACCATTGATTGCGGCAACCCGGCCAATAACGTGATCCCGGCCAAGGCGTCGGCTACGGTGAACATCCGCTTCAACGATGCCCATTCCAGCGCCGACCTGACCCGTTGGGCCGAGGGCCTTATGACTACAGCCGAGGCCGAAACCGGGGTCGGTTTCGCGCTGCGCACCGAGGTGTCGGGCGAAAGCTTCCTGACTCCGCCGGGCGATTTCGTCGATCTGGTGGCCGAGGCCGTCGCGGCAGAGACCGGCCTGCGCCCGGTGCTTTCGACCTCGGGCGGCACATCGGATGCGCGTTTCGTCAAGGATCACTGCCCTGTCGTCGAATTCGGCCTTGTGGGCCGGACGATGCATCAGGTCGACGAGCGGGTCGAGGTGGCGCAGATCGGGCAGCTCAAGCAGGTCTATCTGCGTATCCTGCAGGACTATTTCGCCTGACCGGCATTCCCGCGCGGACCGGGCGGAACATATCACGCAACATGACGCGGCATTCGGGCCGTGATAAGGCTGAGCCATGACCCAGATCCCGACCAAGCAGCAGATCCTCGACTGGCTTGCCGACAATCCCGGCGCCGGGGCAAAGCGCGATATCGCCAAGGCCTTCGGGATCAAGGGCGCGGAGCGGATCGAGCTGAAGCGCCTGCTGAAGGAGATGGCGGCCGAGGGTCTGCTGGAGCGGCGCAAGCGCAGCTACCGCGATGCCGAAAAGCTGCCGCCGGTCAGCGTGGTGCAGATCCTGCCGCCCGATGCCTCGGGCGATCAGTTTGCCCACGCCATGGAATGGAGCGGCGAGGGCGATCCGCCGCGCATCCTGTTCTTGCCCCGCGCCTCGGACCCGGCCCTGGCCGGGGGCGACCGCATCCTGGCCCGCTTGCAAGAGGTCGGCGGTGAGGATTACGGCTATGAGGCGCGGCTGATCCGCAAGATCGGCAGTGCCGCGCATAAGGTGGTGGGCATCTTCCGCAAGACGGCCGAGGGCGGGCGCATCCTGCCCATCGACAAGGGCGCCGACAAGGAATGGCAGGTCGAGCCGGGCCAGACCCTCGATGCGCGCGACGGGGAACTGGTCGAGGCCGAGCGCGCGGGCCCCAAGGGGCGGCTCGGGCTTCCGCGCGCGCGCATCACCGAACGGCTGGGCGATCCGGCGGCGCCGCGGGCGGTGTCGCTGATTGCGATCCACCAGCATGGCATTCCCGACGATTTTCCCGATGCGGTGATCGCCGAGGCCGACGCGGCCGAACCTGCCCCGCTTGGCGGGCGCGAGGATCTGCGCGATCTGCCCCTTGTCACGATCGACCCCGCTGATGCGCGCGACCGGGACGATGCCTGCCTTGCGATCCGCGACGACGATCCGGCGAATGAGGGCGGCTTCGTGCTTTGGGTCGCCATTGCCGATGTCGCGCATTATGTGCGCCCCGGTAGCGCGCTGGACCGCGAGGCGCGCAACCGCGGAAACTCGACCTATTTCCCCGACCGGGTGGTGCCGATGCTGCCCGACCGGCTTTCGGGCGATCTGTGCAGCCTGCATGAATTCGTGCCGCGCGCCTGCCTTGCGGTGCGCATCAAGATCGACAGCGCGGGCAACAAGATCTCGCACCGGTTCACGCGGGGGCTGATGAAATCCGTGGCCTCGCTGGAATATGCCGAGGTGCAGGCCGCGCGCGACGGCGCTCCGTCCGAACGCCTGACGCCCCTGATGGAAGAGGTCATCGCACCGCTTTACGAATGCTACAACGCGCTGACCCGCGCCCGTGCCGCGCGCCAGCCGCTGGAGCTTGACCTGCCCGAACGCCAGATCGTGATCGACGAGGAGGGCAAGGTCGCCTCGGTCGCCTTCAAGGAGCGGCTCGATGCCCATCGCCTGATCGAGGAGTTCATGGTGCTGGCCAATGTCGCCGCGGCCGAAGAGTTGCAACGCCTGCGCCGCCCGCTGCTTTACCGCGTCCACGAAGAGCCAAGCCCCGAAAAGCTTGATGCGCTGCGCGAGGTGGCCGAGGCCTCGGGCTTCTCGCTTGCCAAGGGGCAGGTGCTGAAGACCGCGCATCTGAACCGGCTTCTGGCGCAGGCCGAGGGCAGCGAGTTCGACGGGCTGCTCAACATCACCACGCTGCGCGCGATGACGCAGGCCTATTACCACCCGCAGAACCTTGGCCATTTCGGTCTGGCGCTGCGGTCTTACGCGCATTTCACCTCGCCCATCCGGCGCTATTCGGACCTGATCGTGCATCGCGCGCTGATCGCGGCGCATGGCTGGGGCGACGATGGCCTGAGCCCGGCCGATATCGAGGTGCTGGAAGAGACCGCAAAGCATATCTCGGATACCGAGCGGCGCTCGATGGCGGCCGAACGGGACACGACCGACCGCTATCTGGCCGCCTATCTGGCCGACCGGGTGGGCAGCGAGTTCACGGGCCGGATCAGCGGGGTGCAGCGTTTCGGCGCCTTCGTGAAGCTGGACGAGACGGGGGCAGACGGGCTGATCCCCGTGCGCTCGATCGGGCGCGAGTTCTTCCATTACGACCGCGACGGACAGGCGCTGCGCGGCGCCGACAGCGGGCTTGAGATCGGCGTGGGCCAACGGGTGACGGTGCGCCTGGCCGAGGCGGTTCCGATGACCGGCGGGCTGATGCTGGAACTGCTGGAGCTTGAGGGCAAGCCCCTGCCCGCGGGTGGGCGCGGCGGCAAGGGGGGCGTGCGCGGGCGCAAGTCGGCGGCGCAAAAGGCGCGGGACCGCGGGGTCGCGCGCAAGGTCAAGCGCAGCCGGAAGAAATAGGCCGGGGCCTAAAGCATCCACTCGATCGGCAGCCATGAGGCGATGACGACAAAGGCGCGCTGCGGCCACGAGGTCTGCGGCTCTCGCGTCAGCGGGGGCATGCCCGGCCGTGTCCAGCGCAGCCGCAGCGTTCGCGTCAGCGACAGACGCCAGGCGTTGCGCGGCACCTCGCGCAGGAAGCCTTCCACGATTTCCCCGGCGACTGCCTCGGAGTCGATCACCACGCCAAGCTCGGTGTTCAGACGCAGTGAGCGGGGGTCGAAGTTGAACGAGCCGATGAAGACGCGGCGCCGGTCGACGACGAAAACCTTTGCGTGCAGCTTGTTGCGCGAAAACGGAGAGGTGCCCTTGATCCGCTTGCCCAGAAGGTCGGGATGGGCGCGGCCTGCGGTGGCGTCAGGGGTATATTCATAAAGCTCGACCCCGGCACGCAGCAGGGGCCTGCGCCAATGGGCATAGCCGGCATGCACGATGCCCACATCGGTGCTGGCGAATGAATTGGTCAGGATCCGCACACGCACCCCGCCCCGCGCGAAGCGCCGCAGCGCCATCGCCCCGCTGCGGGTCGGCACGAGATAGGGCGATATCAGCAACAGTTCGGTCTCGGGCCTGCCAAGCGAGCGGCGCAGATAGCGCCAGAGCATGTCACGGGCATGCGCGCGTCCGTGAACCTTTTCGGGCGGATCGGAAATCAGCGTGGCCTTGCACCATTTCAGGGGGATCTCGCCGCGCAGCAGGCGCCCGGCGAAACTGGTTTCGCGCAGGGCCGCGTGATATGCGCGCGCCTCGGGGCGCGACAGAAGCGTCGCCTCGGCCTCGGACAGGGCCTGCGCGCGCGAGGGCGCGACGGGGCGCAGGATCGCGCGGGCGGGGATCGCGGGGGCCGCGTTCCAGTAGGTGTCGAACTGCGCCGCGACATCGGCCACCACGGGACCGGCGGCGGCAATGTCCATATCCATGAAGAAGTTGCCCGACAGCGTGCTGTAGTAATCGTCCCCGATATTGCGCCCGCCCAGGATCGTGACTGTGCCGTCGAAGATCATCGCCTTGTTGTGCATGCGCCGGTTGAGGCGGGCGAAATCCGACAGGTAGCCAAGCACCCGCGCTCGGCGCATCGGGAAGGGGTTGAACAGGCGCACCTCGATATTCTCCTCGGCGTCGAGAAGGGCGAGCATATCGTCCTGGCCCGCGGTGCCGTTGTCGTCCAGCAGCAGCCGCACCCGAACCCCGCGTCGGGCCGCGGCGCGCAGCGCGTTCAGCAGCAAAAGCCCCGCCGTGTCGGATTTCCAAAGGTAATATTGCGCGTCGATCGAGGTATCCGCGGCCTCGGCCATCTCGATCCGGGCGGCAAGCGCGTCCATCGGGTCGATCAGCATGTGGATGCCGTTCAGCCCCGGATGGGCCGCCAGCCCGCCGGACAGGGCGGCGGGAATGCGCGCGGCGGGATCGGGGGCAAGGGCCGTCGTCGCGGGATGCGGCCCCATGGGGCGGGGATGGCGGTGGCGCAGGGCGATGCGTGCCGCGGCCGCAAGGGCAAGCCCCGCGACCAGCGCGGCCAAAGCAAGGATCGGCGCCCCGTAGTGCATGGGCCCACTATGGACCCGCTGGCGGGCTGCGCAAAGGGGGATTGCCGGGGGCGGAAAATGCAAGCGGCCGGCATGGAACCCCATCCCGGCCACAGATCAGGTGCGATAATGCGCTCAGCCGATCGCGGCGGCCTTCACGTCCTCGTCGATGAAGGGGACGTATTGCGCGAAGTTGGCCGAGAACATTTCGACCAGCTTGGCGGCCTGCGCGTCATAGGCGGCCGGATCAGCCCAGGTCTTGCGCGGGTCGAGCAGCGTATCGTCGACATCATGGACCGAGACCGGAACCTCGAAGCCGAAGTTCGGATCCTTGCGGAAGGTCGCATCGTTGAGCGCCCGGTCCGGCGCCGGGGGGAGAGGGGGGGGGGGGGCTTTGATCGGCATCCGCTTGCCGGTGCCATAGGCCCCGCCAGTCCAACCGGTATTGACCAGCCAGCAGCTCGAGCCGAAGGCGGCGATCTTCTTGCGCAGAAGGTTGCCATAGGCCTCGGGGCGGCGCGGCATGAAGGGGGCGCCGAAGCAGGTCGAGAAGGTCGGGAGCGGCTCGGCCACGCCCACCTCGGGGCCCGGCGTCTTCGAGGGGACGCCCG
>CALMEG010000203.1 GCA_937863185.1 uncultured Paracoccaceae bacterium | reverse complement strand
GCCTTCCATCTTGTAGCCGACATCGATGATGGCCTGGCCCGCCTCGATGGCGATGACCTTGCCCTTGACGACCGAACCCTCTTCGGGGGTATCGATCTCGAGGCTCTCGTTCAGGAGGGCCTCGAATTCTTCCATGGTTGCTTTAGCGCACATGCGTCAGAGTTTCCTTTGCATAGGGTTTTCCGGCCATGCGGTTGTCTCCGCCGGTCTTTCGTTGCAATGCCCGACAGGGCCACGGCTGCGCCGGACCCTTTGGACAGGGGCTCCGTATAGGGACGAATCTTCGTTCCGGCAAGACGGGAATCCGGGGAAAACCCTTGTTTCAGGCCGTTTCGCGCATCTTTTGCGCGATCACGGCCACCGCCTTCGCAACCGCCTCGTCCACGCTCATCTCCGAGGTGTCCAGCACCACGGCATCCTCGGCGGGGCGCAGCGGGGCATCCGCGCGACCCATGTCGCGCGCATCGCGTTCGCGCACCTCGGCCAGAACGCGCGCCTGATCGCCCCCGACCTCCAGCCAGCGGCGATGGGCGCGCACCTCGGCCGAGGCGGTCACGAACAGCTTCACCTCCGCCTCGGGGCAGATCACCGTGCCGATGTCGCGCCCGTCCAGAACCGCGCCGCCCGCGCGCCGGGCAAAGCTGCGCTGAAACTCCAGCAAGGCCTGGCGCACCTCGGGGATCACGGCGACACGGCTTGCCGCCTGCCCCGCCTCCAGCGTGCGCAGATCGTCGCGCGCCAGATCCTCGGGTGTCAGGCAACGGGCGGCGGCCACGGGATCGCCCCCCTTCACGCCGACCGCACGATAAAGCGCGCCGGTATCAAGATGCGCAAAGCCGAAACGCGCGGCCACGGCGCGGCTGATCGTGCCCTTGCCCGCCGCCGCAGGCCCGTCGATTGCAACCGTGACCCCCATGCGCCTGCCCCCTTACGTTTCCCGCCCCTGCGCGTGGCAGGGCAGCCCGTCGGCAATCTGGTAATAATCGCCCTTGTCGGCGGTGAAGATGTGATCCTCCAGCCGCAGCCCCGTCGCCCCGTCCAGCGCACCGGCCAAAAGATAGACCAGCCCGTCATATTCTTCCCAGAATAGATAAGAGCCGCAATCCGGGCAGAACCCGCGCCGCGCCTGCGCCGACGAAAGATACCAGCGCGGCGCACCGCTCAGCGTGACATCGCTCCAGCGGGCCGGAACGGCGGCGGTGAAATGCCCGCTGATCTTGCGGCATTGCGTGCAGTGGCATGCCGACACGGCGCCGAGAACCTCGCGCACCCGGTAGCTGATCTTGCCGCAAAGGCAGCTTCCGTGCAGCATCCCGCCCCCCTTGCCTATCCGCGCAGGATATCCGCGCCCAGCCCGGCCATCAGCCCCTCGAACACCGGGAACGAGGTGGCGATCGGACCGCCGTCATCCACCGAAACCGGGTTCCGCGCAGCAAGGCCGAGCACAAGGAAGGACATCGCGATCCGGTGATCCAGATGCGTCCGGCAGACCGCCCCGCCCGGCACGTTCCCCGGCCCCATGCCATGCACCGTCAGCATGTCCTCGTCTTCCTCGATGCGCACGCCGCAGGCCTCCAGCCCGCGCGCCATCGCGTCGATCCGGTCGCTTTCCTTCACCCGCAACTCCCTGACGCCCCGCATGACCGTGGCCCCGGTCGCGCAGGCCGCGACGACCGAAAGCACGGGATATTCGTCGATCATGCTGGCGGCGCGTTCGGGCGGCACCGAAATGCCGTGCAGTTCGGAATGGCGCACACGCAGATCTGCCACCGGCTCTCCGCCTTCCTCGCGCGGGTTTTCGAAGGTGATATCGGCCCCCATTTCGACCAGCGTGGTGAACAGCCCGTTGCGTGTGGGGTTCTGGCTGACGCCCGGCACAAGGATCTCGGACCCCGGCACGATCAGCGCCGCACAGACAGGAAACGCCGCCGAGCTGGGATCGCGCGGCACCGCCACGCGCTGCGCCACAAGTTCGGGCTGGCCCTGAAGGGTGATGACCCGGCCCTCGGGGGTGTCCTCGACGCTGAGCTCGGCCCCGAAGCCGCGCAGCATCCGTTCGGTATGATCCCGCGTCGCCTCCTTCTCGATGACCACGGTCTGCCCCGGCGCGTTGAGCCCTGCCAGCAGCACCGCCGATTTCACCTGCGCCGAGGGCACCGGAACCGTATAGCGCACCGGCATCGGATCGGCCGCCCCCACGATCGTCATCGGAAGCCGCCCACCCTGCCGGCCAATGGCCCGCGCCCCGAACAGCGCCAGCGGGTCGGTCACCCGCCCCATCGGACGCTTGCGCAGGCTGGCGTCGCCCGTGAAGGTCGCCGTGATCGGTGAACTTGCCATGCAGCCCATGATCAGCCGCACCCCGGTGCCCGAGTTGCCGCAGTCGATCACGTCGGCGGGTTCGGCAAAGCCGCCCACGCCCACGCCCTGCACGCGCCACTCGCCGGGCCCGTCCTGCACCACCTCGGCCCCGAAGGCGCGCATCGCCCGCGCGGTATCCAGAACGTCCTGCCCTTCCAGAAGCCCGGTGATCCGCGTCTCCCCCACCGACAGCGCGCCCAGGATCAGCGCCCGGTGCGAGATCGACTTGTCGCCCGGCACCTCGGCCACACCGCGCAGCGGGCCTCCGCGGCGCGCGGTCATCGAAATCGGGTCGCCATGGCTGGACATATCGGGCCTCCGCTGAATGTTCGGCCCCTGTTAGCGCAAGGCGATGGCAAGGGCAAAGCCCCTCTCCGCGCCGCGCCGAAAATAACGCGCGCACGGGCTCAGCGCCGCGCGAAGGTCGCGTAGTCCGGCACCCGCCCCTCGCGCAGCGCCTTCTGCTCATATCGGGTCGAGATCCAATCACCCCAGGGCTCGCCCCCGTGCCGCACCAGCGCGAACCCCGCCCGGGGCACTTCCTCAAGGGTCTGGCGCATGTAATCGGGAATGTCGGTCGCCACCCGGAACTCGGCCCCGCGCGCCAGAACCCGCGCCAGCGGGCGGAGATGGTCCTGCGTGACAAAGCGCCGGCGGTGATGGCGCCGCTTCGGCCACGGATCGGGATAGTTGAGAAAGGCCCGCGCCACGGAACCGTCGGGCAGCACATCCATCAGATCGCGCGCATCGCCCGGATGCACGGCAAGATTATGCACCCCCGCCGCGCGGATCTTGCCCAGAAGCATCGCCACGCCGTTGATGAACGGCTCGCACCCGATGATGTTGATCGCGGGGTAGCGCGCGGCCATATGCACCAGATGCTCGCCCCCGCCGAACCCGACCTCAAGCCAGATCGGCGCGTCATTGCCGAAGATCGCGGCCGGGTCGATGGGCACCCGCGCGGGGTTTTCCTCATGCGTCACGCCGCGCGGACGCAAGGCCTCCAGATCCTCGGACAGGTAGGATTTCTGGCTCTGACGCATGGTCTTGCCCATGCGGCGGCCATAGAAATTGCGCCACTCCGGCCGGTCGGATGCCCCGGCATCGCCTGAAAGATCGTCTTCGCTCATGGCGCGGGCTCTAACGCCGCTTTGCCGCCAAGGTCAAGCGTTCAGCCGCGCTGAATCAGGAACAACCCCGTCACCATCAACCCGATCCCGCCAAGGCGCAGCGCCGTCAGCGGGCGCGCCATGGCCCCGAACAGGCCGAACTGGTCGATCGCCGCGGCCGAGATCACCTGCCCCAGCAGCACGAAGAAAATCGCGTTTCCAACCCCGAAACGCGGCGCAACGAAAGTGATCGACAGCACATAGAACGCCACCAGAAACCCCGCCAGGAACAAATGCCCCGGCTGGCCCGGCAGGCGCGCAAGGGCCGCGGCGCTGCCGCTCAGCACCATCACCGCCACCGCCCCCAGAAGCGCCACGCAAAACAGCACCACCCCGGCCGCAACCGGCGACCCGATCCGCGATCCAAGCTGCGCGTTCAACGCCGCAAGAACCGGAATCCCGATCCCCGCCGCCAGCATCACCGCCGCATGGCGTACCGCTTCCGATCCCATCCCAGCCCCTCCCCGGCCCTTCGTCACGCGCAGACTAAGCAAGGAAAGCCCGCGCGCAAACCCCCGCATCTTCAGAGCGAAAATATCCCCGCCGGAGGCTCCCGCAGCCGGCCCGAAGGCCCCGCACCCCCTGCTGGCGCAACGGCGAAACGCGCGGAGGGAGCCCCCGCGCGTTCCGGCATCAAAGCGCGGCCTTCAGCGCCTCGGTCAGGTCCGTGCGCTCCCAGCTGAAGCCGCCATCGGCCTCGGGTGCGCGGCCGAAATGGCCATAGGCGGCCGTGCGCGCATAGATCGGGCGGCACAGATCCAGATGATCGCGGATCCCGCGCGGCGTCAGATCCATGCATTGCGCCACGGCGCGCTCGATCTCGGCGTCGGGCACCGCGCCGGTGCCATAGGTATCGGCATAGATCGACAGCGGCTTGGCCACGCCGATCGCATAGGACAACTGGATCACGCATTTGCGCGCAAGCCCCGCGGCCACGACGTTCTTGGCCAGATAGCGCGCCGCATAGGCGGCCGAGCGGTCGACCTTGGTCGGATCCTTGCCGGAAAACGCGCCGCCGCCATGCGGGGCCGCCCCGCCATAGGTGTCCACGATGATCTTGCGCCCGGTCAGGCCCGCATCCCCGTCCGGCCCACCGATGACGAAGGTCCCGGTGGGATTGACCCACCATTCCGTCTCGGGCGTGATCCAGCCCTCGGGCAGAACCTCGGTGATATAGGGCTCCACGATGGCGCGGATATCGTCGCTCGTCTGCGCGGCATCCGCGTGCTGCGTCGACAGCACGATCGAGCTTACGCCCACGGGCCGGCCACCCTCATAGCGCACCGAAAGCTGGGACTTGGCGTCGGGGCGCAGCGTCGGCTCGATCCCCGCCTTGCGCACCTCGGCCAGGCGGCGCAGGATCGCATGCGAATAGAGGATCGGCGCGGGCATCAGCTCGGCCGTCTCGTCGGTGGCATAGCCGAACATGATGCCCTGATCGCCCGCCCCGTCCTTGTCGACCCCTTGCGCGATATGGGCCGACTGGCGATGCAGGAAGTTCTGCACCGAAAGCGTGTTCCAGTGGAATTCGTCCTGCTCATAGCCGATGTCGCGCACGCATTCGCGCACGATGCCGTCGACCTCATTCATGAAATCGTCAAGCTTCGCGCCATCCGACAGCCCCACCTCGCCGCCCACGATGACACGATTGGTCGTGGCAAAGGTTTCGCAGGCCACCCGCGCATTCCGCTCCCGCGTCAGAAGTGCGTCGAGGATCGCGTCGGAGACCCGGTCACAAACCTTGTCCGGGTGCCCTTCCGAGACGGACTCGGAAGTAAAGATGTAGTTCTGTCGTGCCATTGGGAAGTGCTCCATTCATGAAATCCCCGTCACGCCAGGAAGCCGTTGTGACGGTTGTTCGGCCTGCCTAGACGGTGCGGCGGGCCGGGTCAATGGCTTTGCGGCGCACTGCGGCAAGAGCGCCCATCGCGCCGATCAGCACCAGAAGCACCGGCAGATCGCCAAGCCGCGCATAGGGTGTGACCGGAAGCGCGGCGGGCAGGTCGGCATCCACCACGCCCGCCCGGTCCAGCCCGAGCGCGGCCACCACCCGCCCCCTTGCGTCGATCATCGCCGAGATGCCGGTATTGGCAGCACGCGCCAGCGGAAGGCCCGTCTCGATCGCGCGCATGCGCGCCTGCGCCAGATGCTGCCAGGGTCCCGACAACTGGCCGAACCACGCATCGTTCGTGGCCTGCAAAAGCCAGTCCGGCCGCGCAGGCACGGCGCGCAGATCCTGCGGAAAGACGGCCTCGTAGCAGATCAGCGGCTGCACCCGGCCCAGATCGCCCAGATCCAGAAGCGCGGCCCCCGGCCCGGCGGTATAGCCATTGCCCGCCTGCGCGGCAAAGGCGCCCAGCCCGAACCGCGCGGCCAGATCGCCGAAGGGGACATATTCGCCGAAGGGCACGAGGTGGAACTTGTCATAGACCGCGCGCGGCACGGCATCGGGGCCGATCACCGCAAGGCTGTTGAAATAGCGCAGCCCCTCGGAGCGTTGCACGCCAAGCGCCACGGGAACCCCGCCCGCCGCCTCGGCGATCATCTCCAGCCCGTCGCCGGGCCGGTCCAGAAGGAAGGGCACCGCGGTTTCGGGCCAGATCACAAGGTCGGGGCGCCGCTCGGCCGGTTCCGCCGTCAGGTCGAGATGGCGGTAAAAGAAATCCAGCCGGTATTCGGGCAGCCATTTGAGGTGCTGCGGCGCATTGGGCTGCACTAGGCGCAACCGGATCGGGGCCTCGGGATAGGCCACCGCCTCCGAAAGCGCGCGCTGCCCCACCAGCCACAGCCCGCCCGCCACCGCCAGCGGCACCGCCGCAACCAGCGCCGCGGGCCCGCGCCCCGTGCCGCGTCCCGTGCCGCGCGCCACCAGAACCACCGGGAAAAGCGCCAGCAGCGTGCTCAGCAGGCCAAGGCCGATCGGTCCGAAAAGCGCGCCGGCCTGCGACAGCGGCGTGTCGATCCAGATATGGCCCTGAAGCACCCAGGGAAATCCGGTAAAGACGTAGGAACGCAGGGCA
>CALMEG010000202.1 GCA_937863185.1 uncultured Paracoccaceae bacterium | reverse complement strand
GAGGCGGGGGCGGCGGTGGTGCTCATCGCGGTTTCGGCCCGGTGCCCGACGCGGCTGATCTCGCCCGAGCGGATCGCGGTCCGCTCGCAGATGGCGCGTTTCGAGGCCGGGCAGCTGCCCGTAGGCGACCTGCCCCTGTGGGAACTGGCGCATGACTGGGGGACGGCGGGCGCGCATGCCGTTGCCGGGTTGCGGCAGCGGGCACAGGGCGCGGGGCAGGAAGATCTGGCGGCGCGGCTGGTGCAGCTTGATACCGCAGAGGGTAGCTGGGAGATGCGCCCCGCGCAGGCGGCGGCACCGGACCGTGATGCCATTGCAGCAGCGCGCAAGGCCTTTCTGGTGGCGCCGCGGGGGGCTGTGCTGCCCGACGGGCTTTTCGACAACGTGGGCGCGCGCATCTTGCAGGGATGGCTTCAGGCCTGCAAAAAGCCGACGCCAGCGGCGCATGCGGGATGCCTGGTGGTGCTGGCGGACATGTTGCCCGATGCTGCGGGTGAGGAAGCCGTGATCTTGTTGAATCACAGGCAGTTGCGTGCGCTGTCCGGCGCGCCGGTCCTGCTGAACGGGCCCGCGGGGTGGCAGCAATCGGCCTTTACCCGCGCGCTGAGCGGCGAGGAGATTTCCGCCGGCGATCTGATCGACAATATCCTGCGCGAGGGATTTTCCATCCTGCCGTCGGGGATCAACGCGCTTGATGTCGGCGGCCACAGTTTCGTCGCCAGCCCCTGAACCTTCGGGAATTGGGGGTTTCTTAACCCCGCAGGGCTAGTCTGCCGTGAAACGGTAGAGGTTGAACATGCATGGCCTGATCAACAGATCGGTTCAGAATTTCCTGAACGAAACCTATGGAAAGAACCTGTGGCGCGATGTTGCGGGGGAAATCGGCCTCTCGCCCGATGGGTTCGAGCCGATGCTGCAATATCCAGATGATCTGACCGAGGCGTTGCTGGATGCCGCGGCCGGGCGTCTTGGAAAGCCGCGCTTTGCCTTGCTTGAGGATCTGGGGGCGCATCTTGTCTCGATCGAGCCGCTGCGCAGGCTTTTGCGGTTTGGGGGGGCGGATTTCGCGGAATTCGTGCTGTCGCTGGATGAGCTGGAGGGCCGCGGGCTGATGGCCTTGCCCGAGCTTGAAATGCCCTCTCTGGTCTTGTGCGACGCGGCGGGCGGGCGGTTCCGGATGCAGGTGCATGCCCGCTGGGAAGGCTGGGTCGCGGTCGTCGCGGGGCTGCTGCGGGCGATGGCCGACGATTACGGCGCATTGGCGCTGATCGAAATGGAAGAGGCCGGATACGGGGCTGCGGGGATCGTCCATGTGACGCTGCATGACGCGCGATTTGCCGAGGGGCGGCGCTTCGATCTGACCCAGCCCGCGGCCGTTCACTGATGGGGGCCGCCGCTGCAAGCCCCGCCGTTCCCCTTTCTCCGCCGGCCCTGGCACGGCTGATGCCGATGTTTCTTTGGCTGTCGCGCGAGGGCGGGATTCTGGGGGTGGGGCCGACCCCGGAAAAGCCGTTGGCCGGGTGCCGCACTGTCGGCCAGCCCTTCGACCGGCATTTCAAGATTGGGCGCGCGCCTTGCGGTCAGGCGCAGCGCGGCTTTGCCGAAGGGCTGGTGCGGCGGGGCCGGCTGCATCTGACGCTGGTCGCGCGCCCGGCGACGATTCTGCGGGGCAGCGCCGTGGATCTGGGCGCGGCGGGGCGGCACGGGGTTCTGCTGAACCTCAGCTTCGGGATCGGTCTGTTCGACGCGGTGCGGGAATTCGGATTGACCGAAGCGGATTTCGCACCAAGCGACCTGGCGATGGAGCTGCTTTATCTGCAAGAGGCGAAAGAGGCGGTGCTGACCGAGTTGCGCGCCCTCAATCTGCGGCTTGAGCAGGCGCGCCTTTCGGCCGAGGCGCAGGCGCAGACGGATCCCCTGACCGGGCTTGCCAATCGCCGGGCACTTGAGCCTGCCATCGGTGACGCCGTGGCGGCGCTTGACCGCGGGGGCCTGCCTTTCGCGCTGATGCATCTTGATCTGGACCGGTTCAAGGCGGTGAACGATTCCCTCGGCCATGCCGCAGGCGACCGGATCCTTGAACGGGTGGCGCGGATCCTGCGCACCGAAACCCGCAAGGGCGATGTCGTCGCCCGCGTCGGCGGGGACGAATTCGTGCTTTTGCTTCATGGGGTGTCCGACCCTTGCCGCCTGAAGGAACTGGCAGGGCGGATCATCGCACGGCTGGAAGAGCCCTGCCTGATCGAGGGCGCGCCGTGCCGGATTTCCGGGTCGATCGGGGGGGTTATTTCCAGCGCCTACGCGCGGCCCGACCCCGATCGCATGCATGCCGATGCCGATGCGGCGCTTTATGCCGCCAAGCGTGCTGGGCGGGGGCGCTGCACGCTGGCCGGGGCGGGATGAACGGCCCGGCCGCACAGAGACGGGCGCGCGGCGGGCGGGTGGAAATTCACTCTCCCCTTCCGGTGCGTGATCCGCTAGGGCTTGGCCATGAAACAAGGGTTTCCCATTGCCCGAAAGGGTATGAGCATCGGCTTGCTGGGGGGGTCGTTCGACCCCGCCCATGAAGGCCATGTCCATATCACCCGCACCGCGTTGCGCAGGTTCGGGTTGGACCGGGTGTGGTGGCTGGTCAGTCCGGGCAACCCGCTCAAACCCGAGGGGCCGGCTCCGATAGCCGAGCGGCTGGCCCGCGCGCGCGCAGTCATGCGCGATCCGCGCGTCACGATCACCGATGTCGAGGCGCGCCTTGGCACGCGCTACACGGCCGAAACGCTGGCCCGCCTGCGCGCGATCTATCCCGGCGTGCGCTTCGTCTGGCTTATGGGATCGGACAATCTCGTGCAGTTCGACCGTTGGGACAACTGGCAGGGCATCCTGGGGATGGTGCCGGTGGGGGTGATCGCGCGGCCCGGAACGCGGCTGCGGGCAAGGCTGGCGCGGGCGGCGCGCATTTACGAACCTGCCCGCCTGTCCGAGGCCGAGGCACGCCGGCTGCCCCATTGCGCGCCGCCGGCATGGTGCCTGATCAATGCGCCGATGAACGACATGTCCTCAAGCCGGATCAGGGCAAGCGGGCAATGGCGAAGGTCATCTTGAACGCGGCGTCAGGCACGCGCTAAGCTGTTTTCGGGACGATGAGGGGGACGAGGATGCAGATCACGCGGCGCGCGATGCTTGGCGGGTTGGCGGCGGGGCTTGCCGATCCGGCCTTCGGTCAGGCGACCCAGTCCGTCGCCGCGGCCGAGGATCTGGTGCGCGCGGCCGCCCTTGGGGGCGATGTCTGTTATCAGGTTGCCGATATGCGGACCGGCCTTGTTCTTGAGGCGCGCGGCGGCGACCGGCCGATGCCGCCCGCCTCGACCGTGAAGGCGATCACTGCGCTTTACGCGCTCGAGGCACTTGGCGGGAGCTATCGGTTCGACACCCGGCTGATTGCCACCGGCCCGGTTGCGGGCGGGATCGTCCAGGGGGACCTTGTCCTGGCGGGTGGTGGTGATCCGACGCTTGGCACCGACGATCTGGGCGATATGGCCGCGGGTTTGCGCGCGCGGGGGGTAACGGGGGTGACCGGCGCCTTTCTGGTCTGGGGCGGCGCCTTGCCCTTCGCGCCCGAGATTGCCAATGACCAGCCCGTGCATGTGGGCTACAACCCGTCGATTTCGGGCCTGATCCTGAACTACAACCGCGTGCATTTCGAATGGAAGCGCGCGGGCGGGGGATATCAGCTGAGCATGGATGCGCGTGGCGAGCGTCATCTGCCGCGCGCCTATACGGCCGATGTCTCGCTGGCCAATCGCCGTGCGCCGCTTTTCACCTATGGCGATCGCGGCGGGAAAGAGCATTGGACCGTTGCGCAGGCCGCGCTTGGCAAGGGCGGAAGCCGCTGGTTGCCGGTGCGCCACCCCGAGCTTTATGCGGGCGACGTGTTCCAGACCCTGGCCCGTGCACAGGGGATCCCGCTGCCCGCCCCGCAGCCGGTCGCCGCGCTGCCGGGGGGGACGGTTCTGGTGCAGAAATCCAGTGCCGCGCTGCGTGATGTCCTGCGCGACATGCTGAGATATTCGACCAACATCACCGCCGAGGCGGTGGGAATGACGGCCAGCCGTCAACGCGGTGCCCCGGCCGCGCTTGGCCGGTCCGGCCCGGCCATGGGCGAATGGGCGCGCGCGCGTTCGGGGATGAGTCGCGCGAAATTCGTCGACCATTCCGGCCTTGGCGCGGCGTCGCGCGTGACGCCCGCGGAAATGGTGCGGGCGCTTGCGATGCTGGGCCCGCCGGCGGGGCTGCGCGGCATCCTGCGCGATATTGCCCTGCGCGATCAGAACGGGCGCGCGATGAAATCGCACCCGGTAAAGGTGCAGGCCAAGACCGGCACGCTGAATTTCGTTTCCAGCCTTGCGGGGTTCATGACCGCGCCGGACGGGACCGAACTGGTCTTTGCCATCCTGACCGGCGATGTCGCGCGGCGCGCGCGCTTCAAGGACTTCGAGGTCGCGGAAGGCTCGGTCGAGTGGGTGCGCCGGTCCAAGCGCCTGCAACAGCAGCTGATCGAGCGGTGGGCCGCGATCTACGGAAGCTAGGCCCCGCGCTACTTCGTCAGGTGCCGGACCCGTGCGCCCCATTCGATGGCGGCGGCATGCAGCCGGTCGATGGCCAGTTCGTTGCGCACCTCTTCCAGCATCCGCAGCTCGGTCTGGCGCAGCGCGCCATCGGCCGCGGCCACATCGCAAGACAGGGCATAGGCGGTTTCACGCAGGCTTTCGGGGAGTGCGTCGCGCACAAGGCCGAACAACGCGGCAAG
>CALMEG010000201.1 GCA_937863185.1 uncultured Paracoccaceae bacterium | reverse complement strand
GCATCAGGTGCTGTTCTCGATCCGCTGTTTCAAGCAGACCGGCGCGATGATCGTGCCCACAGCTGCCGAGGCCGTGTCATGAGATTGCGGCGCGACCCTCTGCCTGCCACGGCGCTTGATGCGACCGACAGGAAGATTCTTAACGCGCTTCAGGCGGGTTTTCCGATCTCATCGCGCCCTTTCGCAGAGGCCGGGGCGGCGCTTGGCATCGAGGAAGAGGATCTGATCGCGCGCATCCTCAACATGCGCGAAATCGGAGCGATCACCCGGTTCGGCCCGTTCTACGACGCCGCCGCCATGGGGGGCGCGTTCTGCCTTTGCGCGATGGAGGTGCCCGCCGCGCGTTTTGACGAAGTCATGACTTTGGTCAATGCCCATCCCGAGGTTGCGCATAATTATGAACGTAATCACCGTCTGAACATGTGGTTCGTGCTGGCCGCGGTAGCTCCGGAAGGTATCGAACAGGTGGCGCGTGAGATCGAGGGGGAAACGGAGCTGTGCGTCCTCCGTTTCCCCAAACTCGAAGAATTCTTCGTCAACTTCAGGGTTGAGCTATGAGCATTGATGCGATCGACCGGCGCCTGATCGGGGCCACGCAGGCAGGGCTTCCGCTGACCCCCGCACCCTATGCCGCCATCGCGCAGCATATCGGCCTGAGCGAGGATGAGGTGATTTCCCGCATGCAGGCGTTGCAGCACCAGGGCGTGATCCGCCGCGTGGCGCTTGCCCCCAATCATTACGCGCTTGGCATGACCGCGAACGGCATGTCGGTCTGGGACGTAGAGGATAGCCATGCCCACGACCTTGGGGCTGCGGTCGGTGCGCTCGATTTCGTGTCGCATTGCTATCTGCGCCCGCGCGCCGAGGGCTGGCCCTACAATCTTTTCGCCATGGTCCATGGAAGCACCGGCGATGAGGTCGAGACCAAGCGCGCCCAGATCGCGGCGCTTCTGGGCGCGCATTGCCGCGCCAGTGATATTCTTTATTCAACGCGGATCCTGAAGAAAACCGGGATGCGCATCAAGGAGGGCTGAGCCATGTTTCGCCTGACACAGTACATGCGCGAGCTGGTCGCGCCGACACCGGTGCGCGTGCGCGGACCTGGCCCGGTCAAGCCGGTGGTCATCTGGAACCTGACGCGACGCTGCAACCTGCGTTGCCGGCACTGCTACACGACATCGGCCGATACGCATTTCCCCGGCGAACTGAGCCACGAGCAGGCGATGTCCGTGCTTGATGATCTTGCTGGGTTCGGGATTCCCGCGTTGATCCTGTCTGGGGGCGAGCCGCTGTCGCGTTTCGATTTCTTCGAACTTGCCGAACGCGCGCGCGCATTGCGTTTCCGCCATCTGTCGCTGTCGACCAACGGCACGCTCATCAACGCGGAAAATGCCGGACGTATCGCGGATCTGGGCTTCGACTATGTCGGGATCTCGCTTGACGGGATCGGGGCCACGAATGACTGGTTCCGCGGCTTGGACGGGGCGTTCGATGCGGCACTTGGCGGCGTGCGCGCGCTTTTGGCGCGCAACGTCAAGGTCGGGCTGCGCTTCACCATCACCGCCGACAATGCCGAGCAGCTTTCCGCGATGATGGACCTGTGCGACCGAGAGGGCGTGGACAAGTTCTACCTGTCGCATCTTGTCTATGCCGGGCGCGGGGACAAGCATCGCGGCGAGGATACCGAGCACCGCCGCACCCGCGAGGCGATGGACGAGCTGATCGACCGCGCCTGGGTGGCCGTGGCTGAAGACATGCCGCTGGAAATCGTCACCGGCAACAACGATGCCGACGCGGTCTATTTCCTGCGCTGGGTCGAGAAGAACTTCCCCGACAAGGCCGACCATGTGCGCGCCCATCTCGAGGCCTGGGGCGGCAACAGCTCGGGTCTGGGTGTAGCCAATATCGACACGCAGGGCCGCGTTCACCCCGATACCTACTGGTCGGACTACACGATTGGATCGGTGAAGGAGCGGGCCTTCTCGGAACTCTGGACCGGCGATGACCGCATGCTCGCCACCCTGCGCCAGCGGCCCCGCCCGCTCAAAGGGCGCTGCGGTGCCTGCGCCTATCAGTCCGTCTGCGGCGGCAATACCCGGATCCGGGCGCTGCAATTGACCGGCGATCCCTGGTCGGAAGATCCGGCCTGCTATCTTTCCGCTCAGGAAATCGGCCTTTCGGCCGAGGCCGAGCGCGTGACCGTGACCCCCTTCCGAGGCAAGAGCCATGACCCGCAGCACCGCTTCTTCTGAAACCAATGCGCCCGTGACGGGCTTGGGGAGCCTCCGGCGGGGATATTGGGGCAAAGATGAAAGCCCCTTTCAGCTTCGCATAAATATCCCCCGCGGAGCGTCGGTCCTTCTGGGTCTCGTTCTGGGGCTGGGCGGGGGCGCGGCCGGCGCGACCGAAGCCGGTGCCGATGCGCCAGCGCTTTATCAGGAGCATTGCGCGGCCTGCCATTCGGAAAACCGGCTGGGCGGCACCGGCCCCGCGCTGATCCCCGAGACGTTGGGCCGGATGTATGGCCCGCAGCTCGAGAAGGTGATTTCCGAGGGCCGGCCTGCCACGCAGATGGAGGGTTTCGGCGCCGTTCTGAAAGCCGAAGAGATCGCCGCGATCGCCTCGTGGCTGGAGACGCCGCTGGCCGATGCGCCAGACTGGACGGTCGAGGATGCCAATGCAAGCCGAGATATGGCGGCGGATTACACGCCTGCGGACGCACCGGTCTTCGCGGCCGATCCGATGAACATCACGCTGGTCGTCGAGACCGGGGATCACCATGTCAGCGTGCTCGATGGCGACACGTTCGAGGTTCTCGACCGGTTCGCTACCCCCTTCGCGGTGCATGGCGGCCCGAAATTCTCGCCCGACGGGCGGTTCGTTTTCGTCATGTCGCGCGACGGGTGGGTTCAGAAATACGATATCTGGTCGCTGTCGGTCGTGGGCCAGGTGCGCGCCGGGCTGAACGCGCGCAACATCGCCATGTCGGGCGACGGCAATTGGCTGGCCGTGGCCAATTACCTGCCGCAGACGCTGGCCATCCTGTCGACGGAGGATCTTTCGGTCGTCAAGGTGATCGACGTTGCCGGTCCGGATGGCGTTCCCAGCCGGGTTTCGGCGGTGTATCAGGCCCCCACGCGGGAAAGCTTCGTTCTTGCGCTCAAGGACATCCCCGAGGTCTGGGAGGTGTTCTACGGCGCGAACCCGCCGCATTACGGGTTTGTCCATGACTACCGGATCGAGGGGGCGCCGAAGCCCGCGGGCCCGTTCCCGCTGCGCAAGATCAAGGTCTCGGACATCATGGACGATTTCTTCTTCGACCTGTCCTACGAGCATCTGATCGGCGCCTCGCGCGATGGCGAGCGCGGGCTCGTGCTCGACATGGTGCTGGGCAAGGAAGTGGCCGAGATCGACCTGCCCGGCATGCCGCATCTGGGGTCCGGCATCACATGGGAGCGGGACGGAACGACCGTCATGGCGACGCCGCACCTGAAAGAGGGCGTGATCTCGGTCATCGACATGGAGGGCTGGAAGACCGTCAGGCAGATCAAGACCATGGGGCCGGGCTTCTTCATGCGCAGCCATTCGACATCGCCCTATGCCTGGGCGGATGTGTTCTTCGGGCCGAACAAGGACAAGATGCACATCATCGACAAGCAAACGCTTGAGATCGTCCGCACGCTCGATCCTGCGCCGGGCAAGACGGTGGCGCATGTGGAATTCACGAAAGACGGCAGCCATGCGCTTGTTTCGATCTGGGAAGACGATGGCGCGGTGATCGTCTACGATGCCAGGACGCTTGAAGAGGTCAGGCGGCTGCCGATGAAAAAACCCTCGGGAAAATACAATGTCTGGAACAAGATCAGCTTTGAAGCCGGAACCAGCCACTGATCCGCACCGCGCCGGGCGGTGGCCGGTCTGGAAGCTGGGGGTGCTGCTTTACCCGTTCTCGGCCGCGGCGGTGGCGATCAACCTGTTCATGCTGTCGCTGATGTGGCAGGCGATCGGCTGGTCCGCGATTGCGCCGATGACGGCGATCTGGGTCTCGGTCGGGCTGGGCCTGCCCGCGACATGGGCGGCGGCGCGCTGGACGCGCCACCTGATCGACGAGGCCGAAGGCTGGTGATGGGCGGGGCCGTTCTGGCGGCCAGGGCGGGGCGGCCGGTCACGGTGGAAGGACAGTTCATGCAGCTTGCCTATGTGGATGCGCCCCTGCGCGGAGAGACGAACCGTCTTCTGGCCGGGCTTGCCGGGGCGGCGTTGCGGCGCGGCCTGCGGGTATGCGGCACGGTGCAGTTCAACCATGACCAGGCCGAGGGACATCATTGCGACATGGATGTCGAGGTGCTGCCCGCCGGCCCGCTGTTGCGCATTTCGCAATCCCTGGGCACGGGCGCGCGCGGCTGCCGGCTGAACCCCGAAACGCTGGAACAGGCCGTCGAGATCACGCGGCAGCGCATGGCGGCGGGGTGCGACCTGCTGATCGTCAACAAGTTCGGCAAGCACGAGGCCGAGGGCCGCGGGTTCCGCGCGCCGATCGCCGAGGCGCTTGGCCGTGGCATTCCGGTGATCGTCGGGGTGAACGGCCTCAACCGCGCGGCGTTCGAGGGGTTCTCGGAAGGCCTCGCGCAGCTTTGCGCGCCGCAAGAGGCGGCCCTTGCGGCCTGGCTTGACGGGGCGTTGGCGCAGCCCGCAAGCGGTTAAAGGCGCTGCCCCGCCCGCCAGACGCCTTGCAGCGACCAGTCGGGCCCCAGATGGACGAAATCCGCGCCGCGGCCCGGCGCAAGATGGCCAAGCGTGTCCGCGCGTCCGATGATGCGGGCGGGGGTGGCGCTTGCCATGGCAAGGGCGCGGGGCGCGGGCAGGCCCACCTCGTTCACCAGATAGCCGATCGCGCGCGGCAAGGTCAGGTCGGCCCCGGCCAGCGTGCCATCGGCCAGCGTCAGCCGCCCGTCGCGGCGCAGGATGCGCCGCTGGCCAAGCGTCATCTCTGTCATCTCCGTGCCCGCGATCGCCATGCAATCCGAAACGAGGAACATCCCCTCGGGGCGCGCGGCAAGCGCCACGCGCAGCGCGGTCGGCGCGACATGGATGCCATCGGCGATCAGCCCGCAGGCGGCGTCCGAGGCAAGCGCCGCGCCGACAAGGCCGGGGGCGCGGCTGGAAAGCTGGCTCATCGCGTTGAAAAGATGCGTCACGGCGCGCGCACCGGCGGCGAAGGCGGCGGCGGCCTTGGCATCGGTGCAATCGCTGTGGCCAAGCGACACGATCACGCCCGCGCGGGCAAGCGTGCCGATCTGGGCGGGGGTCGCGGCTTCGGGCGCGACGGTCAGCATGAGCGTGGGCAGTTGCGCCGCCGCGTCCACAAGCGTCTCCAGATCGGCGCTGGACATCGGGCGCAGAAGGCGCGCGTCATGTGCGCCCTTGCGGCGCGGGTCGAGATGCGGCCCCTCAAGATGCAGGCCGAGAAAGCCCGGTATCCGCGCGCGCGCCGCCGCGATGCCCGCACGCAGCACATGGGTGGTGGCCTCGGCGCTGTCCGAGATCAGCGTGGGCAGGCAGCCGGTTGCGCCAAGGCGGGCTTGCGTGGCGCAGATATGTTCCAGCGCCGCCTGATCGGTCGTGCCGTCGACCGCGATCCCGCCCGCGCCATTGACCTGAAGGTCCAGAAATCCGGGGGCGAGCGTGCCGCGGGGCAGCTCGACCCGGTCGCCCTCGGGCGGGCCGATGCCCAGAACCCGGCCCCCGGCGACGATCAGCGCGGCATCGTGGTGCAGCCGGGTGCCGTCGAAGATTGCCGCGCCGGTATAGCTGATGCGCGTCATACCCCCCCCTCCCGCGCAAGCGCGAGCGCGCCGTCAAGCGCCGTGCCTTGGGCCGGGCGAATCTGCCACCGCGCCGCAAGCCGTGCGGCGAAGGCGGGACCGAGCCCGCCCAGAAACACCACCGGCAGCGCCGCGCCCTGCTGCAAAAGCGCGATGGCGGCGTCGATCTCTTGCGTGGCGGCGGCCATGACCGATTGCGCGGCCGGATCGTCGCTGTCCGCGATCCGGGCGGCAAGGGTCGCGAAATCGACCGGACGCGCCGAAAGGGATTGCAAAACAATGGCTTCCGCGCCGCCTGCCTCGTCCAGCAGCGCCGCCAGAAGGGGGGTCATCGGCACGAACCCGTCCAGTGCGCGCAAGGCCCGCGCCATTACCGCGCGCCCGATCCAGGCGCCGCTGGCCTCATCCCCCAGCACGAGCCCCCAGCCGCCGATCTGGCGGACCTGCCCCGCGCGCTGCACCGCAAAGACCGAGCCGGTGCCGATGGCCGCGACGATCCCGTCCGCCCCGCCAAGCGCGCCTTTCACGCCCGCCACGGCATCGGTTGCGATCGTGGCATGGGCGAAGGGCAGGGCCTGTTGCAGGCGCTCGGTCCGGCCCGCCGCGTTGACGCCAGCCAGCCCCAGCCCCGCACGCAGGGTAAAGATCGTTTCGGCGCGCGCGCCCGCGTGTTCCAGTGCCGTGCGCGATGCCGCCAGGATATTGGCAAGCGCCCCCTCGAAATCCGAGGCGATATTGGCCGGACCCGCCTCGGCCTGCCCAAGGATGGTGCCCGCCGCATCGGCCACCGCCGCGCGGCAGCCGCTGCCCCCGCCATCGATTCCCAGCCAAAGCCGCATGTTCCGAACCTCCTGCGGGCGAAGGTCTCAGAACCGGGGGGAAAGGGAAAGCCGCGTTTTGCCACGGGCGGCGTTTTGTGGGCGGGTCCGTGCCGGGGCGCGCGGATCGGGCCGGGGGCATCTTGGCGCGGGGCGCGGGGCTGGATAGAAGGGGTTTTCCCGCAACACAGGAAACAGGCTGCCCGTGGATACCGCAAAACGCATTGCCCAGACCATCGCCCAGGAAATCAACGCGCGTGCCGATCAGGTTTCGGCCGCGGTGGAGCTGCTGGACGGGGGCGCCACGGTGCCTTTCGTCGCGCGCTACCGCAAGGAGGCGACGGGCGGTCTGGACGACACGCAACTGCGGCTCTTGTCCGAGCGGCTGGCCTATCTACGCGAGATGGAGGCCCGCCGGGCGACGATTCTGGACACCATTCGCGGGCAGGGCAACCTGACCGACGCGCTGGAAACCGCGATCCTGCGGGCCGCGACCAAGGCCGAGCTTGAGGACATCTATCTGCCCTACAAGCCCAGGCGCCGCACCAAGGCGACGATCGCGCGCGAAAACGGGCTGGAGCCGCTGGCGCAGGCGATCCTTGCCGATCGGGGTGCCGATCCGCAGGTGCTTGCGCAGGGCTATCTGTCGGACGCCGTGCCCGAGGCGAAGGAGGCGCTGAACGGCGCGCGCGACATCATCGCCGAGGGGCTGTCCGAGAATGCGGCGCTGCTGGGCGATCTGCGCGCCTTCATGCACAAGGAGGCGTGGATCTTGGCCAAGGTGATCGCGGGTCAGGAAGAGAAGGGGGCGAAGTTCTCGGACTATTTCGCGCATCGAGAGCGTTGGGCCGATGTGCCAAGCCACCGTGCGCTTGCGATGATGCGCGCCGCGAACGAAGGCGTGCTGACGCTGGACATCGCCCCCGAGCCCGAGACGGGGGCGGCGCGGGCCGAGGCGATGGTGGCCGCGGCACTTGAGGTGCGCGCGGGCGGTCCGGGCGATCAGTGGCTGCGCGGCGTTGCGGGCTGGACTTGGCGGGTCAAGCTGAGCCTGTCGATGATGCTGGAACTGATGGGCGATCTGCGCGCCCGCGCCCAGGATGAGGCGATCGCCGTTTTCGCACGCAACCTCAAGGATTTGCTTCTGGCGGCACCGGCCGGCGCGCGGCCCACGCTGGGGCTTGATCCGGGGATCCGGACGGGGGTGAAGGCGGCGGTGGTCGATGCGACCGGCAAGCTGGTGGACACGGCCACGGTCTATCCGTTCCAGCCCAAGAACGACCTGCGCGGGGCCGAGGCCACGCTGGCCGCGCTGATCGTGAAGCACGGGGTGGAGCTGATCGCCATCGGCAACGGCACCGCCAGCCGCGAGACCGAGCGCCTGGTGGCGGACCTTCTGAAAAAGCTGCCGGGCACGAAAAAGCCGAACAAGGTGATCGTGTCTGAGGCGGGGGCCTCGGTCTATTCGGCCTCGGAACTGGCCGCGAAAGAGTTTCCCGGCCTCGATGTGTCGCTGCGCGGCGCGGTGTCGATCGCGCGGCGGCTTCAGGATCCGCTGGCCGAGCTGGTGAAGATCGAGCCGAAATCCATCGGCGTGGGGCAGTATCAGCACGATGTCGACCAGCACCGTCTTGGCCGTTCGCTGGAGGCGGTGGTCGAGGATGCGGTGAACGCGGTGGGGGTGGATCTCAACACCGCGTCGGCGCCGCTTCTGGCGCATGTCTCGGGGCTGGGCGAGGCTTTGGCCGAGGCGATCGTGGCGCATCGTGACGCGCAGGGCGCCTTTGCCAGCCGCAAGGACCTGCTGAAGGTGGCGCGGCTTGGCCCGCGCGCCTATGAGCAATGCGCGGGCTTCCTGCGCATCCGCGACGGGGCGGAACCGCTGGACGCTTCGGCCGTCCACCCCGAGGCCTATGGCGTTGCGCGGCGCATCGTGCAGGCCTGCGGGCGCGATATCCGCGCGCTGATGGGCGACACGGCCGCACTGCGCCGCATGCGGCCCGAGGAGTTCGTGGACGACACCTTCGGCCTGCCCACCGTGCGTGACATCCTGGCCGAGCTGGAAAAGCCCGGCCGCGACCCGCGCCCCAGCTTCGTGACCGCGACCTTCGCCGACGGGATCGAGGAGATCGGCGATCTGCGTCCGGGCATGTTGCTGGAAGGCACGGTGACCAATGTCGCGGCCTTCGGCGCCTTCGTCGATATCGGCGTGCATCAGGACGGGCTGGTGCATGTCAGCCAGCTTGCCGACCGTTTCGTGAAAGACCCGCATGAGGTGGTCAAGGCGGGCGATGTGGTGAAGGTGCGCGTGGTCGAGGTGGACGTGCCGCGCAAGCGCATCGGGCTGAGCATGCGCAAGGATGGCGGCGGGCGCGAGGATCGCGCCGCGCCGAAGCCGCGCGAAGACAGGGGCGCCCGGCCGGGCAAGGCCCGGCACACGACCGCGCCGGAATCCTCGGGGGACGCCGGGACGGGCGCGCTTGGCGCGGCGCTGCTGGATGCGATGAAGCGCCGCTGATGCGCGGGTGCCGTCGCGGGGGGGGCACCCTCCGCGACGCAGCGTCAGCCTTTGCATGCGCGCGCCGGTAGGGACAGACTGGCGCGAAAGTTCAGGGGGAGGGGAGAACATGGACAGGATCGACGCGCTCGGGCTGGTCAATCTGAAGGTCACGATGGACGGGCAGGGGATCTGCACCGTCACGCTGGACCGCGCGGCCAAGCGCAACGCGCTGGATGCCGCCACGATCGAGGAACTGATCGCGCTGTTTTCGCTTTTGCCGCGCGCCGGGGCGCGGGCGGTCGTGCTGCGCGCCGAGGGCCCGCATTTCTGCGCCGGGCTCGACCTGGTCGAGCATCACCGCGAGGATCGCCGCCCCGAGGCCTTCATGCATCTGTGCCTGCGGTGGCACGAGGCGTTCAACAAGATGGAATATGGCGGCGTGCCGATCATCGCCGCGCTGAAGGGCGCTGTGGTGGGCGGCGGGCTGGAGCTTGCCTCGGCCGCGCATGTCCGGGTGGCGGATGACAGCACCTATTTCGCGCTGCCCGAAGGCCAGCGGGGCCTGTTCACCGGCGGCGGCGCGACGATCCGGGTGGCCGATCTGGTGGGCAAGGCGCGGATGATCGACATGATGCTGACGGGCCGGGTCTATCGCGGGCAAGAGGCGGTGCAGGTGGGCTTGTGCCAGTATCTGGTGGAGGATTCAGAGGCGAAGGCCCACGCGCTTGCCGCGGCCGCGGCCGGCAATCCGCCGCTGTCGAACTTTGCCATCTGCTCTGCCATCAGCCATATGCAGAACATGTCCGCGCTGGATGCGGCCTATGCCGAGTCGGTCGTGGCGGGCATCGTGAACACGCAGGAGGCTGCGCGTGAACGGCTTGCGGCCTTCGCCGGCGGCACGGCGGCAAAGATCCGGCCGGAATAGCGCCCCGGCCCGCAATCTTGCGTTCGTGTGGGGGCGCACCCTTGCGGCCCTTGGATCGCGACACTAAGACTCCGGTAAAGTTTCGAAGGCTATGGACCCCCAAGGCAGCAAGAGGCAGCGCGATGAAAGACCCGATCGACCTTTACATGAACACGCTGGTGCCGATGGTGGTGGAGCAGACCTCCCGCGGTGAACGCGCCTATGACATCTATTCGCGGCTGCTGAAGGAAAGAATCATCTTCCTGTCCGGCCCGGTGCATGACGGCATGTCGACGCTGATCTGCGCGCAGCTTCTGTTCCTCGAGGCCGAGAACCCCTCGAAGGAAATCGCCATGTATATCAACAGCCCCGGCGGTGTCGTGACCTCGGGCCTGTCGATCTATGACACGATGCAGTATATCCGCCCGAAGATCTCCACGCTGGTGATCGGGCAGGCGGCCTCGATGGGCAGCCTGCTGCTGACGGCGGGCGAAAAGGGGATGCGCTTCTCGCTTCCCAACAGCCGCGTGATGGTGCACCAGCCCTCGGGCGGGTATCAGGGGCAGGCGACCGACATCATGATCCATGCCCAGGAAACGCAGAAGCTGAAGAATCGGCTGAACGAGATCTATGTGAAACATACCGGGCAGGATCTTGCCACGGTCGAGGCCGCGCTGGAGCGCGACAACTTCATGTCCGCCGAAGACGCCAAGACCTGGGGCCTGATCGACGAGATCCTTGAAAGCCGCGGCAAGGCCGAACCCGAGAAGTGATGGCCGGCGGGATGCGCCGGGTCATTTTGACGTTGTGGTGAAAGGGGGGCTGTCCTAGTCTTGGGCTCAGGACAGCTCATCAAAGGCCCCGGTCGCGGACCGGGCCAATGCAGAGGAAGACGATGGCGAACAATTCCGGCTCTGACAGCAGCAAGAACACGCTTTACTGCTCGTTCTGCGGCAAGAGCCAGCACGAGGTGCGCAAGCTTATTGCGGGACCGACCGTGTTCATCTGTGATGAATGTGTCGAATTGTGCATGGACATCATCCGCGAGGAGACGAAGTCCACCGGGCTGAAGTCCACCGACGGGGTGCCCACGCCGCGCGATATCTGCAAGGTGCTGGACGATTATGTGATCGGGCAGGAGCATGCCAAGCGCGTGCTCTCGGTCGCGGTGCACAACCATTACAAGCGGCTCAACCATGGCTCCAAGGCCGATATCGAGCTGGCGAAGTCGAACATCCTGCTGATCGGCCCCACCGGCTGCGGCAAGACGCTTCTGGCGCAGACGCTGGCGCGCATCCTCGATGTGCCCTTCACCATGGCCGACGCCACCACGCTGACCGAGGCGGGCTATGTCGGCGAGGATGTGGAGAACATCATCCTCAAGCTGTTGCAGGCCAGCGAATACAACGTCGAACGCGCGCAGCGCGGCATCGTCTATATCGACGAGGTCGACAAGATCACCCGCAAGTCCGACAACCCCTCGATCACCCGCGATGTCTCGGGTGAGGGGGTGCAGCAGGCGCTCTTGAAGATCATGGAGGGCACGGTTGCCTCGGTGCCGCCGCAGGGCGGGCGCAAGCATCCGCAGCAGGAATTCCTGCAAGTGGACACGACGAACATCCTGTTCATCTGCGGCGGCGCCTTCGCGGGGCTGGAGCGGATCATCGCGCAGCGCGGCAAGGGCAGCGCCATCGGCTTCGGCGCCGAGGTCAAGGACCCCGATGCGCGCAGCGTGGGCGAAATGTTCCGCGAGCTTGAGCCCGAGGATCTTCTCAAGTTCGGACTGATTCCCGAATTCGTCGGCCGTCTGCCGGTGATCGCCACGCTGACCGATCTGGACGAGGCGGCGCTGATCACCATCCTGACCGAGCCGAAGAACGCGCTGGTCAAGCAGTATCAGCGGCTTTTCGACATCGAAGGCGTCAAGCTGACCTTCACCGAGGATGCGCTGAGCGCGATCGCCAAACGTGCGATCAAGCGCAAGACCGGTGCGCGCGGCCTGCGCTCGATCATGGAAGACATCCTGCTCGACACCATGTTCGAACTTCCGGGGATGGACGGGGTGCAGGAAGTGGTGGTCAACGACGAGGCCGTGGACAATGCCGAGGCCAAGCCGCTCTTGATCTACGCCGACGCGAAGAAGGAACCGAAAACTGCCGGTTAAGCGGTGTGCGCGGCGGGCCATGGGCCCGCCGTTTCGATTCCGGGCGCGACATCTTGTAACCGGGCTGGACCTTGGCGATGCCTGCGCTATAAGGGGCGGGCACAGTCCGCGGAGGATAGACATGAAATTCCTGCTTCGCCTTCTGACCTGGTGGAACAGCCAGACCCTTGGCACCCAGATCTTCACCGCCCGCAAAGGCGTGAAAGTCGGTGAGGACGAACAGGGCAACGTCTATTACCAGACCCGCGACGGCAAGCGCCGCTGGATCATCTATAACGGCGAATGCGAGGCCAGCCGGATTTCCCCGGAGTGGCATGGCTGGATCCATTTCACCTGGGACGAGCCGCCGACCAAGGCGCCGCTGCCCCACAAGGCCTGGGAACTTCCGCACAAGGAAAACCTGACCGGGACCGCCGGCGCCTATCTGCCCGCGGGCTCGGTGCGCCGCGCCGCGCCGCTGGAACGGCGCGACTACGAGGCCTGGCAGCCGGAATAAGCCCGGAGGACCGCGATGAGCGAAAACCGCACCGAAGTGCTGACCGGCGCGGCCGTGCTGGCCGTTGCCCTGGGCTTCCTGATCTGGGCCGGGCAGGGCGCGGGCCTGACGCGGCCTGCGGGCGAATACGAGCTGCGCGCCTCGTTCCGGTCGGTCGAGGGGGTCACGGTGGGCAGCGATGTGCGCCTGGCCGGGGTGAAGGTCGGCACGGTGACCGCGCTTGACCTCAACCCCCAGACCTTCTTTGCCGATGCAAAGGTGGCGCTGAAGAAAGAGGTTCTTCTGCCGACCGATTCCGCGATCCTGATCTCGTCCGACGGGCTTCTGGGCGGCGCCTTCGTCGAGATCCTGCCCGGCGGCAGCCCCGACAACCTTTCCCCCGGCGACGAGATCGAGGACACGCAGGGCGCGGTCTCGGTCATCTCGCTGATGATGAAATTCGTCGATGGCGATTCTTCGGACAGCGAAGAGGCGGCGCAATGATCCGCGCGGCGCTGATCGCCGCGGCGCTTGCGGCGCTTCCGGTCCAGGCGCAAGAGGCGGCCGAGGCGCCGGGCGCCGTCCTGCGCGGGCTGGACAAGGTTGCGGGCACCACCTCGGATCTTGAACTGGCGGCGGGCCAGTCGGTCGCCTATGGCCATATCGTGGTGACGCTGCGCGAATGCCGCTACCCGGCCGAAGACCCGTCCTCGAACGCCTTCGCCTATCTCACGATCACCGACCGCACCCAGACGCAGGTGGTGTTCGACGGCTGGATGATCGCCGACAGCCCCGCGCTTTCGGCGCTTGACCACCAGCGCTACGACGTCTGGGTCATCCGCTGCAAGATCGACTGAGGCGCGGGCGTTTCCGGCCCGGTGAAATCGCCCTTGCGCTCCAGCGCCGTGGCCAGCCGCGCGCGATACTCGGCGCGCGGGATCTCGATCCCGCCAAGGCTGGCCAGATGCGGCGTCAGGAACTGCGTGTCCAGCAGCGAAAAGCCCCCCACCTTCAGCCGCTCCACCAGATAGGCAAGCGCGATCTTCGAGGCGTTGGGCGCGTGCGAAAACATGCTTTCCCCGAAGAAGGCCCCGCCAAGCGCGATGCCGAAGACCCCGCCGGTCAGCCGGCCGTCCTGCCAGACCTCAAGGCTGTGGGCGAAGCCGCGGCGAAACAGCGTCCGGTAAAGCGCGAAAAGCGGCGCGTTGATCCATGTCTCGGGGCGCTCGCCGCAGGCCCTGACCACGGCCTCGAAGGCGGTGTCGATCCGGATCTCGTGCCGGCCCCTGCGGATCTGGCGGGCCAGCGAGCGCGAGACGTGAAAGCCGTCCAGCGGGATGATGCCGCGCGATTCGGGGGCGATCCAGTGCAGATCGGCGGCCTCGCCGGTGGAGGCCATAGGAAAAATGCCCCGCGCATAGGCCAGAAGCAACAGATCCGCATTCAAGCCCTGCACCATTCCTTGCCCGCCCCGGCCGCCTTCATTAACCTGCCGCAGAATGAACCAGAATGACGCCGGGGGCAAATATGGGCTTCTTCGATTTCCTTTCAGGTATCGGGCGTTACAGCGAAGATCCCGACACGATTGCGCGGATGAATGCCCGCCACGAGATGATCCTGGCCCCCCTGATCGAAGAGATAGCGGGCGCCACGATCCTCGATCTTGCCGCGCATGACGGGCGCTGGTCCTTCGCCTTTGCCGCGGCGGGTGCGCGGGCGGTGACGGGGCTCGAGGGGCGCGCGGATCTGATCGCGCGCTTCGACGAGTTTCCCGACGCCCCCATGCGTGGTTCGCGCGGGAGGGGTGCGCGCCCATACCCCCCGCGGCTCTTCCGAGGTCTTCGCCCCCCCGGCCGTCGATGCCGCGCGCGGCCGCCAATACGATATCGTTGCCGTTCTGGGCATCCTCTATCACGTCATGGATCATTTCCGCCTGTTCCGGCTGGTGCAGAAGCTGCGCCCGCGGCTGGTCATCGTGGACAGCGAATTCATGCTGCGCCCCGGCCCGGTGATCGTGTTGCAGCGCGAAAGGACCGACAAGGATCTGAACGCGATCGCGCAGGTCGCGGGGCAGGAGAAGGCGCTGATCGGTATCCCGTCCTTTCCCGCGATGGAGGCGATGGCCGACGCGCTTGGCTATCGCTGCGACTGGATCGACTGGAGCGCCCTTCCCGAAGGGCACCGCGCCGCGGTGGGGGATTATTACCGCCCCGAGCACAAGCGGCGCGGCACATGCCTGCTGCGCCCCGCAAAACCCGGCAAGGCCCCGCGCCGGGCCTGAGGGCGAACCGGCGCGAAACGGACGGGGGCTTAGCCGAAGGTCCGGGCCAGCCACTTCTCCAGCCAGTGGATCGAGTAGTTGCCCGCGCGGATGTCCGGCTCGGCCAGAAGCGCGTGGAACAGCGGCACCGTGGTATCGACGCCATCCACGATCAGCTCGGACAAGGCGCGCGACAGGCGCGCAAGCGCCTCGGGGCGGTCCCGGCCATGCACGATCAGCTTGCCGATCAGGCTGTCATAATAGGGCGGGATCGAATAGCCGTCGTAAAGCGCGCTGTCCATCCGCACGCCAAGCCCGCCGGGGGCGTGATACTGCGTGATCTTGCCCGGACAGGGCGAGAAATTCGGCAGCTTCTCGGCGTTGATGCGCACCTCGATCGCGTGGCCCCGGATCGACAGGTCCTCTTGCGTGAACTCCATCGGCAGGCCGGCGGCGACGCGGATCTGCTCGCGCACGAGGTCAACGCCGAAGATCGCCTCGGTCACCGGGTGTTCCACCTGAAGGCGGGTGTTCATCTCGATGAAATAGAACTCGCCATCCTCGAACAGGAATTCGATCGTGCCCGCGCCGATATAGTTGATCGCGGCCACCGCATCGGCGCAGATCTTGCCGATGCCGGCGCGCTGCTCGGCGGTGATGACGGGGCCGGGGGCCTCTTCGAACACCTTCTGGTGGCGGCGCTGGAGCGAGCAGTCGCGTTCGCCCAGATGGACCGCGCGGCCCTTGCCGTCGCCGAACACCTGAATCTCGATATGGCGCGGTTTTTGCAGGTATTTCTCGATATAGACTTCGTCATTGCCGAACGCGGCCTTGGCCTCGGAGCGGGCCGTGCGGAAGGCCACTTCCAGCTCGTCCTCGTCCTTGGCGACCTTCATGCCGCGCCCGCCGCCGCCGGCGGTGGCCTTGATGATCACCGGATAGCCGATCTCCTTGGCGACCTTCCTGGCGCTTGCCACGTCGGGCACCCCGCCATCCGATCCCGGCACGACCGGAATGCCAAGGTTCCGGGCGGTTTCCTTGGCGGTGATCTTGTCGCCCATGATGCGGATATGTTCCGCGGTCGGGCCGATGAAGGTGATGCCGTGATCCTCCAGCACCTGCACGAAGGTCGCGTTCTCGGACAGGAAGCCATAGCCCGGATGGATCGCCTGCGCGCCGGTAATCTCGCATGCGGCCACGATGGCGGGCACCGAAAGATAGCTGTCGGCCGAGGCATTGGGGCCGATGCAGACCGATTCATCGGCCATGCGCACATGCATCGCATCCGAATCCGCGGTGGAATGCACGGCGACCGAGGCAATCCCCATCTCGCGGCAGGCGCGGATCACGCGCAGCGCGATCTCGCCCCGGTTGGCGATCAGGATCTTGTCGAACA
>CALMEG010000200.1 GCA_937863185.1 uncultured Paracoccaceae bacterium | reverse complement strand
TGGGCGTTGGTCAGAGGCGGTGGGTTCCGGGGAAAGGCCCCCGGCGGGCGCCCCCGCCCGCCTTGCCTTGGCCCTCGCCCTATACACCGGGCAGCGCCGATCCGATCTGGTTCTATTCGGGCGCCAGCATATCCGCGACGGATGGCTGATCTTCACTCAGCACAAGAACCGCAACACGAACCCGGTGCGGATGGAGATCCCGGTGATCCCGGAACTGCAAAAGATCATTGACGCCACCCCGACCGGCGACCTGACCTTCCTTCAAACGGCGTTCAACCGCCCCTTTACCTCGAACGGATTCGGCAATCGCTTCCGCAAGTGGTGCGACGAGGCGAAGCTGAGTCAGTGCTCCGTTCACGGGCTGCGCAAGGCGGCCGCCGCCCGCCTTGCGGAACTGGGCTGTACCGAACAGGAAATCATGGCGATTACCGGGCACCGGACCTCGAAAGAAGTGACGCGATACACCCGCGCCGCCCGCCAAAAGACTCGTGCCGAAAGCGCCCTGAAGCGCATGTCAGGAGAACAAAAGTAAGACAAAAGTGTCCCACTTTTCCCGACCATGGCAAACGGTGGGACAATTTTGCCGCTTAACCACTTGATATGTAAGGAGAAAAAATTTGAGTGGTGCCCAGAGCCGGAATCGAACCAGCGACACGCGGATTTTCAATCCGCTGCTCTACCAACTGAGCTATCTGGGCACCGGGCCTTACCGGCGTTGGTGGAGGGTTACTAGACGAGGGTGGTGGGGCTGTCCAGAGTGTTTTTAGGCTGATCTCTGGAATTCTGGTGCGCCCCGGCTCCAACTTGAATCCGCCATATTTCGATTTTATCCCGACCAGCGAATTGATCCGAAGATTTCAATGCTACGTTTGTTTACTATCCTTCTGGCGCTTTGCGCCGCCCCTGCCGCATATGCACAGGACGCCTCGACCGATTATGCCGAGTTGCTTGGCCTGCGCGAGGAATTGCTGGACATCCTCACCGCGCAGCAGCAGGCGCTCGATGCGCTTGTGCTGGGCGTGGCGGGGTTCGATTGCACGATCCGCACCCATCCCGCCCAGGCGCTAAGCAACCTTTATGCCGACCGGGGTTGGGACTGCACCCCCACGACCGGCGAGGCCCGTGGACGGATGGTGGTCACGGCCACGCTGACCCCATTCGAGGCCAAGAGGGATCGCGCGGAGTTCGAAAGCGCGCGCAAGTCCGCGACCTACCCTGCGGTCGTCCGCACGATCGGCGCGTGGCAGACGGCCATAAGCGTCGCATGGGCGATGGCGATCTTCGACGGATCGGCAACACTGGAAATGCAAAATCTCGATGGCCGCAAGGGTGAGCCGGTCACCGAGGCCTTCATGGCGGGCGTTCTGGCGCATCCGAGCGAGGCGCTGGCCCTGAGCCTGCAAGCCGAGCCCCGCGCCGAGGACCTGCGCGCCCGGATCGGCGAGATCCAGCTGCGCCGGTCCGAGCGGCTCTATACGGCGCTCGTCGCAGCGGGAGGGACGAACGGCGGCGCCTGCACCACCCTGCCCGTCGTGCCCTGCGCCCGGGCGGGTTTCGAAGTGCCGGCGATCTCGGAAACCGGGGAGCCCTGTCATGTCACGGTCGGTCTCAGCGCAACCGCGATCGACCTGGTCCAGACGAAGGACGCCGAACGCGACGCGCGCAAGCTGATGCGGAACCCCGAGCAGCGCGCGCTGCTGATCGAGGAGCCGGTCGAGAGACCTCGGGGCATCGGCACGTTCAGCGTCTTTATGCAGACCCTGACCTACCGGCTCGACGACGCGATGTCGGTGCAGATCAGGGGTGGGATCGACCGCAGCCTGCCGGACGATGCGCAATGCCTGCAATCGGTGGCACAGCTGTTGCCGCTTCTGGAGCGCATCGAGGCGAACCTGCATCTCGAGGACGGCGACGCCGACATGGCGGCCCGGATCGCGGCGGCGTTCGATATGCCGCGTTAGTGCAGCGGGCCGTCCCGGCCCTCGACGCCCTCGGGAGCGCGCTCCTCTTCCTCGGCGATATCGCCCGAAATGACGTAGGAATTGTTCAGCCAGCGCGCCAGATCCACGTCCGCACAGCGTTTCGAGCAGAACGGGCGATATTTTGGATCGGAGGCCTTGCCGCAGATCGGACAGCTCATCCGCGGCCCTCCAGCACCTGAGTCAGCGCAACCCGGTCGCGCTTGCGCTGAAGCTCGAAATTGCCAAGCGGGGTCCAGCCGGCAAGGCTCGTTTCGGCCGCCTCGCCCTTGAAGGCCACGCGCAGCTGCTGTTCCAGCGTGGCGCGGTCGCGCTTGGGCATGGGTGCGAAATCGACGGTGACCTGCCCGCCAAGCCCGCGCAGGCGCAGCTGGCGCGGCAATTCCCGCGCGGCGGCGATATTGACCTTCAGCGCCCCCGCCGGAGAGCTGTCGGCACCGGTATTCACATCCACCGCGATCAGCGCGCGGGTCGGCTCGATCAGCATATGCCCGCCGCCCGGCAGCGCGACCTCGGGCGCCAGAAGCGCGTCGATCGCCTCAAGAACGCCATGGGCGGACATGTCGCCCTCGATCACCTCGTCGGGCGCCGGATCGGCCCAGTCGCGCCAGGCCTCTTCATGCGGACCGGGGGCATCAACCAGCAACTCCGGCGCGCCCGAAAGATCGGCCATCACCGCTTCGGCAAGGGCGCGCATCGCCCCGATATCGCCGGAAATCTCGTCGGGCGCCGCCCCCTCGCAGGCCGAGCGCAGGATCAGCCCCATCGCGCTTTGCGCCATTGCCGCGGCCGCAAGCGCATCCAGTTCGGCGCGCAGATCCTCGTCCCGGATGCGGCGCGAGATGTTGAGCCCCGGCGCCCCCGGCGTCACGATCGCGTAGCGCGACTTGAACAACACGCGCAGGCTGACCGGCAGCGCCTTGCCGGCCTCGGCCCCGCCGGTAACCTGGCAGATCACGGACTGGCCCGGAGAAAGGCCCTTCACCTCGCGCAGGAAACCCTTTTCACCGCCCGGCAGGCGCACGAACACGCCGCCCTGCCCCTTCATCTGCCGGTCGACCGTGCCGCGGCAGATCGCACCGGGGGCAAGGGCCACGACCTCGGACGTGTCAAGCAAAAGATCCTCGAGCCGACCGTCAAGCATCAGCGCGGCGGCCTCGCGCCCCGCGATCTCGCCCAGGATGACGGTGCGCCCCTTCATGCGGTTTCCTCCTTCGCGGCGATCCCGAATGCGCCCAGCAATGTCACGGTTTCCGCAAGGGGCAATCCGACCACGGCCGAGAAAGACCCCTGAAGCCACGGGATGAAGGCCCCGGCCCGGCCCTGGATGGCATAGCCGCCGGCCTTGCCCGCCCACTCGCCCGAGGCGAGATAGCCGTTCACATCGGCATTGGAAAGCGGGCGGAACCGCACGATCGTGTCGACCAGCCGCGCGCGCAGCCCCGAGGGTCCGCGCACGGCAACGGCGGTCCGGAACGGATGGCCGCCCCCCCACAGCGGCCCAAAAAACTACGGCCCCCTCCCCCGCGCCCACGCGCTTGTCGCGGGTTTCTCGAGGGGGAGGCGGCAGAAGCTCGTGCTGGCCCGCGGGACCCTGCCCGACCCCGTTCTCCTGCTGCTCGACGAGCCGCTCTCGGGCCTCGACGCGGAGACGA
>CALMEG010000199.1 GCA_937863185.1 uncultured Paracoccaceae bacterium | reverse complement strand
GCCAGCCCTGCCATCGGCACCTCAAGGACGCGACGTTCCCGATCGCGGTGAACCTGCCCAAATCCGCCGAACCCGCGCAACGCTATTGCCCCGCCGGGGTCTACGAGGTGCTCGAGGGCGACGAGGGCCCGCGGTTCCAGATCAACTTCCAGAACTGCGTGCACTGCAAGACCTGCGACATCAAGGACCCCAGCCAGAACATCGACTGGACCACACCACAGGGCGGAGACGGGCCGAACTATCCAAATATGTGAAAGGGGGGGCGTAACATCGGCGTGTGCAGCGGGCCGAAGGGGCGCCATCGGGCGCCCTTCGCATTGCCTTGGCCCGTCCGGGCGGCTACCTTCTGCGCAAGCGATTGAAGGAAGCCCGTCCTTGACCTCTTTGCCCCTGCCGCTTCGTGCGCTTTGCCTGGTGCTGGCGCTTGTTCCCGCCGCGCCGCCGGTTGCCCATGCCGATCTGGCGGGCCCCTATCTTGCCGCCCGCGTGGCAAGCGCCGAAAGCGATTATGCGGCGGCGTCGGAATATTACGCGCGCGCGCTTCTGTCCGATCCGTCGGATGCCTTGTTGCAGGAATCCGCGCTGATCTCGTATCTCGCGCTTGGCGATATGGATCGCGCGCAGTCGGTTGCGCAGGCGATGGATCAGGGGGCGGAAGGCTCGCAGACCGCGGCGCTGACGCAGCTGGCGGTCGATGTGGTGGCCGGTGATTACACTGCCCTGCTGTCCCGGCTGGACGGGGGGGGCAATACGGGGCCCCTGATCGGGGGGCTTGCGCGGGCCTGGGCCCTGGCCGGGCAGGGGCAGATGTCCGATGCGACGGAGGCGTTCGACAAACTTGCGGCCGAACGCGGCATCGCGGTGTTCGGGCTGTATCACAAGGCGCTGGCCCTCGCGATGGTGGGGGATTACGAGGGCGCGGATGCGATCTTCGCCGCCCCTGAGGCCGAAGGGCTGCACCGAACCCGGCGCGGGGTGCAGGCCCACGCTCAGGTGCTGAGCCAACTGGAGCGTAACGCCGATGCCATCGCGCTGATGGAGCAGGCCTTCGGCAGCGATCTCGATCCCGAAATGGCTGCGATGCGCGATGCGCTTCAGGCTGGCGAGGCGGTGCCCTTCTCGGTCGTGACCTCGGCGCGTGAGGGGTTCTCCGAGACCTTCTTCACGGTGGCAAGCGCGCTGAGCGGCGAAACGCCGGATACGTTCACCCTTATCCATGCGCGGCTGGCACAATATCTGCGCCCGGATCATGTCGATGCCGTGATGCTTGTCGCCGCCATGCTGGAGCAGCAGCGCCAATATGCCCTGGCCACGGAGGCCTATGCCACCATCCCGCGCGACCACCCGTCCTTCCATGCGGCCGAACTGGGCCGGGCCGAGGCGCTGATGGCGTCGGGGCGTTCGGATGCGGCGATCGAGGTGCTGGAACAGCTGTCCCGCTCGCATCCCGATCTTGCGGGCATCTGGATTTCGCTTGGCGACACCTATCGGCGCGAAGAGCGTTATGACGATGCGGCCGCGGCCTATGACAAGGCAGTCGCGCGTTTTGGCGATCCCCAGCCCGAGCACTGGTTCGTATGGTATGCACGTGCCATCGCGCAGGAACGCTCGGGCGATTGGGACAAGGCCGAGGCCGGTTTCCGCAAGGCGCTGGAACTGAGCCCCGAGCAGCCGCAGGTGCTGAACTACCTTGGCTATTCCTATGTCGAGAAGCAGGAAAACCTTGAAGAAGCCCTGTCGATGATCGAGCGTGCGGTCGCCGCGCGCCCCGAGGATGGCTATATCATCGACAGTCTCGGCTGGGTTCTCTACCGGCTTGGCCGTTATGACGAGGCGGTGGTGCAGATGGAGCGCGCGGTCGAGCTGATGGCGATCGACCCGCTGGTGAACGACCATCTGGGCGATGTCTACTGGGCGGTCGGGCGCAAGCGCGAGGCCGAGTTCCAGTGGAAGCGCGCGCTTTCCTTCGGGCCGGGCGAAGACCTGGACATGGACCGGGTGCGCCGCAAGCTCGAGGTCGGCCTCGATGCGGTGCTGGCCGAAGAGGGGGCGCCGCCGCTGAAGGCAACGGTGAATGCCGGGAATTGAGGTCGCAGCCCCGGCCAAGGTCAATCTGACGCTGCATGTCATCGGGCAGCGCGCCGATGGCTATCACCTGCTGGATTCCCTGGTGGCCTTTGCGCCCGTGGCCGATCTTCTGCATCTTGCGCCCGCGCCCGAGATGGGGCTGCGCGTGACCGGCCCCGAGGCGGCCGGCGTCCCCGAGGACGGGCGCAACCTTGTGATGAAGGCCGCGTCGCTGCTGATCGAGCGGCTGGGGCCGGTGCCGGGCGCGGCGCTGTGGCTGGACAAGCACTTGCCGGCGGCCTCGGGGATCGGCGGCGGGTCTGCCGATGCGGCGGCGGCGGTGCGCGGCCTGCTGCGGCTTTGGCGGGTCGACCGGCCCGAGTGGCTTGAGGGCGCGATGCTGAGCCTTGGGGCCGATGTGCCGATGTGCCTTGAATGCCGCCCGGCCCGCGTGTGTGGTATCGGCGAACGGATCGCGCCCGTGGCGCTTCCGGCCCTGCCCGCGGTGCTGGTCAACCCGCGGGCCGAGGTTTCGACCCCTGCGGTCTTTCGCGCGCTTGCCCGGCGGGACAATCCGCCGATGCCGGCGGATCTGCCGCAGTTCGGCGCGGCCGGGGCGCTGATCGACTGGCTTGCGATGCAACGCAACGACCTCGAGGCCCCCGCGCTGTCGGTCGCGCCGGTGATCGGGGAGGTGCTGAGTGCAATGCGCGGCGAAGCGGCATGCCGCCTGGCGCGCATGTCGGGTTCTGGCGCCACCTGTTTCGGGCTGTTCGCCACCCGCGCCGAGGCCGAGGCCGCCGCCAGGCGGCTGCGCGCGGCGCATGGGGATTGGTGGGTTGCCGCGGGCGATCTGGGCGATCAGGGCGCGTTGGCGCGCCCGCGCGCGGGGTAGGCCTTAGCGGATGCGGGCGACGACGTAATCGGCCAGATCGTCGAGCATCGCGCGCAGCGGATGATCGGGCAGGCGGGCAAGGGCTGCGCGGGCCTTTGCGGCCCAGGCCACGGCCTCGGCACGGGTGGCCTCAAGCGTGCCATGGGTCTGCATCAGGGCAAGGGCCTGCTCCAGATCCCCGTCCTGCTGATCGCCCTTCTCGATGGTGCGGCTCCAGAAGGCGCGCTCTTCGGCATTGGCCATGGCCACGGCCTTGATTACGGGCAGCGTGAGCTTGCGTTCGCGGAAATCGTCACCGACATTCTTGCCGATCACGCCGGCCGTGCCGGTGTAATCCAGCAGGTCGTCCACCATCTGGAACGCGATGCCAAGCGCGTCGCCATATTCGAACAATGCGCGCACCTGATCCTCGGGCGCGGCGGCGATCACCCCGCCCACCTCGGTCGCGGCCGAGAAAAGCGCCGCCGTCTTGCCGCGAATGACCTTGAGGTAGACGCCCTCGTCGGTGGCCAGATCCTGCGCGGCGGTCAGTTGCAGAACCTCGCCCTCGGCGATCACGGCCGAGGCATTGGACAGGATGCCCAGAACCCGCATGTTGCCGGTTTCGGTCATCAGCTGGAAGCTGCGCGCGAAAAGATAGTCGCCCACAAGCACGCTGGACTTGTTGTCCCACAAGAGGTTCGCCGTCGGGCGGCCGCGGCGCTGCTGGCTTTCGTCGACCACGTCGTCATGCAGCAGCGTGGCCGTGTGAATGAATTCGACCGTCGCGGCAAGATGAACGTGATAGGGCCCGCCATAGCCGCAAAGCCGGGCTGCGGCCAGGGTCAGCATCGGGCGCAGGCGCTTGCCGCCGGCCTCGACCAGATGGGCGGTGACCTCGGGGATGCGCGGGGCATGTTCGCTGGCCATCCGGTCGCGGATCAGTGTATTGACGGCCTCCATATCCACGGCAAGGGCCGCGGCAAGCCGGTCATGCGGTTTACTGGCCTTGTCATCGAGGCTCATCATGCTTCCCTTCCCCTCGGATCCCTGGCTCGACAGGGCCTGACATAGCCCGTAAGTCTGGGACCATGAAAGAACTTTTGCGCAGCACGGACCCGGTAACGCTTGCCCTGGCAACAGCCCTTCTTGAGGGCGAGGGTATAACGGCCTTTCAGATGGACGTCCACATGAGCGTGCTTGAAGGAAGCATTGGCATATTGCCGCGCCGGATCATGGTGCGCGACCAGGATCTGTTCCTGGCGCAGGCGGTGCTGCGCGACAACGATATCCGGGCCGGGTGATGTTTGCCGACGCGGATCTGAGCGAGGACGGCTTTCTGGGCGGGCGGTTGCGGATCTGGCAACCGCGCGCGGGCTATCGCGCGGCGATGGACCCGGTCCTGCTTGCGGCGGCCTGTCCGGCGGTGGCGGGGCAGGGGGTTCTTGAACTTGGCTGCGGGGCCGGGGTCGCCAGCCTGTGTCTGGGCCACCGGGTGCCCGGTATCGCCCTGACCGGGCTGGAGTTGCAACCCGCCTATGCCGGCCTTGCGCGGCGCAATGCGGAACGGAACGGCATCGCCCTGACGGTGATCGAGGGGGATCTGGCGGCCGCTCCCGCGGGGCTGCGCGCGCAAAGCTTCGATCATGTGATTGCGAACCCGCCCTATTTCTCCGCGCAAAGCGGAACCGCCGCGCGCGATCCGGGGCGCGAGACCGCGCAGCGCGAAGAGACCCCGCTTGCGGGCTGGCTGGATGCGGGGCTTCGGCGGTTGCGGCCCGGCGGGCTTCTGACCCTGATCCAGACGGCCGAACGCCTCCCCGACGTGCTTGCGCCACTGGCAGGGCGGGCGGGTGACATCACGGTTTTGCCGATCGCGCCGCGCCATGCGCGCGCGGCGGGCCGGGTTGTCGTGCAGGCCCGCAAGGGCGCGCGCGGCGCGTTCCGGCTGCTCGCGCCCTTCGTTCTTCATGCCGCCCCGTCGCACGGTTTCGATGGCGAGGATCTGGCCCCCGAGGCACGGGCGATCCTGCGCGATGGCGGTGCCCTGCCGATCAGGCGTTAACGGTTTCGCGGGAATTCGCGGCCGAATGCGAAATCCTGCCGCATCTTGACGACAACTGCGTGACACGACTCGGAACTTGTGGTGGGATCGGGATGTGGAAACATCAGAGGAGACTGCCATGTCGCTTAGTTCGCACCTTACCGAACTTCGCAAGAAGCATGAGGCTCTGTCAGAGGCGGTTGAGCGCGCTCAGCGCAGCCCCAGCTTCGATGACCTTCAGATCGCGGATATGAAGAAGCAGAAACTCAAGATCAAGGAAGAGATCGCGCGCCTGTCCCAATAGGGCCGCGCAAGCAGAACAGGATTCCCCTGAATTCAACGCGACCGGCTGGCCCATGCGGCCAGCAAGGCGCCTGTGGTTATCAACGCCGCTGCCAGCACCAGCTTGAGGCTGGCGGCGGCAACCCCGGTGGCCACAAGGACAAGCGTGGACAGAAGCGGGGCCGCATAAGAGGCGGTGCCGAGAAGCTGGATGTCCCCGCGCTTTACCCCGACATCCCAGGTGTAGAAAGCAAGGCCCACCGGCCCGAGCCCGAGCGCCAGCACCGAAAGCCATCCCCGTGCGGTGCCCGGCCAGACGGTTTCCTCCAGCATCAGATGCGCAAGGGCCGAAAGCACCGCGCTTGCGATGCAGAACACCGCGACCGCCGCGGTCGGAACGGCCCCCAGCCTGCGCGAGATCAGCGAATAGCCCGACCATGTCAGCGCGCACAGAAGCGCCAGCCCGTATCCGGGCAATGCCGCCGCCGAAAGCCCCAGGCCGTTCCCCGCGACGATCAGCGCTGCGCCGGCAAAGGCCACCAGCGCGCCAAGGACATGGGTGCGTGTCAGCCGTTCCCCCGGCAGGAACCCCGAAAAGATCACGATCAGCAGCGGCCAGAGATAGGCGATCAGGCTGGCCTCGGCGGCGGGCGCAAGCCGCAGCGCCGAGAAGTAGAGCAGGTGATAGCCGAACAGCGCCGCCGTGCCAAAGCCGTAGACGGCCAGCGGCACATGGCGCAGCGCGGCGAAACCGCCGCTTGCCCCGATCCAGATCAGGCCGATAGTGCCGCCGATGGCGAAACAGGCCGCGTTCAGCAATAGTGGCGGAACCTCGGACGCGCCGACCGTGAAGAGCGCCAGAAGCGCCCACATCAGGATGGCGGCAAAGCCGGTCAGGGTGGCGCGGTTCTTGCTCATGGGGACACCAAAAGGGAAAGGCCCGCAGATAGCGGGCCTTTCCGGGGAAATGCAAGGGCATTCAGACGAAGAACTGCCCGCCATTCGCAGAGATCGTGGAGCCGGTGATGAAACCGGCATCGTCGCCGGCAAGGAACACCACGCAGCGGGCGATCTCTTCGGGTTCGCCAAGGCGGCCGACCGGGATCTGCGGGATGATCCGCTCGTTCAGGACCTTCTCGTCGATGGCGCGCACCATCTCAGTGCCGATATAGCCGGGGCAGATCGCGTTCACGGTGATGCCCGCGCGCGCGCCTTCCTGCGCAAGCGCCTTGGTGAAGCCAAGATCCCCCGCCTTGGCCGCGGAATAGTTCGCCTGACCGGCCTGACCCTTCTGTCCGTTGATCGACGAGATGTTGATGACGCGCCCGAACTTGCGGTCACGCATGCCCGACCAGACCGGATGGGTCATGTTGAACAGGCCCGTCAGGTTGGTGTCGATGACTTCCTTCCACTGCTGGGCGGTCATCTTGTGGAACATCGAATCGCGCGTGATGCCGGCGTTGTTCACCAGAACGGCAACCGGGCCGAGGTCGGCCTCGACCTTCCTGATCCCTTCCGCGCAGGCATCGTAATCGGCGACCGACCATTTATAGGTCGCAATACCCGTCTCGTCGGTGAATTTCTTCGCCGCTTCGTCATTGCCGGCATAATTCGCGGCGACGGTGTAGCCGGCGTTCTTCAGGGCCACGGAAATTGCGGCGCCGATCCCGCGCGAACCGCCGGTGACGAGTGCTACTTTGGACATGATTCCCCCATTTGAATTGCTCTCCTTGAAATCCTGTTACCGAAATAAAGA
>CALMEG010000198.1 GCA_937863185.1 uncultured Paracoccaceae bacterium | reverse complement strand
CGCGGCAACTTCCCCCATACCCCCCGGTGAGACATGCAGGGCACCCCTTGTCGCACTGCGGGTTTGAGAGGCACAGGGGAAGGCGGTCCAGCCCGTCTAAGGCCGCCGCAGAGTGGCACGAACAGTTGACAGTAACACAACTCAGACAGCATAAGTGTGACACGAAGTGCGACACACAACGAAACCTCGCACTCGATTATTCAAGCCTTCCAGTGGCTTAGAAAAATGGTAGCGGGTCCGGTACCCGCCTCCAGGTCTCCGACGCGTGCGCCAAATGAACAACGGCCCGGCAATGCCAGGCCGTTTCGTTCTTTTCGTCCGCGCCGCGATCAGTTGTCCATCTTCAGCGCCGAGATGAAGGCCTGTTGCGGGATTTCCACCTTGCCGAACTGGCGCATCTTCTTCTTGCCGGCCTTCTGCTTTTCCAGAAGCTTCTTCTTGCGCGTCGCGTCCCCGCCATAGCATTTCGCGGTCACGTCCTTGCGCATCGCGCTCAGCGTTTCGCGCGCGATCACGCGCCCGCCGATCGCGGCCTGGATCGGGATCTTGAACATGTGCCGCGGGATCAGTTCCTTGAGCTTTTCCACCATCGCCCGGCCGCGCGATTCGGCGCGTTCACGGTGCACCATGATCGAGAGCGCATCCACCGGCTCGTCGTTCACAAGGATCGACATCTTCACCAGGTAATCCTCGCGGTAGCCCGAGATCTGGTAATCGAAGCTGGCATAGCCCTTGGTGACCGATTTCAGCCGGTCGTAGAAATCGAACACCACCTCGGCCAGCGGCAGGTCATAGACCACCATCGCGCGGCTGCCCGCATAGGTCAGGTCCATCTGGATGCCGCGGCGGTCCTGGCACAGCTTCAGCACATCGCCCAAATAGTCGTCAGGCACCATGATCGTGGCCTTGATGCGCGGCTCTTCGATATGGTCGACATAGGTCAGGTCGGGCATGTCGGCGGGGTTGTGCAGGTCGCGCACCTCACCATCCTTCATATGCAGCTTGAACACCACGCTTGGCGCGGTGGTGATCAGGTCAAGGTCATATTCGCGTTCCAGCCGGTCGCGCACGACCTCGAGGTGCAGAAGACCCAGGAAGCCGCAGCGGAAGCCAAAGCCAAGCGCGGCCGAGGTTTCCATCTCGTAGCTGAAGCTCGCGTCGTTCAGCGCAAGCTTTTCGATAGCGTCGCGCAGCGCCTCGAAATCGTTGGCATCCACCGGGAAAAGGCCGCAGAACACCACCGGCTGGGCGGGCTTGAACCCGGCAAGCGGCGTGGCGCAGGGTTTCTTCTCATGCGTGATGGTGTCGCCCACGCGGGTATCGCGCACCTGCTTGATAGAAGCGGTGAACACGCCGATCTCGCCGGGGCCAAGCTCGGCGATGTCGATCATCTTGGGCTTCAGCACCGCCAGCTTGTCGATGCCGTAGACCGCGCCGGTCTGCATCATCTTGATGCGGTCGCCCTTGCGGATGACCCCGTCCATGACGCGGATCATGACGACGACGCCCAGATAGCTGTCATACCAGCTGTCGACCAGCATGGCCTTCAAGGGCGCGTCGCGTTCCCCCTTGGGCGGGGGCAGGCGTTTCACGATCGCCTCAAGCACATCCGGAATGCCGAGGCCGGTCTTGGCCGAGATCGGGATCGCGTCCGAGGCGTCGATGCCGATCACATCCTCGATGTTTTCCTTGACCGCGGCCGGGTCCGCGGCGGGCAGGTCGATCTTGTTCAGCACCGGCACGATCTCGTGATTGGCGTCGATCGCCTGATAGACATTGGCCAGCGTCTGCGCCTCGACCCCCTGGGACGCGTCGACCACCAGCAAGGACCCCTCGACCGCGCGCATGCTTCGGCTGACCTCATAGGCGAAGTCGACATGGCCGGGCGTGTCGATCAGGTTCAGCACATAGGTCTGCCCGTCCTTCGCCGGATATTCGATCCGCACCGTGTTGGCCTTGATCGTGATGCCCCGCTCGCGCTCGATATCCATGCTGTCGAGCATCTGCGCCTTCATGTCGCGCTCGGCCACCGTGCCGGTCATCTGGATAAGCCGGTCGGCAAGCGTGGATTTGCCGTGGTCGATATGGGCCACGATCGAGAAATTGCGGATGAGGTCAAGCTGGGTCATGCGCGGCATATAGCGTGACTCAGAAGCACCGGGAAGGGGGATTGATGGCCCCCGCGGGCATTGACCTGCGCCGGGCGATGCGCGAATGATCGGGCCGATCCCACAAAGGAGTCAGGACATGATCCTTTCCGTTCCCGAAATGTCGTGCGGCCATTGCAAGGCGGCCATCGAATCTGCGCTTGCCGCGGTTGGCGCGAAGGCCGATTTCGACATGGAAAGCCGCGAGATCGAGGTTTCCGGCCTGCCGCTGGCCACCGTGCTGGCTGCGCTGAAATCCGCAGGATACGAGGCCACGCCCCTCGACTGACCCCATATTGGGGTCCGGGGCGTGCGCCTGCCGCAAAGGGTAGTGGGGCGCCCCGCCCAAGGGGCCGAAACGTCGCGCCGCCCTGCATTTCATTGAAAAAATGCCGCCGTCACGCTAGGATACGCCGCAAGGGGCACAAGCTGCGGAGACCAATCCGCACAACACGACGAGGCACGAGCAATGAAAGCACTTCTTCTGACGGCGGCAGTGATGACCGTGGGCGCCCTGCCCGCGACCGCCGGAGCAATCGACAAGGCCTGCCTGAAAGGCGGGCGCGCCAATGGCAACCGCGCGCTGTGCGGCTGCATCCAGCAAGTCGCCGACATGACGCTGAGCCGCACCGACCAGCGCAAGGCGGCGGCCTTCTTCAAGGATCCGCACAAGGCGCAGGACGTGCGCCAGTCCAGCCGCTCCAGCGACGAGGCCTTCTGGCAGCGCTACAAGAACTTTGCCGTCACGGCCGAGGCCTATTGCGGCGGCTGAAGCGCCACAAGAAGCCGCATCGCGCCCTGTTCGATCAGCGTGATGCAGCCATCGAAATCGCGGGGATAGTAGGGGGTCGGGCACATCCATCGCGGAGGCGCCCGGCAGCTGCTCGTCCAGAAACAGGCGCAGCTCTGCCCGCGCATCGGGGCGGGCCAGGCGGCGGGCGTCCCGAAGGTTCTTTGCGTCCATCGCCAGGATCAGGTCGAATGCGTGGAAATCCCGCACGCTCAGCTGACGCGCCCGCAGCCGCGACAGGTCATACCCGCGCGCAAGCGCCGCCTGCTGCATCGGGCCATAGGGCGGCTCTCCAACATGCCAGTCCCCGGTTCCGGCGCTGTCGACCTCGACCATCAGGCCCGCGCGGGCGGCGACATCGCGGAAAACCGCTTCCGCCGTGGGCGAGCGGCAGATATTTCCAAGACAGAGAAAAAGGATGCGCATGTCCCAAGGCTAGGGCAGGAGGCGGCAATGGAAAAGATCGTAATACTGACGGGTGCCGGAATTTCCGCCGAAAGCGGGCTGCGGACCTTCCGCGACGCCGGCGGATTGTGGGAAGGCCACCGGGTCGAGGATGTCGCCACCCCCGAGGCCTTCGCCCGCGACCCCGCGCTGGTGCATCAGTTCTACAACCTGCGCCGCGCCAATGCCGCCGGGGCGCGGCCCAATGCCGCGCATGCCGCCCTGGCCACGCTTGAGGCCGCGGGGCGGTATCAGGTGCTGCTCGTCACCCAGAATGTCGACGATCTGCACGAACGCGCCGGATCGCAAAACGTGATCCACATGCATGGCAGCCTTGCCGGGGCGCTATGCGTGGCCTGCGGGCACCGCTGGCCCGCCCCCGCCGCTATGGCCCCGGCCGATCCCTGCCCGGCTTGCAACGCCCGCGCGACGCGGCCCGATATCGTGTGGTTCGGGGAAATGCCCTACCGGATGGACGAAATCTGGCAGGCGCTGCGCGCGGCCGACCTGTTCGTCTCGATCGGCACGTCGGGGCAGGTCTATCCCGCCGCCGCCTTCGTGCAGGATGCCGCGCGGGCGGGGGTGCGCACGCTTGAACTCAATCTCGAACCCTCGGCCGGGGCGCGCAGCTTCGACGCGGCGCGCCACGGCCCGGCAAGCCGGGTGGTGCCGGACTGGGTTTCGCAGATGCTTGAGGATTCCTGATCCGCCGCCCTTGCCGTCATGCCGCGACGGGCGCGGGCAATCGGGCCGATCTGCGGCGCCGGGCGGCATATCCTTCCGCCCGGCGCCGGCCCTTGCCGGACCGCTTAGTTCGACGGGGCGGGCATGTTGCCGTGACCGCCATGCATCATCTGCATCGGCGCCTCGGCGCGGGTCAGGTCGACGGGAATGTCGAGCACGACATCGCCGGCATTCTCGAAGGTCAGGGTCACCGTGACGACATCGCCTTGGGCAAGCGACCGGTGCAGCCCCATGAACATCACATGGTCGCCCCCGCGTTGCAGCACATGCTGCCCTCCTGCGGGAACGGCAAAGCCCTCGGGGACCTCGACCATCTGCATGACACCGTCGGCGCCGGCTTTGTGGGTGTGCAGCTCGACCCGGTCGGCGACATCCGAGGCGACCGAGACCAGACGGTCATCCGCCCCGGAGGAATTGGCGATGACCATGAAGGCCGCGCCCGATTTCGACATGGCCGTCGAGACGCGGGCATAGGCATCGTTGATCTCGATACCGTCGGCAAAAGCGGGAAGGGCGATGAAGACCGCGGTTGCGGCCAGAAGTGACTTGAGCGGGGACATACCCATCTCCTTGACTGAGCTGATTGGAAGAAACGAAGGGTCAGGCCAGGACAGGCGGTCCGCGCGCCCGTGCATGCGGCACCGCATGCGAGGTGCCCCCCCTCGGCTCAGGCGCATCCACACGCCGCACATCGCCCTCGGGACGCATGAGGACGGGCGGCGCGGCATCCAGCGCGGCCATCAGGCCAAGCACCATGTCGGGACAGATATGAGCCGGTCCGATCGGATTGCCGTTTACATCAACCGCGATCGTGGCGATCCCGTAGCCGGTGCAGATCACGATCTCGCCGGCAATGCGGGTCTGGCCGCGCGCGACAGCCATGCTCAGGCTTGTCGCCGCAAGGATCGCCGCCAGAAGGATCGCGGCGGATATGCGGGCCAGAGTCCGTATCATATCCATGGGATATACCGCCGCTGGCCCCATGGGAAGCCATCCATTCGACGCAGGGGTGCGTCAAAATGCAAAAGCCCCGCCGAAAGCGGGGCAATGCGATACCGTCACCAGCCGGGGGCTGGGATCAGGCGGCAGCCTGCGCCTTGGCGATGGCCTTCTTGATCTTCAGCGCGTTGGCCGACAGATCCTCGTCCTTGGCTTTCGCCAGGAAGGCGTCAAGACCGCCACGGTGATCGACCGAGCGCAGCCCGGCAGCCGAGATGCGCAGCTTGAACGACTGGCCCAGAACGTCCGAGATCAGGGTCACATCGTTGAGGTTGGGCAGGAAGCGGCGACGCGACTTGTTGTTCGCGTGGCTCACGTTGTTGCCCGTGATCGGGCCCTTGCCGGTCAGTTCGCAGACGCGCGACATGGCATCAATCCTTCGTTTCCTCGGGGCAGTATGCCCGTCTATTCCTAACAACAACAGGCGCCGCGGATGGCAGCGCCCGGAAATCCGTTCGCGGGGGATAAGGGCAAAGCGGCGCGCCGTCAAGCGATTCATTGCGCGAAATCGCCCCGCAAAAAGCCCAGGTCCGAAGCGGACCTAGCCCTTCAGCAGTGCCAACATTTCGGCCGCAGCAGCAGCGGGCGCGGCCTGCCCGGCGGCAACGGCCCGTCCCAGCCCCTCCATGTGCGCGCGGATCTGCGGATCGGCGCTCAGCCGAGCCAGAAGCCCTTCGCGCACCTCGGCCTCGAACCAGTGGCGGGCCTGTTCGGCGCGGCGCGTGGCGAAATGACCATGGTCGCGGCGCCATTGCACAAGGGTCGGCATCCCGCCCCAGGCTGTTTTCACCCCCGCCTCTTCCAGCGCCGAGACCGGCATCGCCTTGGGAAACCCCGCGGGGTCCTGCGGGCGCTTGCGCAGCAGGCGCAGCGCACCAGCGTAGTCGGCCACGGTGCGCATCGCCGCCGGCTTCAGCTCTCCATCGGCCTTGTTCACAAGGATCAGATCGGCCATCT
>CALMEG010000197.1 GCA_937863185.1 uncultured Paracoccaceae bacterium | reverse complement strand
CCTGGTTGTAGAAGATGCGGCCGAAATGGTCGCGGTCGGGGAAGACCTCGTCCTGATTGGGCAGGTTGGCGCCGCCGCTGTCGACCAGGTAGACGCAGGGCAGCGCGCATTCCTCGGCGATCTCCTGCGCACGCAGGTGCTTTTTTACCGTCATCGGGTAATAGGTGCCGCCCTTCACGGTGGCGTCGTTGGCGATGACCATCACCTCCTGGCCCATGACCCGGCCGATCCCCGCGATCACGCCCGCGCAGGGCGCGGCGCCGTCGTACATGCCATGCGCCGCCGTAGCGCCGATCTCCAGGAAGGGCGAGCCCGGATCGAGCAGCCCCGCCACCCGCTCGCGCGGGGCCATCTTGCCCCGTGCGACATGGCGCGCGGTCGCCTCGGCTCCGCCCCCGGCGGCGGCCGCGACGGCCGCCTGCCCGATGGTGGACAGCATGTCGAAATGCGCCGCACTATTTGCACGATAGCTTTCCGACGCAGGAAGGATTTGCGATTTTATAAGCATCTTTCCGTTTCTTTCCAATGCCTTACACTTTTGCGTCCGTGTCAGAATGTCGCACACCCAAATATGACCATATTGATTCAGGTCAAAGATGGCGCGCCTGTCCGGGCGCAGTGTCGCGGCGCGTTACAACAGCGAGAAATGACATGAAAACCGTATCCCTTGCCCTGCTGGCCTTCACCGCCCTTGCCGCACCCGCCTTCGCCCAATCGGCCGGAGACATGACGCTTGGTTTCGGTCTGGGTTATGTCGACCCAAAATCCGACAACGGCACCGTTGCCGGCGGCGCGACGACGATCGGCACCAACACCCGCCCGACCATTACGTTCGAATATTTCATCCGCGACAATATCGGTATCGAGGTTCTTGGCGCGCTGCCCTTCAAGCATGACATCAACATCGCTGGCGCGCGTATCGGCGAGACCAAGCACCTGCCGCCGACCATCTCGATCAACTACCACATCCCGACCGGCGGTCCGCTGACGCCGTTCGTCGGGCTGGGCCTGAACTACACCACCTTCTTTGAAGACCGCTCGCCGCTTGGCGAACTGGAAATCGACGACAGCTTCGGCCTGGCCGCGCATGTTGGCTTCGACTACGCGCTGAGCGCCAAGAGCGCCCTGCGCATGGACCTGCGCTACATCGACATCGACGCCGACGTGAACCTGAACGGCGTGAAGATCGGCGAGGTCGAAATCGACCCGCTGGTCGCTGGTGTGTCCTACGTCATGAAGTTCTGACGCGGCCACCGCGACGAACGCCGGGAAAGGGCGCGGACCCTCGCCGCGCCCTTTTTCATGCCCGCCGCTCATCCCTGCGCCAGCAATTCGCGGCCCACCAGCATGCGCCGGATCTCGGACGTGCCGGCGCCGATCTCCATCAGCTTGGCGTCGCGGAACAGCCGGCTGACGACCGAGTCGTTGAGGAACCCCGCCCCGCCAAGCGCCTGCACCGCCTGATGCGCCTGCACCATGGCCTGTTCGGAGGCATAGAGCACCGTCGCCGCCGCATCTTGGCGCGTGACCTGCCCCTTGTCGCAGGCCTTCGCCACCTCGTAGGTGTAGGAACGCGCGGTGTTCATCGCCACATACATGTCGGCGATCTTGGCCTGCATCAGCTGGAAGTTCCCGATCGGCTGGCCGAACTGCTGGCGCTCTTTCGCATAGGGCACGACCTCGTCGAGGCAGGCCGCCATGATGCCGGTGCCGATACCCGACAGCACGACACGCTCGTAATCGAGGCCCGACATCAGCACGCGCACGCCCTTGCCCTCGGCCCCCAGGACGTTCTCGAAGGGCACCTCGCAATTCTCGAAGAAAAGCTGGCCCGTGTTCGAGCCGCGCATGCCCATCTTGTCGAAATGCGGGCTGGTGGAGAAGCCCTTGAAGTCGCGCTCGACGATGAAGGCGGTGATGCCCTTCGATCCCGCCTCGGGGTCGGTCTTGGCATAGACCACCAGCGTGTCGGCATCCGGGCCGTTGGTGATCCAGTATTTGTGGCCGTTGAGGACATAGTAGCCGTTGCGCTTTTCGGCGCGCAGCTTCATCCCCACCACGTCCGAGCCCGCGCCGCTTTCGCTCATGGCAAGGGCGCCGACCTTCTCACCCGAGATCAGGCCGGGCAGGTATTTCCGCTTCTGCTCGTCCGAACCATTGATCTTGAGCTGGTTCACGCAAAGGTTCGAATGCGCCCCGTAGGACAGCGAGACCGAGGCCGAGGCCCGCGCGATTTCCTCGGTAGCGATGACATGGGCCAAATACCCCATGCCCGCCCCGCCATATTCCTCGGACACGGTGATACCGAGCAGGCCCAACTCGCCCATCTCGCGCCACAGCTCTGCGGGAAAGACATTGCCCTGGTCAACCTCGGCGGCGATCGGCTTGATGCGCTCTTGCGCCCAACGATGCACCATGTCGCGCAGGCTGTTCACATCCTCGCCCAGGTCGAAGCTCATCGAAGCGGTGAACATTGGGTCTCCTCCCCCCCCGTTATTGAACGCTTGTTCATTTATGCCCACGGGAAGCGAGTCGCGTCAAGCCTTGTGATTGGGGGGGGCGGCAGGCTTGGTCTGTATGTGGCGGGCGGGATGGTGCATGCTGGGCAAAATTTCTTTGGAGGATTCCCCATGCGCATGTTCCTGACCGCGACCCTGATCGCATTCACCCTGCCCGCCGCGGCGCAGGAGGTTGGCCGGGTCGGGGTGGACTGGATCGGAAACGATATCGTCATCGAGGCGATTCCCGATCCGAAGGTCGGCGGTGTGACCTGCCATGTCGCCTATTTCAGCCGCTCGGTCATCGACCGGCTGAGCCAGGGAAACTGGTTCGAGGACCCCTCGAACGGGGCGATCTCGTGCCGGCAGACCGGGCCGGTGGTGCTGGGCGATATTGTGCGGGGACCGAAGGGCGAGACGGTGTTTTCCGAGGGCCGCTCGCTGGTGTTCAAGTCGCTGCGCGTGACGCGGATCTTCGACGAGGGCACGCAGACGCTGATCTATCTGACCCATGCCAACGAATTGAGCCAGGGATCGGCGAAGATGGCGATCTCGACCGTGCCGCTTTACGACGGGGCGCCGTAGGACATGCCGGTAAAGCCGGGGGCGCCGCCCCCGGACCCCCGGGATATTTGGGCGAAGATGAAGGGGCTTAGCGCGCGGTCCGCGACAGTTCTTCCCCGATGATGCGGGCGATGAGCGCGCAGTCTTCGGTCGAGAAGGTGAGTGGCAGGCGCATGTCGAGAAGGCCCGCGAGGACGCGGTCGGTTTGCGGCAGCGATTGCGGGGGCGCGTAGCGCCAGCTGTCATGGCGCGAGGTGAAGGCCTGTGGTTCGGGCGCGCCGAACCATTTGAGCTCGACCCCGCGGGCGGCGCAGCGCGCGACGAAATCGGGAATGGCCGCGGCCGGGGTATCGGGCAGGCGGAACTGGAACGAGGAGCCGACATAGGCCTCGGCCTGCGGCCGGGTGACGAGGCGGAGGCCGGGGGCGCCGGCGAGGGCCGCCTCGAAGCTGCGATACAGCGTGTTCCAGCGTTCGATCCGGCGCGGCAGGTCGGCAAGCTGCGGGCGCAGGATGGCCGCGCGCAGATTGTCCATCCGCCCCGAGATGTTGGGCACCGTCCATTTCAGCGTCTCGAACGCCTCGGGCGGCGGCGCGGCGCGGTGGCGCGGGTAAAGCATGTAGCTGCCCGATTGCAGGATCATCCGCGCCATCAGCGCCGCGTCATCCGACACGATCAGGCCGCCCTCGCCCGCGTTGAGGTGTTTGTGGTCTGCGTGGAGTAGCAGCCGATCACCCCGTGCCGCCCCGAGGGCGTGCCCGCCCAGGCGGCCCCCATCGTATGGGCACAATCCTCGATCACGCTCAGCCCGTGATGGCGGGCCAGGTCCATCAGGGCCTCCATGTCGCAGATATGGCCACGCATATGGCTGAGCAGCAGCACGCGGGCCTGCCCGGCCTTCGCCGCGAGATCGTCGAGGTCGATCACCAGATCCGCGGTGCTTTCGACGAAGACGGGCGCGGCGCCGAGGCTGGCGATGGCCCCCGGCACCGGGGCCAGGGTGAAGGCGTTGGTCAGCACCCGGTCGCCCGGCCCCACGCCAAGGGCGCGCAGCGCAGAGCCAAGCGCATAGCCGCCCGAGGCCACCGCAAGGCAATAGCGCGCGCCGGTGAAGGCGGCGAATTCCTCTTCCAGAAGCGCGGTTTCGCCCGCCTCGCCCGGTGCGAGGTTGTAGCGGTGCAGCCGGCCGTGGCGCAGCACCGCGACGGCCGCCTCGATCGCGCTTTCGGAGAGGGGCTCCTGCTGGGTGAAGCTGCCGGTGAAACGCTCGGACATCGGGATCAGGCCTTTGCTGGCGCGCGCGGCACGAGCGCGAGGAACATCAGGAGCGACAGCGCAAGCACCGCGCCGGCGCTGTGAAACGCCACATCGGCCGAGCGGAACGGCGCGCCGGGCGACAGGAAATAGCCGAAGACCTGCGTGAAGAAAATCGTGCCCGCCAGCATTGCCAGGTTCATCGCGGCGGCGATGCCGCCCTGAAGCTCGCCCTGCGCATCCTCGGGGACGGCGCGCGACATGAGCGCGGTCAGCATCGGGTGCACGAAGCCTTCGGGGCCGTGGATCACCAGAAGCACCAGCACCGCCCAGAGCCCGCCGGCAAGCCCGTAGCCCACCGCCGCCGCCGCCGCAATCACAAGCCCGATCAGCGCCACGCGCCATTCGCCCCATATCCGCACCGCGGGGCCGGTCAGCGCGCCCTGGAACAGGGCCATCACGATGCCGAAGGCCGCAAGCGTCAGCCCGACGATCGCCTCGCTCCAGCCGAATTTCGCCATGCCCCAGAAGGCCCAGATCGCGGGATAGACGGCCGTGCCGAAGAAATAGACCAGCAGCACCGCGGCCATCGGCAGCACGCCGCTGTGGCGCCGGAACACGCGCAAGGTGCCCAGGGGGTTGGCGCGCGCCCAGTCGAAGCAGCGCCGCTTTTCCGGCGGCAGCGTCTCGGGCAGCACGAAGACGCCGTAGATCAGGTTGCAGCCCGACAGGGCGGCAGCCACATAGAACGGCATGCGGGGGTCCAGCTCGCCCAGAAGGCCGCCTAGTGCGGGGCCCAGCACGAAGCCCAGCCCGAAGGCCGCCCCCATCAGGCCGAAGGCGCGCGCGCGCCCCTCGGGCGGGGGGACATCGGCGAGGAAAGCATTGGCGATGACATAGGGCGAGCCGCAGATCCCCGCCACGATCCGCCCCACGAACAGCCAGCCGACCGTGGGCGCGAAGGCGTGAAACAGGTAATCCACCCCCAGCCCGAAGATCGCCAGAAGCAGAAGCGGCCGGCGGCCATAGCGGTCCGACAGGTTGCCCATCAACGGCGCAAAGGCGAATTGCGCAAGGCTGAAGGCGGCAAACATCCACCCCCCGATCAGCGAGGCGCGCGCAAGATCAAGCCCGCCGACATCCTCGATCAGCCGCGGCAGAACCGGGATGATCAGGCCGAACCCGACCATATCTAGAAAGACCGCAAGCAGGACGAAGCCGACCGCATGCGGGCTGGAAGATCCTTGCATTTCGGCAGCCCCGTTTCCTTGCACGCAAGCTAGGCCAGCGGGTGGACGCTGTCAAAGGGGGCCGATCAGGCGCTCGGCAATCGCGGGCAGCTCGGCATAATGCTCCAGCAGCGCCTCGGGGGCGAGGCGCGCGATCTCGCGCCCCTCAGGGCCGAAGGTCACCAGCGCGCAGGGCACGCCGGCGGCGCGCGCGGTGTCGCGGTCGGTGGCGGTGTCCCCCACCAGGATTGAGCGCGCGACCGTACCCCCCGCCGCCTCGACCGCGGCACGGTAGGGCGCGGGGTCGGGCTTGCGCACGGGCAGCGTGTCGGCGCCGATCAGGCTTCCGAACAGCTCCGCGATCCCCAGCCGCGCTACCAGATCGCGCGCAAGGCCCTCGGGCTTGTTGGTGCAGATGCCGGTGGCGAACCCGGCCGCGCGCAGCGCCTCCACGGCCTCGGGCGCGCCCGGATAAAGCCGGGTGTGGGTGTCGATCGCGGCCGCGTAATGGGCCAGCAGCGGGCGATAATCCGCATCGACCAGATCCTCGGGCAGACCGGCGCGGCCATAACCCAGGCGCAGCATCGCCCGCCCGCCGTGGAACGCGGTCAGCGCATCGGCGGCGGGGTCCAGCAGATCGCCCAGCCCCCGCGCCCGGAAACAGGCATTCGCCGCCGCGATCAGATCGGCCGAGGTATCGGCCAGCGTGCCGTCGAGGTCGAAAATCACCGTGCGCATGAGGGCTCCGATCGTAACAGGGCGAAAGGTTGTGTGAAGCGCTTCCCCTTGCGGCGCGCCGTGCCATGGGTAAAACGGGCCGACACGGAAGAAAAGGCACCAATATGTCAATCGCGCTGATCGTTCTGGCCGCGGGGCAAGGCACCCGCATGAATTCGGACCTGCCCAAGGTGCTGCACCGTCTCGGTGGGGCGCCGCTGGTGGCGCATGCGCTGCGGGCCGGGCGCGCGCTGGAGCCGGCGCGCGTGGTCGTCGTGGCCGGCCATGGCGCCGAACGGGTGACCCGCGCGCTTGCCGCCCATGACCCCGAGGCCGACGTCGTCCTTCAGACCGAGCAACTGGGCACCGGCCATGCCGTGGCACAGGCGCTGCCCGCGCTTGCGGGCTTCGAGGGTCGCGTGGTGGTGCTTTACGGCGATACGCCCTTCATCCGACCCGAGACGCTGGAGGCGATGCTTGCGGCCGAGGCCGATGTGGCGGTTCTGGGATTCGAAGCCGCCGATCCGGGCCGCTACGGCCGGCTGGTGGCCGATGGCGCAATGCTGGAGCGGATCGTGGAATTCAAGGACGCAACGGATGAAGAGCGCGCCATAACACTTTGTAATTCCGGTGTTATTGCATGTGACGCGGGGCTTCTGGCCGACCTGGTGGCCGGCCTGTCGAACGACAATGCGGCGGGCGAATATTACCTGACCGACATCGTGTCCGCCGCCCGCGCACAGGGGCGCCGCGCCGCCGTCGTGACCTGCCCCGAGGATGAGACGCTTGGCATCAACACCCGCGCCGAGCTTGCCCGCGCCGAGGCGCTTTTCCAGCAGCGCATGCGGGCCGAGGCGCTGGAGAACGGTGTCACGCTCAGCGCCCCCGACACCGTCTTCTTCGCCCTCGACACCCATGTCGGGCGCGATGCGATCATCGGCCAGAATGTCGTCTTCGGCCCCGGCGTGACCGTCGAAAGCGGCGCCGAGATCCTGCCCTTCTGCCATCTTGAGGGCTGCCACATCTCGCGCGGGGCGACGGTGGGGCCGTTCGCGCGGCTGCGGCCGGGCGCGGAACTGGCCGAGGACGTGCATGTCGGCAATTTCGTCGAGGTGAAGAACGCCATACTGTCCGAGGGCGTGAAGGTCGGCCACCTGACCTATCTGGGCGATGCCGATATCGGCGAGGCCACGAATATCGGCGCGGGCACGATCACCTGCAACTATGACGGCGTGATGAAGCACCGCACCACCATCGGCGCGCGCGCCTTCATCGGCTCGGACACGATGCTGGTCGCGCCGGTCACGGTGGGCGATGATGCGCTTACGGGCTCGGGGTCGGTGATCACCGAGGATGTGCCCGCGGGCGCGGTGGCGCTTGGCCGTGCCAAGCAGGTCAACAAGCCCGGCCTTGCGGGAAAACTCTTTGAGATGCTGCGCGCGGAAAAAGCGCGGCGCAGCGCGAAAAAGGATCATTGAACCATGTGCGGAATTATCGGCGTTCTGGGAAAACACGAAGTCTCGCCGCTGCTGGTCGAGTCGCTCAAGCGGCTGGAATATCGCGGCTACGACTCGGCGGGCATCGCCACCGTCAACGAGGGCCGGCTTGACCGGCGCCGCGCGGTGGGCAAGCTGGTGAACCTGTCCGATCTTCTGGTGCATCAGCCGCTTCTGGGGAAATCCGGCATCGGCCATACCCGTTGGGCCACCCACGGCGCCGCGACCGAGGGGAACGCGCATCCGCACCGCTCGGGGCCCGTGGCGGTCGTGCATAACGGCATCATCGAGAACTTCCGCGAACTGCGCGCGGAACTGACCGGGGCGGGGCTTGCGCCCGAATCCGAAACCGATACCGAAACCGTCGTGCTGCTGACCCGGCTTTACATGGATCAGGGCATGCCGCCCCGCGAAGCCGCCGTCGCCACGCTGAAGCGCCTTGAGGGCGCCTTTGCCCTGCTCTGGCTTTTCGACGGCGAAGAGGATCTGATGATCGCCGCGCGCAAGGGCTCGCCCCTTGTGATCGGTCATGGCGAGGGCGAGATGTTCGTGGGCTCGGACGCGATCGCCCTGGCGCCGATGACCGACCGCATCACCTATCTCGAAGAGGGCGACCATGCCTTCGTGACCCGCGCCGGCGCCGAGATCTTCGATGCCGAAGGCCGCCGCGCCAACCGCGAGGCCACACGCATCGACGCCGGGCAGGCGCAGGTCGAGAAGGCGGGCTACAAGCATTTCATGGCCAAGGAGATTGCCGAACAGCCCGGCGTTCTGGGCGATGCCCTGCGCCACTATCTGGGCGCGGACGGGCTGAACCTTCCCGAAGAGCTGGATTTCAAGGGGCTCGACCGGCTGACCCTGGTGGCCTGCGGCACGGCCTATTATGCCTGCTCGGTGGCGAAATACTGGTTCGAAAGCCTCGCGGGCCTGCCCTGCGAAATCGACGTGGCCTCTGAATTCCGCTACCGCGAGCCGCCGATCCCGCCGCGAAGCTGGGCGCTTTTCGTCAGCCAGTCGGGCGAAACCGCCGATACGCTGGCCGCGCTGCGCTATTGCACCGAACGGGTGGAAAAGACCGTCGCGGTGGTCAACGTGCCCACCTCGTCCATCGCGCGCGAGGCGGGGGTGACGCTGCCCATCCTTGCGGGCGTCGAGGTCGGCGTGGCCTCGACCAAGGCCTTCACCTGCCAGCTTCTGGTGCTGGCGGTGCTGGCGCTGAAGGCGGGCGTGGACCGGGGCCATATCACGCCGGCCGAACTTTCCGGCCATCTGGATACGCTGCGCGCGCTGCCGGGCCTGATGAACATCGCGCTGTCGGCCTCGGATGAGATCGCGGCCCTTGCCGATGGCATCGCCGAGGCGCAGGACGTGCTGTTCCTTGGCCGCGGGCCGCTGTATCCGCTGGCGCTTGAAGGGGCGCTGAAACTGAAGGAAATCAGCTATATCCACGCCGAAGGTTATGCGTCGGGCGAACTCAAGCACGGGCCGATCGCGCTGATCGACCGGACGGTTCCCGTTGTGGTCTTCGCGCCCCATGACCGGCTGTTCGACAAGACCGTGTCGAACATGCAGGAGGTGATGGCCCGGCACGGGCAGGTCGTGCTTGTCTCGGACGGGCGCGGGCTGCGCGAGGCGGGCGACGGCACATGGGCGCAGTTGCGTATGCCCGAGGTGGCCGAGCCCTTCGCGCCCATCCTTTACGCCCTGCCCGCGCAGCTTCTGGCCTATCACACCGCGGTCGCCAAGGGCACGGATGTCGACCAGCCGCGCAACCTTGCCAAATCGGTGACGGTGGAATGACCACGCCGGATGCGGCCGCGGCCCTTGCCGCGCTTGGGGCGCGCGCCGATCCCGCGAAGGCGGCCGAAATGGCCACCTATCACAAGGCCCCCCGGCGCTATCTGGGCCTTCCGGTGCCGCAGATCGAGGAACTGGTGGCCGAATGGCGCACGGGCCTCGACGTGGCCGGGCGCGTGGCCCTTGCCGATGCGCTGTGGCAAAGCGACATCCACGAGGCGCGGGTCGCCGCTGCCAAGCTGCTGACCCAGGCGCGCCTGCGCCCCGATGCGGCGGCCTGGGATCTGATCGCCGGCTGGGTGCCGGGTTTCGACGGCTGGGCGCTTGCCGATCACGCCTGCAAGGCGGGCGGGCGCCGGCTTCTGGCCGAGCCCGCGCGTCTGGACACGGTCGAGGGCTGGCTGTCCCATGACAACATGTGGACCCGCCGCGCCGCGCTGGACATCACCCT
>CALMEG010000196.1 GCA_937863185.1 uncultured Paracoccaceae bacterium | reverse complement strand
TAAAGATGCTCGGCATTGTCGTCGGCCCGGTCGCCACGGTCCATGACAAGCCAGCAATCGCCATAAAGGTTTCGGGCCGCGTCGGATTGCGCATAGCGGCGGACCGCCATCAGCTTCAGCTTGCGCCGCGGGTTCTGAAGCAACGAGCGGTTGCCTAGAAGCGCGGTGCGCACCAGCCCGAAACCACGGGCCTTGATCCGGCGCATCCTGTGACGCAACGCCGCGATCCCGGTGGGGCCGGGGCGCGGGGTGAAAAGGGCCTCGCGGCTGGCCGGTTCGGTCAAGGTGCCGCCGCGCGCAACGATCTGGGTGGGCTCTGCGCCCGCCGTGGTTATCTCGATCAGGTCCGCAGGTTCCGCCCGGACCCAGAAGCGCCGTTCACGGAAGAAGACATCGCCCAGAAGATCGGCGCTGCGCCCCGAGGGGAACAGCTTGTCCGCCACCTTGCCGTTCACCCGCACGGTGATGTCGCGCTCATATCCCGGCACATCGTAGTGAGCGAGTTGAACGAGGGATTTTACCTCGTCCAGATCCTTCACATAGACCCGCTGCGCATCGCGGGTAGTGGATTTGTAGTGCCCGAGAATTGCGACCTTGTATTCCTCGGTGCAGCCGGCCAGCTCGAATTCGTTGATCGTATCGCAGGAGATGTGTTCAAAGGCCTCATGAAGAAGGGCCTTGAACTCTTCTACTTCGGAATCCTCAAGGAAACTCGCCCGGTTGGCATTGTTGAGGACATGGCGGAATCTCCACATGATCTCGTAAAGGACGATCCGCTGGATATAGATCGGTACGTAACCCCAACGGGACAATGCGTTGTTGATCAGGCCCAGATAGCCCAGCCGGATCTGGTCGGTAAACCAGCGTCTGTCGTCGGCTGCGTTGTTGATGGCAGAGCTGTTGTCGGCGCGCCGCCTGTAGAAGTAATGCGCGGCCGGGGCAAAGCGTATGGCGCCATCCTCGACGGACAGCAAGACGTTGTTGACGAAGGAGCCGTCCTCGAAGGTGGGCTTGATGTTCGGATCGAACAACGCGCCGCTGGCTTCGATGATCGAGCGCCGAAGGAAGAGGTGGCTTGCGGAATTGAAGATGTCACGATCCATTTCCGCCAGCGGAACCGTGCGGCGCCCTTTCCGGAAGCGATAGCGCAGCGGGTGCCTGTCCTGAAAACGGTGTGATGCTTCCTGAAACAGGATGAGATTCGGTTTGATTGCAAGAAGCTTCTCGCCCCCGCGCATCGCGGCGATGCGCGCCTCCAGAAGGTAATTGCGCGAGAAGAAGTCGTCCGGGTCGGGAAAGCCCACCCAATCTCCGGTGGCGATGCGCAGCCCTGCGTTGCGTGCGGCGGCGACGCCCTGGTTTTCCTGCTCGATATAGCGGAACACGTCGGGGCGCCGGGCGGCCCAGGCCTTCGCGATCTCGCCCGAGCGGTCGGGGCTGCCGTCATTGACGAAGATCACTTCAAGCTGTTTCAGCCCGCCGCGCTGGCGCAGGACGCTGCGGACGAAATCGTCCAGGTAATCCTCGACCTTGTAGATCGCCACGACCATCGAGAAGGTCTGGGGCGGCGCATTGCGCAGCCGCAGCCAGCCGGCCAGATCCCGGTCGGCGATGAAGCGCCGGGTGGACCACACCTTGGTCAGGGCCTGAACGATCGCCTTGCGTGGGCTGCGGGACATGAGCTTGACCTTCAATCTACCTGCCGCCGGGCCGCGACACGGGCGCAGAAACGATTAGCAGCGGGCAGGGCGTTGCTCAACCACACGATGAGACATGGGCGAAGGGCCGCCCGCCGCTCAGCGCGTCTGGCGTGACATCTGCACGGCCAGGATGCCGCCCGCGATGATCGTCACGCCAAGGATATCGGCCCAGCCAAGACGCTCTCCCAGCAGGGCCGCGGCGATGGCGACGCCGAAGAATGGGTTGAGGAAATGGAAGGTAGCCGCCTTGACCGCGCCGATGCGGCCGACAAGGACGAACCAGATCCAGGTTGCCAGAACGCCGGGAACCAGCGTCGTATAGGTGAAGGCAGCCAGCAGGCGCGGGGTCCAGTGGACGGTGAAATCCTCGAACAGGGCCGAGGCCACGGCCAGAAGGGCCGCACCCACGAACATCTGCAACCCCACGATCATCATCACGTTGCCCCCGGAAGAGGCTCCGCGCACCGTCAGCGTGGCCGCGCTCAGCGCCGGCGCAAGAAACAACACCACACCACCCCCCGCCACACCCCCGCCGCCCGCCACCCGCGCGCCCAGGATAACGATCTCGTTTTCCAGCCCCGCCAGCAGCCCCAGAAGGCCAAGCGGGCGCAGCCGCTCGCCGAACAGCAGCCAGCCGAAGAACGCCACCATCAGCGGCATGCTCGAGGCGATGATCGAGGCCAGCGACGCCTCGACCCTTTGCATGGCGATGAAGTTGAGGCCCAGGTAGATCGCGTTCTGGCAAAGTCCGAAGATCAGCGTCGCACGCCATTGCGCACGGGTGAGCCGCCAGCTTTGGCCAAGCGCAAGCGCGATGCCCACGCCGATGATCCCCGAGAACAGGAACCGCAGGGCCAGGGCGGCAAGCGGGGGCGCATCCGCCACGATCATGCGCGCCGAAGTGAAGGCCGAGGACCACATCAGGGCAAAGGCAAGGCCCATGCCGATCGCGCGCAGATCCATGGCAATCCTCTTGTGATATCCGGGACGGAGAAGGGCCGCCCCGAGACTATCGAAGGGCGGCCCGTTTATTATCAGCATTCGCCTTTTGCAGGCGGCCGGTCAGGATCAGCCGTTGACGCTGTCCTTCAGAACCTTGGCGATCGTGACCTTGACCTGCTTGTCGGCGGCCTTGGTCATGATCTCGCCGGTCGCGGGGTTGCGAACCTGACGTTCGGGGCGTGCCTTGCACGAGATCTTGCCAATGCCCGGCAGAGTCACGGCGCCGCCGGCGGCCACTTCGCGGGTCACGACTTCGGCAACGGCGTCCAGAACGGCCGAAGCGCTTTTCTTGTCCGAACCCATGGTTTCGGCAAGGGCCGCGACGAGCTGGGTCTTGGTCATCGGTTTCGTCATGTCACAATCCTCTGTATCGCCCCGTTCGGGGGGTCGCTTTAACCGCGTTACACGGCTTGGTGCGCCTGTAACACACGCTTTTTAAGGGCAAGGCAAGCCTTTTTCGTCCTGTTGCGGGAATTTGCCGCCTTAAAGGAAGGCGGTTTCCTCAAAGCTGCGCAGCTTTCGGCTGTGGATGCGCTCCAGCGGCATTTCACGCAACTTTTCCATCGCGCAGATCCCGATCAGCAGATGGCTGGCGACCTGCGTGCGATAGAAATCCGTGGCCATCCCGGGCAGCTTCAACTCGCCATGCAATGGCTTGTCGGAAACGCACAGAAGCGTGCCGTAGGGCACCCGGAAGCGAAAGCCGTTGGCCGCGATGGTGGCGCTTTCCATATCCAGCGCGATGGCGCGCGACTGCGACAGCCGCTGCACGGGGCCGGACTGGTCGCGCAACTCCCAGTTGCGGTTGTCGATCGTGGCCACGGTGCCGGTGCGCATGATCCGCTTGAGCTCGAACCCGTCAAGCTGCGTGATCTCGGCCACGGCTTCCTGAAGCGCGATCTGGATCTCGGCCAGGGCGGGGATCGGCACCCAGACGGGCAGGTCGTCGTCCAGCACATGATCCTCGCGCAGGTAGGCATGGGCCAGCACGAAATCCCCAAGGCTTTGCGAATTGCGCAGGCCCGCGCAGTGGCCCACCATCAGCCAGGCATGCGGGCGCAGCACCGCGATGTGGTCCGTGGCCGTCTTGGCGTTCGAGGGGCCGACGCCGATATTGACCAGCGTGATCCCCTGCCCGTCGGCCCGCTTGAGGTGGTATGAGGGCATCTGCGGCAGCTTGGACAGGGCGGGCAGGTCGCCGTCCGCGGTGGTGATGGCGGTGTTGCCGGGCCCCACGAATTCGCAATAGCCCGAATTCGGGTCCGCCAGCATGCGCCGCGCCACGCTTTCGAACTCGTCCACATAGAACTGGTAGTTGGTGAACAGGACGTGGTTCTGGAAATGATCCGCGCTGGTGGCGGTGTAATGCGCCAGGCGGGCAAGCGAATAATCCACCCGCTGCGCGGTGAAGGGCGCCAGATGCAGCGAGCCGTCGGGATTGGCCACGGCGGTGCCGTTCACGATATCGTCGTTCATCGAGGCAAGGTCCGGCACGTCGAACACGTCGCGCAGCGGGAAATCCAGGACGCCCTCTTGCGGCACGTTGACATCGGGGTTGGCGGCCACCGCGAAATGCACCGGGATCGGCGTGTCCGAGATGCCCACCTGCACCGGAACGCCGTGATTGCGGATCAGGTGGCCCAGCTGCTGCGTCAGGTAATTGCGAAACAGGTCGGGCCGGGTGATCGTGGCGCCATAGGTGCCGGGCAGCGGCACATGGCCGAAAGCCAGCCGGCTGTCGGCCTTGCGATGCGAGGTGACGGTCAGGCGCACCTCGGGGTAATAGGCGCGGAAACGCGCCGCGGCGCGGCCGGTTTGCAGGGTTTCGTTGAACTTCTCCAGAAGAAAGCCGGTGGCCTCGGTGTAAAGCTCTTCCAGCCGGGTCACGGCCTCGGCGGCATCGGTGAACAGCTCGGGCTCGTGGCTGTGCGGGGTCAGGGTCGTCAGCGTATCGGTCATATTCATTCGAACAGGTCCGTCAGTTGAAAGCGTGTCACATCCACCAGTCCGAGATCCGAAATGCGGATCTCGGGGATCACCACAAGGGCCAGCAGCGAATGTTGCATATAGGCGTTGTTGAGCGTGCAGCCGCAATCCGCCATCGCCGCGACCATGCGGCTTGCGGCATCGGCCACCTCGGCGGCGGGGGCGTCGGACATCAGCCCCGCGATCGGCAGCGGAACCGAGGCGATCTCGGCCCCGTCCTTCCAGACGGAAATCCCGCCGCCCATCTCGCCCAGCCGGTTGGCGCAGGCGGCCATCATCGCGCGGTCGGTGCCCACCACGATCATGTGGTGGCTGTCATGCGCGACGGTCGAGCCCATCGCCATGCGCCCCCGATAGCCAAAACCCGACACGAAGCCGTTGACCACGCCCCCGGTGCCACGATGGCGCTCGACAAGGGCGATCTGCGCGATGTCCTGTGCCGGGTCGGGCTGCGCCAGCCCGTCCGTGACCGCCAGTTCCGCCGTCAATGCCCGGGTGGGCGCCTGGTTTTCCACCACGCCGATGACCCGTGCAGTGACCGAATTCGCACCCTCCGGCGCCGCGATCTCGAAATCGGTCGGGCTGAGCATCTTGCCAAGCCTGACTGTCCGGCGCGCGGTATCGGGCCAGTCGTAATGCGGGCATTCGGCCAAGAGGCGGCCATTCTCGGCCACGATCCTGCCGCGTGCGATCACCGTCTCGACGGGCAGCGTGCGCAAGTCCGGGCTCAGGATCAGGTCGGCCCGCCGTCCGGGGGCGATGCTGCCCAGTTCCCGCTCCAGCCCGAAATGGGTGGCGGTGTTGATCGTGCACATCTGAAGCGCCACCAGGGGATCGGCCCCGCAGGCGACCGCATGGCGATAGACGCGGTTCATATGGCCGTCATTGACCAGCGTGCCGGAATGGCAATCATCCGTGCACAGGATGAAGCCGCGCGGATCTAGACCCTTTTCGGTGACCGCCGTGATCTGGCGTTCCACGTCATACCAGGCCGAGCCGAGGCGCATCATCGCGCGCATGCCGTTGCGCACCCGCGCGATGGCGTCGGCCTCGCAGGTGCCCTCGTGGTCATCCGCAGGTCCGCCCGCCGCATAGGCGCGGAACGGCGCACCCAGATCGGGGCTGGCGTAATGCCCGCCCACGGTCTTGCCCGCATCCTGCGTCGCGGCGATCTCGGCCAGCATCTTCGGGTCGGCATGGATCACGCCGGGAAAGTTCATCATCTCGCCCAGGCCCACAATGCCGGGCCATGTCATCGCCTCGGCCACGTCCTTAGGGGTGATCTCGAAGCCGGTGGTTTCCAGCCCCGGCGCCGAAGGGGCGCAGCTTGGCATCTGGGTGAAGATGTTGACCGGCTGCATCAGCGCCTCGTCATGCATCATCCGCACGCCTTCAAGGCCAAGGACATTGGCGATCTCGTGCGGGTCGGTGAACATGGTGGTGGTGCCATGCGGGATCACGGCGGCGGCGAATTCGGCCGGGGTCAGCATGCCGCTTTCGATATGCATATGCCCGTCGACAAGGCCCGGCAGCATGTAGCGCCCCTGGGCCTCGATCACCTGCGTGCCGGGGCCGATGGCGGCGGAAAGGTCGGGCGCGATGGCGGCAAAGCGCCCTTCGGCCACGGCGACATCCATGCCGGGCAGCACCTCGCGCGTTTGGACATTGACCCATCGGCCGCCCCGGATCACCAGATCGGCCGGCGCCCGGCCAGAGGCGACGGCAATCAGGCGCGGCGCGGCCTCTGGCCATGATTTCAAGGTATTCGTCGTTTCCATGGCCAACTGTGCGCCCGTGGCGCGGGGCTTTCAAGTGACGTTGTGATGAAGCCGCGGCCGGGGTATCACTCGGTCAAGGAGCAAAGCATGAAACCTCAAGTCACGATTGTCTACTGCACGGGCTGCAACTGGTTGCTGCGGGCCGGCTGGATGGCGCAGGAGCTGCTGTCCACCTTCGGCGAGGATCTGGGCGGCGTCACGCTGGTGCCCGGCCATGGCGGCATCTTCGAGGTCAGGGTGGGCGCCACCCCGATATGGGAGCGCAAGCGCGATGGCGGCTTCCCCGATGCCAAGGAGCTGAAGAAACGGCTGCGCGACGTGATCGAGCCGGACCGCGATCTGGGCCATATCGACCGGGCGGGCGCATGAGCACGCTGCTGTCGATCGGGCATGGATATTCGGCGCGCGCGCTTGCGCGCCGCCTTCTGCCCTTTGGCTGGCGGGTGATCGGCACCACGCGCAGCCCCGACAGGGCCGATGCCCTGCGCGCCGAGGGAACAGAGCCGCTGATCTGGCCCGGCGAGGGGCTGGCCGCGGCGCTTGGGCAGGCGACGCATCTTCTGACCTCGGTCGCGCCGGGGCGCGAGGGCGACCCGGTTCTGGCAACCGAGGCTGCGGCGATTGCCGCCGCCGCACCGAACCTGCAATGGGTGGGGTATCTTTCGACCGTCGGCGTCTATGGCGACCATCAGGGCGGCTGGGTCGACGAGACGACGCCCCTGACCCCCGCCACCGCGCGCGGCCGTGCCCGCGTTGCGGCCGAGGCCGCCTGGGGCGCGCTTGCCCGGCAGGCGGGCCTGCCCTTGCACATCTTCCGCATCGCCGGGATCTACGGCCCCGGGCGCGGCCCGTTCGAGAAGGTGCGCGACGGTTCTGCCCGGCGCATCATCAAGCCCGGACAGGTGTTTTCGCGCATCCATGTCGAGGATATCGCGCAGGTCCTGGCGGCCTCGATCGGGCGGCCCGATCCGGGGGCGATCTACAACCTGTGCGATGACGATCCCGCCCCGCCCGAGGACGTGCTGAGCTATGCCGCCGAACTGCTGGGCCTGCCCGCCCCGCCGGCCGTGGCCTATGACGCGGCGGAGATGACGCCGATGGCGCGCAGCTTCTATGCCGAGTCGAAGCGCGTGCGCAACGACCGCATCAAGACGGAACTGGGCGTGCGGCTGCTTTATCCCGATTATCGCAGCGGGTTGCAGGCGCTTCTGGCTCAGGCCGGCTGAGGCACCGCCATGGGGCGTTCGCGGATCGGCAGGTGCACGATGGCCGAGAACGCGCCCACGCCCACGCCGACCCACCAGACCATCGTGTAATCGCCGTAGATGTCGTAAAGCTTGCCGCCCAGCCAGACGCCAAGGAACGCCCCGATCTGGTGGCTGAGAAAGACAAAGCCGTAAAGCGTGCCCATGTAGCGCAGCCCGTAGATATGCGCGACCAGCCCCGAGGTCAGCGGCACCGTCGCCAGCCACAGCGCCCCCATCAGAAGCGAGAAGATCAGCACGCTGGCCGGCGTGATCGGCAGCAGGATGAAGACCGCCGCCACCACCGTGCGTGCGGTATAGATCCCGGCCAGAAGGTATTTCTTCGACCAGCGCTTACCCGCCCAGCCCGCGTAGATCGTGCCGACGATATTGGCCAGCCCGATCAGCGAGATCGCCGCAGCCCCAAGCGCCGAGGTGGTCGAGATCCCGATCCCGGCCAGCATGCCCGTCGGGTCCACCGCGCCGCACATCTCGGTCACCATCGCGGGGAAATGCGCGGTGATGAAGGCAAGCTGGTAGCCGCAGGAAAAGAACCCCAGGAAGATCAGCGTATAGGACGGGTCGCGGAACGCGCGGTTGAGCACCGTGCCCATGCTTTCCTCCAGCTCGGCGCGGGTCGCGGAAACCGGCGTCCGCATCAGCGGAAGCGCCTGCAGCGCCAGAAGGATCACCGCGGCGAAGATCATGAACACGCTTTGCCACGGCATGTAGGCCAGCAGCATCTCGGCCACGGGGGCGCCAAAGACCTGCCCGGCCGACCCGGCCGCGGTGGCGATGCCAAGCGCGAGCGAGCGGTTCTCGTCGCTGGTGGCGCGGCCGACAACGGCAAGGATCACGCCGAAGCCCGTGCCCGCGATGCCGAAACCGACAAGGATTTCAAGGATTTGGTGTTGCAGCGGATGGATGGCGAAGGCCGACAGGACCAGCCCCGCGGCATACATCAGCGCCCCCAGGACGATTGCGCGGCGGTCCCCGAACCGCTCGGCGATGGCGCCGAAGATCGGCTGGCCGATGCCCCAGGCGAGGTTCTGGATCGCGATGGCCAGGCTGAACTCGGCGCGCGGCCAGTTGAATTCCTCGGCAATCGGGATCTGGAACACGCCAAAGCTGGCGCGGATGGAAAAGCCGAGCATCAGGATGATGGCGCCGCCGATCAGGACGGGCGTGAACAGACGCGGGTTTTGCATGGGACTCTCCGGTTCGCCCCGCGAAAATCCGCCTTTGCGGCAGCGGCGTCAATCGCGGAATTGTTCCTGCCACAATGCCCCTTGCACTGGCGCGGGCCTCGTGACCCAATACCGCAAAAGCGGAGGGCATGGATGTATACGGTCATCGGCACGGTGCAATCGCGCGCGTTGCGCGTCTTGTGGATGCTGGAGGAACTCGGGCAATCCTACGAGCATGTGGTGGCTGCGCCGCGCTCGGAAGGGGTGGTGGCGTTCAACCCGGCGGGCAAGGTGCCGGTGCTGATCGTGGACGGCACGCCGATCACCGATTCCACCGCGATCATCCAGTATCTGGCTGATCGCCACGGCGCGCTGACCCATCCCGCCGGCACGCTGGAGCGCGCGCGGCAGGACAGCCTGACCCAGTTCCTGCTGGACGAATTCGACGCGGCCTTGTGGATGGCGGCGCGCCATTCCTTCATCCTGCCCGAAGAGCTGCGCATGTCGGGCATCAAGAACACCCTGCGCTGGGAGTTCGAGCGTTCGCAGCACACCTTGATGCAGCGCATCGGTGAAGGCACCTTCGTGATGGGCGAGATGATGACTGTGCCCGACATCATCCTGACCCATTGCCTGACCTGGGCGCTGAGCGCGAAGTTCCCCATCGTCGAGCACCGGCTGACCGAGTATCTGGACCGGATGCGCACGCGCCCGGCGCTGGGCCGCGCGCAGAACCGCTAGGCGGTGCGGGCCAGCCGCGCGGCGGCGGCGCGTCCGGCATGGCGCCCGGTGGCCAGGCAGGCGGTCAGCAGGTAGCCGCCGGTCGGCGCCTCCCAGTCCAGCATCTCGCCGCAGGCGAACACGCCGGGAAGCGCGGTCAGTTCAAGATCCGGGCTCAGGCCGTCGGCCATGATCCCGCCGGCGGACGAAATGGCCTCGGCCAGCGGCCGGGGGCCGCAATGGGGCACCGGCAGCGCCTTGATCCGCGCGGCCAGCCCTTCGGGCGTGGCGGGAAGCGGTCGGCCCCATTCCTGCACCAGCGCAAGGCGCAGCGGGTCCAGCCGCAGGCATTTGCGCAGCCAGTTGCCAAGGCTGTCCTTGCCGCGCGGACGCGACAGGCGGCGCGCCAGTTCGGGCAGGCCTTGATCGGGCATCAGGTCCAGGGTCAGATCGGCCCCGTCCCGCACCGGGGCAGAGAGGGCATAGACCCCGCCGCCCTCGATCCCGCGCGCCGAGATGACGAATTCGCCCCGGCTGATGCGCCCGGCGGCCGAGAGCGCGGCGCCCTTCACCGGCTGGCCGAAGAACGGCGCCATATGGGGCGACCAGTCCACCGAAAAGCCCATGTTCGCGGGGCGGAAGGGGGCGATGCGGACACCCTTCTCGGCCAGCCAGGGCAGCCAGGCGGCATCCGACCCCAGCCGGGGCCAGCTTGCCCCGCCAAGTGCCAGCACGGCGACCTGCGGGGCCTTGAACCCTGGTCCCTCGGGCGTGTCGAACCGGAAGGCCCCATCCTCCCATCCGCTCCAGCGCCAGCGGGTGCGGATCTGCACGCCCGCTGCGGCCAGCCGCGCGATCCATGCCCGGAGCATCGGTGAGGCCTTCATCCCGACCGGGAAGACGCGCCCGGTGCTGCCGGTGAACAGATCGACACCCAGCCCGCGCGCGAAATCCTGCACCTCGGCGGGGCCGAAACTGGCCACGATCGGGGCCAGCCAGTCGCACCCATAGGCCGCGAGGAAATCGGGAAGGGCCTCGTTTCGGGTCAGGTTCAGGCCGGACTTTCCCGCCATCAGGAACTTGCGCGCCAGCGTCGGTTTCGCCTCGGCCAGGGTGACGGCATGGCCTGCCCGCGCCAGTTCTTCGGCGGCCATCAGGCCGGCCGGTCCGCCGCCGATGACAAGGGCCGCGGTCATGCGGGCAGCGGCGATTTCAGTTCGACCACGCGATGCGGATAGGGGATCTCGATCCCGGCCTCTTTCAGCGCGTTCCAGACCGCGAAGCGCACATGGCTGGCATATTTGTTCTTGCCGTCGTCGATGCCGTTCACCCAGTATTCGACCACAAAGTCGATCCCTGAATCGCCAAAGCCCGCCAGTTCGACATCCGGGCCGTCGGGTTTGCTCAGCACGAAGGGCAGGCGGCCCACGGCGGCCTCGACCAGGTCTGGGACGCGGTTGATATCGGTGTCGTAGCTGACCGAGAATTCCACCTCGTAGCGGTTGGCCGAGCCCTGATCGGAATAGTTCACCACGCGGGTGGTGATGAAATGCTCGTTCGGGACCACGATCCATTTGCCGTCGAAGGTTTCCAGCACGCAGGCCCGCGCCGTCATCTTCACGATCGTGCCGGTTTCGCCGCCGTCCAGCTCGACATAGTCCCCGACGGTGGTCTGTCCCTCGATCAGCAGGATGACGCCCGAGACGAAGTTCGCCGCGATCTGCTGAAGCCCAAGGCCCACGCCCACGCCAAGCGCGCCGCCCAGCACCGCGACCGCCGTCAGGTCGATCCCCATGATCGACATGAGCAGCAGGAACGCCGCGCCGAAGATTGCGACCTCGGTCGCCTTCACGGCCAGTTCGCGGGTCGCGGGGCGCAGCGCCTCTTGCGCCTTGATGTAGTCGGTGCTTTGCCGGTTCGACCATGAGCCGAGCCAGAACAGAAGGCTGCCCGCGATCGCGCCGCGCAAGAGCGCCATCACCGAGAATTGGATATTGCCCAACTCTACCGTCAGGCTGTCCAGCCAGGCCGAGACCGGCTCCAGCAGGTTGAAGGTGTAAAGCAGGGCGACCGGCATCAGCACATAGCGGCCCAGCAGCCTCAGGAACGGCTCGCGCAGGATGTCGCGCACCAGCGCGCGCGCGGCCAGAAGCAGGAAAACCCGTTTGCCGAAGGCGATCACCGCGCCCGATCCGAAGACCGAGCGGGTAAAGGCCTCGCCGATCGCGGTGAAGCCATAGGCCAGAAGCGGCAGCAGAAGCGGCAGGAACCGCAGCACGAAGCGGCGCGCGGTGGCAAAGGCGCCCTTCGCCTCGGGACGGGGGGCGATCAGCCGCTCCAGCCGCGGGGCGATGCGATGCGCGGCGATCCCCGCGACCAGCCAGGACACCACCAGAAGCGCGAATTGCGACCAGGCCGCGGGACTGGTCAGCCAGTCCTGCGCCAGTAGAAGATAGGGCTGCGCAAAGCCCATCGCTTGTTCAAGATACTGACTGATCGGGTTCATGTCCGGCTCCGGCGCGCGTGTCGTTCCTTCGCATGTGCCGCCGTGACAGGCAAGTCCGCGCGCCTATCGGCGGTTGGCCATCATCGCAAGGCGGATCAGCGCGCGCTCCATCAGCGCCATCTGCGGCGCGCGGCTGGAAGAGCGCAGCGTGAGGTCCGTTTCCACCAGCAGGCGGATCGCATCCTCAAGGCGGAACATGCCCCAGGCCTGCGCCTGGCGCTGCATCAGGTCGCGCCGCGGGCCGAAGATCGGCGGGCGCATCCGGGCGATGCCCGCACCGGGGCCGCCGGGATCGGAGGCGGCGGCATGAAGCGCCCGGAAATGCCGCAAGGCCTGAATCGCAAGCGTGACGGGCAGGATGCCCTGTCCCTCAAGGCGGCGCATCATCGGGCCAAGGGCCGCCACCTCGCCTTCGGCCACGATGCGCAGCACGTCATCCACCTCGGCCTCGATCGTGGCGGGCGCGCAGGCGGTCACATCCCCGGGCGAAAGCGGGGTGGCATCGCCGTGCTTGTAAAGCGCGACCTTCTCGACCGTCTGGCGGAAATCGCCGGGGTCGAGATCGCGCGCAAGCGCCAGAAGATCGGTCATCGCCTCGGGGCCGATCCGGTGCAGGCCCGCGGTCTTCAGCGTCTCCTCGATCTCTTCGCGCGAGGGGGGATCGTCATAGATCCCGATCGCATAGGCATTGGCATGCCCCTCGAACAGCTTGCGCAGGGCGGATTTGGCGGTCAGCGATCCGGCGGTGACCACGATCTGCGCATCGCCCTCGCGCCAGTCGTCCACCGCGGCCTTGATGACGGGGGCAAGGGCGTCGGTCGCGTCCTCGGCGAAGGCCACGCGCGGGCCGGGGAAGAAGCCCACGGCCTTCACCGCATCCAGAAGGGCCGCGCCATCCTTGCGCAGATCCGCCGCGGGGATCCGGCTCAGCCGCATTTCGGCCTCGCCCTCGGGGCCGATCAGGGCGCGGATCACCTCTTGCCGGCGCAGCGCCACGCGCATCGCATCCGCGCCGAAGATCAAAAGCCCCGTGCGCCCCGGATCGGGCTTGGCGAAATACCGGCTTGCCGCAACCCCGGACAGCTTCATTGCGGCAAGGACCCTGCCTGCGCCAGAAGCCGGGTGACGATCAGATCGGCCAGAATCCGCATCAGGCGGCGATGGGCGTCCTGCTCGGCCGTCAGGGTCGAGACGGTCGACCCGGCCGCCGACCACGAGGTGAACGAGCTGACCCGCCCGGTCAGAAGAACGGCATCGCTGGCCGCGTCATGCAGCGTGTAATCGGCCGCGCCGGTCAGCGAATAGCGCGTGGTGGCGTTGTCGGGGGTGATCGCCGGCCGGATGGGTTGGGTCTCGATGCGGTAGGCCAGACGGTAGCGCCGGTCCCCGGCCGGCCCCAGCCGTTCGGCCAGCCGCCGCACCAGCGCAAAATCGTCGCGCGTGACGGGGGTGTCGGGCGCCACGCCACCCGGCAGCCCCGCCGCCCCGCCCTCCGGCCCGTAGGCCGGGGTAAAGCCGCAGCCCGCGAGCGCAAGGCCCGCCAGCAGGAATGAACGACGATCAGATGACCACATTGACGATCCGCCCCGGCACAACGATGAGCTTTCTTGGTGCCTGACCGGCAAGCACCTTGATCACAGTCTCATCGGCCAGGACGATCTTTTCAACCTCGGATGCGGGCATGTCCTTGGGCACCGAGACCTCCGAGCGCCGCTTGCCGTTGATCTGGATCGGCAGGATCACCGAATCGTCGGCCAGCAGCGCGGGATCGGCCTTGGGCCAGGGCGCGCGCACGACCGGCCCCTGACCGCCCAGAAGGTGCCAGACATCCTCGGCCAGGTGCGGCACCATCGGCGCCATCAGCTGCGCCATCAGCCTCATCGCCTCGCGCCGGACCGCATTCGAGGCGCCCGATTTCGACATCGTGTTGCTCAGCGCATAGATAGCCGCGACCGCCTTGTTGAAGGTGAACCCGTCGATCGAGCGGGTGATCTCGTCGATGGCCTTGTGCGTGGCCTTCAGCAGCGCCGCATCCTCGGCCCCGCCCGGACCTTCCGCACCCTCGGCCACATCGTTGGCGATGCGCCAGACGCGGGCGAGGAACTTGTAGGTCGCCTCGGCCCCGGATGCGGTCCATTCCACGTCCCGCTCGGGCGGGCTGTCGGACATCACGAAGAAGCGCGCCGTATCCGCCCCGAACGAGGCGATGATGTTCATCGGATCGACGACGTTCTTCTTGGATTTCGACATCTTGGCCGAGGGGATCACCTCGACCGCGGTGCCGTCGGCCAGTTTGCCCTCGGCCACGTCCTCGGGCAGGTGATAGACCGGCCGGCCCGCCGGATCACGGGTCATGTAGATCTCGTGCGTCACCATGCCCTGCGTGAAAAGCGCGTCGAAAGGCTCGATCGCCTTGGCGGGCAGGTGGCCCGTCCTGTGCATCGCGCGCGCGAAGAAGCGCGAATACAGCAGGTGCAGGATCGCATGCTCGATGCCGCCGATATACTGGTCGACATTCATCCAGTAATCCGCCTCGGCCGGATCGGTGGGGGTGGCGGCATACGGGCTGGTGAACCGCGCGAAATACCAGCTGCTGTCCACGAAAGTGTCCATCGTGTCGGTTTCGCGCTTCGCGGCGCCGCCACATGCGGGGCAGATGCAATCGCGCCATGTGGGGTGACGGTCCAGCGGGTTGCCGGGCTGATCGAATGTAACGTCGTCGGGCAGGCGGACAGGCAGGTTTTCCTTCTTCTCGGGCACCACGCCGCAACCGGGGCAATGCACCACCGGGATCGGACAGCCCCAGTAGCGCTGGCGGCTCAGCCCCCAGTCGCGCAGGCGGTAATTGGTCACGCCCTGCCCGATGCCGTTGGCCTCGCAAAAGGCGATGGCGGCGGCAACGGCCTCCTCGCCGGTCTGGGCCTCCTCGCCGGCGAAGCCGCGGATATAACGCACCTTCTCGGATTTCAGCGGCACATATTCCTCGGCCGGGGGCAGATCGGCCGCCGCGGTATCGTCGGACACCGGGCGGAAAACGGAATGGATCGGCAGCCCGTATTTCGTGGCGAACTCGAAATCGCGCGCATCATGGGCGGGGCAGCCGAAAATCGCCCCGGTGCCGTAATCCATCAGGATGAAATTGGCGATATAGACCGGCAGCTCCCAGGCCTCGTCCAGCGGATGACGCACCCGGATGCCGGTATCCATGCCGCGCTTCTCGGCCTTCTCAAGCGCCTCTTCGGTGGTGCCGATGCGGCGGCAATCGGCCACGAATTCGGCGATCTCGGGGTCGTGGCGCTCCAGGTGCCGGGCCAGCGGGTGATCGGGGCTGATCGCGGCAAAGCTCGCCCCCATCAGCGTGTCGGGACGCGTGGTATATACCTCCAGCCGGTCGAACCCGCCGGGCGCGCCGACGGTCGAGAAGGCAAATTGCAGCCCGCGGCTCTTGCCGATCCAGTTGGCCTGCATCAGGCGCACCTTCTCGGGCCAGTGTTCCAGCCCGTCCAGCGCCTCCAGCAGCTCGCCCGCATAATCCGAGATGCGGAAGAACCACTGCGTCAGCTCCTTGCGCTCGACCACGGCGCCCGACCGCCAGCCTTTGCCGTCGATCACCTGCTCGTTGGCCAGCACCGTCATGTCGACCGGGTCCCAGTTCACCACCGCATTCTTGCGATAGACAAGGCCCGCCTCCAGCATGTCGATGAACATCGCCTGCTGCTGGCCGTAATATTCCGGGTCGCAGGTGGCGAACTCGCGGCTCCAGTCGATCGAAAGCCCCAGGGGCTTCATCTGCTCCTTCATGTCGGCGATGTTGCCATAGGTCCATTCCCTGGGATGGCCGCCCCGCTCCATCGCTGCGTTTTCGGCAGGCATGCCGAACGCGTCCCACCCCATCGGGTGCAGCACCGAATAGCCGCAGCTCATCTTGTAGCGCGCGACCACATCGCCCATCGTATAGTTGCGCACATGCCCCATATGGATGCGTCCCGAAGGATAGGGGAACATCTCGAGCACATAGTATTTCGGCCGCGCCGGATCGCGCCGCGCGGCGAAAAGCTCCGCCTTATCCCAGCTGGCTTGCCATTTCTTCTCGGTTTTGGCGGGTGCGTAGCGCGACATTCTGGCCCCTCATGCGAAAAACTGCCGCCGCTTGCTACACCGGCGCAACCTGCAAGGTCCAGACACTGCCCTTCTTCAGAGCCAAAATATCCCCCGCGGAGCGTCCCGGCCGTGCCGCCGGGCGCCGCCTCGTGGCAGGGGTGCGGGGATTACAGCTTGGAATCGCGGATCCGGATCTGCCGCGCGCGGGTCAGGATCGCGTCCTCGACCGCCCGCACCGTATCGGCGGAAACCGCGCCGCCCCGGCTTTCCAGCGCGACCTTCAGGCTGCGCGCATCCAGCGCCGGATCCTGGATATAGACGGTGGCGCGATAGGCCCGCCCGCCGCCCGGCGGGGTGCCATAGCCCGTCACGATCACGCCCGAGAACGGATCGACCGACTGGATCGGCAGGAAGTTCAGCACTTCAAGCGAAGCCTGCCAGAGATATTTGTTCACCTCGACGGTGACATTGGGATCCTGCGCGTTGGTGAACAGGTCCCAGATGGTCGAGCGTCTTTGCTGCGGGTCCAGGCGCATGGCATGCTCGGTGTCCTGCGTATCCGCTGTCCGAGGGCTTTGCCCGCCGCCGAAAGAGAAGATGTTTCCGCTGCTGATGCCGTTGCCACATCCCGCAAGCGCGACCGTCAGGGCAAGCAGGGCGCTCATGCGCAAGGTATTTCGGATCGTCATCGGCAAGCGGCCTCCGTTCGGCTTCGACCTTATCAGGTGTTCCGATCTCTAGCCCAGCGACCGCAAGGCGACAAGGCATTTCCCGGCATTCGGTATAAGGTCCGGGGCACAGCACTGTGGCAAGACTGCACCATGCGCGGCACCTTTCCCGTCACGAAGTCCGTTTCGATTGCAAAGCGGGGCGTCAGGGGTGAAATAGCAAACATACCCAACTCGGATTCCCCTGAGTTGGGGTTGACCTTAGAGACACGAGGGAAAACGATGAAAAAGGTTCTTTTTGCGACGACTGCTCTGGTCGCGTTCGCTGGCGCCGCTTCGGCGGAAATCGCCATCTCCGGCTCGGCCGAAATGGGCTTCGTCGGCGGCGGTGACGGCGTTGGCAACCCGGGCTTTGCGGCCCCGACCGGTGACCTGGAATTCCACAACGACGTAACGCTGAGCATCAAAGCGACCGGCGAAACCGACACCGGCCTGTCGTTCGGTGCTTCGTTCGACTTCTCGAAAGTTGAAGGCGACGCCAACGGCAACGTTTCGATCGACAACGAAGCCGCCTTCATCTCGGGCGCTTTCGGCACCCTGACCATGGGCGAAATCGACTCGGCCATCGACTGGGCGATCGTTGAAACCGTGGGCAACCCGGGTTCGATCGGCGACGACGAAACCATCCACGCCGGTTACATGGGCGCCTTCGCTGACGGCACCTACGACAACCAGCACCTGCGCTATGACTACACCATGGGCGCCTTCGGGTTCGCGATCTCGGCCGAGCTCGACGACTCGAGCAACGACGCTGGCTATGCCGTCGGTGTGAAATACAACACCACCTTCGGTTCGACCGCTGTTGGCCTCGGCCTCGGCTACCAGAGCGTTGAAACCGGTGCTTCGGACCTCGACATCATCGCTGTTGCGGCTAACGCTGACTTCGGCAACGGTTTCGTGGCTGGCATCATGTACTCCGACTGGGACTCGAGCATTGCTGGTGCTGACATGGATCACACCCAGCTGTCGATGGGCTACACCACCGGTGCGTTCTCGATCGGCGCGAACTACGGCGTGTGGGACACCGCTGCTGGCGACATCGAAGGCTTCGGCGTTGCGGCTGCCTACGATCTGGGCGGCGGTCTGTCGGTCCACGCTGGCTACGGCGACTCCAAGTGGGACGCTGCGTTCGGTTCGGACGCTGGCCAAGAGACCTACTCGCTGGGCGTTTCGATGGCGTTCTGATCTTAGGATCATTACTCAGGGAAGAGCGGGCCAAGGCCCGCTCTTTTCTTTTTGGGGCTATGGCTCCCTGCCTCGACAAGGCGCAAAGCGGGGGCTAAGGTCCGGCGCGTTCCGCCCGATCGGGCCCAGACAAGGGCAAGCCTGATGTCGCAAACCAAATCCGATTCCGTGCAGGTTCTGTTTGCCAGGGCGCAAAAACTTCAGTCCGAGCGTCACTTCGACGAAGCACTGGCCTGCTATGACCGCATCCTGACCTCCGATCCCGATATCGCCGAGGTACATTTCGCGATCGGCCGGGTCTGTCTGGTGACCGATCGTTTCGCGCGCGCGCTGGATCACCTGCACCGCGCCGCCGCGCTCAAGCCCGCAGAGCCGGTGGTCTGGCTGGCCTGGGCCGAGGCCGCCGCCCTTGCGGCCGACCCCGAGGCCGAGGGGGCGTTTCTGGACGTGCTCCGATCCGCGCCGCTCGATCCGGCGCACCGCATCGCCCTTCAGGACCGCTTTGCCCGTCATCGCGGGCGCCCGCAGCCGCGCATGTCGCCCGCGGCCCGCAAGGGGTATGAGCGGATCGCCAAGCTCATGCAGGCGGGCAAGGCCGCCGAGGGGCAGCGCCTTGCCGCCGCCGAGGTTACGCGCAACCCGAAGGAGCCGGCCCTGCTCAACATGCTTGGCCTTGCGCAACGCACGCTTGGCGCGCGCGAGGCGGCCATCGCCAGCTTTCAGCGCGCGGTCGCGCAGGACCGCCACTATGCCGATGCGCAGAACAACCTTGGCGTGACCCTGCGCGACGCGGGGCGCCTGACGGATGCCGCGCGCGCCTTCCGCGCCGCCGTGATCGCCGCGCCGAACTGGCCCGCTGCGCTTGTCGGCCTGGCCGATGCGCTGAACCGGATGGGCGCGCAGCCCCGCGCGCTGCCCTATGCCCGCAAGGCCACGCTGCTGGAGCCGAAATCCGCCCCCGCGGCGCTTCTGCTGGGCGAGATCCACTTCCGCTCGGGGCAGTATGACGCGGCGGCAGAGGCATTCCGGCAGGCCCTTGCGGCCAATCCGTCCGGGCTTCAGCCGCGCCTGTCGCTGGCACAGGCCCTGACCCGGCTTGGCCGCGACGCCGAGGCCCTGGCGGAATATGACCGGGTTCTGGAACGCGCCCCCGACAATGCCGTGGGCCTGTCCGGCAAGGCGGGGCTGCTGCAAAGCCTCGGACGCTTTGACGAGGCCGAGATCCTCTTCCGCCGCAGCTTCGACGCCGACCCCACGAATGGCGAGCAGTACCGGCTGTTCATCGCCTCGCACAAGACCGGGGCCGACGATCCGCTTCTTGATCAGATGATCGCGCGGTTCAACCAGGACGGCCTGTCCGATACCGACCGGATGAATTTCGGCTTTGCCATCGCCAAGGCGCTGGAAGATACGCGCCAGTATGACCGGGTGTTCGAGTATCTGAACGTGGCCAACGGCCTCATGCGCAAGGCCTGGCCCTATGATATCGCGCAGCGGCAGGAAGAGGTGCGCGCGCTGAAGGCGGCCTATGCGGGGTTCGATTTCCAAGCCGCGCGGGTCGAGGGGACAAGCGATTACGCCCCGATCTTCGTCACCGGCATGCCGCGTTCGGGCACCACGCTGGTCGAGCAGATCATCGCCGCCCATTCGCAGGTCGAGGGCGCGGGCGAGGCTGGCGTGGCGGCCGGGGCGGCCCTGCGCCTGATCACGGCCGACGGCGGGGGATTCGCGCCGGTCTCCACCCTGGCCTCCGGGGCGATTGCCGCGATCGGCCATGACTATGCGCAAAAGCTGGGTGCGCGCTTTCCCGACGTGGCGCGGATCACCGACAAGTCGATCCTGACCTATATGCATATCGGGCTTCTGAAGCTTGCCCTGCCGCGCGCGCGGTTCATCGTGGTGCGACGCGATCCGCGCGACACGCTCTTGTCGATCTACAAGAACAAGTTCGCCGAGGGCACGCATCTTTATGCCTATGACCTGAAGGACCTGGCGATCTATTACCGCAGCTTCGTCGAGATGGTGGCGTTCTGGCGCGCCACCGTGCCCGACTGGATCCATGAGGTCGATTACGAGACGCTGGTCGCCGATCCCGAGGTCGAAAGCCGCAAGCTGATCGCGGCGGCGGGGCTGGAATGGGAGGATCGCTGCCTCGACTTTCACAAGAGCACGCGCAAGGTCAATACGCTGTCGGTCTATCAGGCGCGCCAGCCGATCTCTTCGGGGTCGGTGCGGGCATGGCAGCGCTACGAGAAGGACCTGGAGCCGATGATCGCGGCGCTTGGCGATCTGGCGGCGGGGGCGAAGCATGGGGCTGAGTGAGGTCAGTGCGCGCATCGCCCGTGCCGAGGCCGCCGCGGGGCGCGCGCCCGGATCGGTGCGGCTGATCGCGGTGTCCAAGGTGCAGCCGCCCGGCCGGGTGGAGGCCGTGCTGGAGGAAGGGCACCGGCTTTTCGGCGAGAACTATGTGCAGGAAGCGGCCGGGAAATGGCCCGCATGGCGCGCGGCATTCCCCGGCGTGCAGGTTCACATGATCGGCCCCTTGCAGAGCAACAAGGCGCGGCAGGCCGTCGAGCTGTTCGAGGCGATCCACACGCTCGACCGTCCGTCCCTGGCCGAAAGGCTTGCCCGCCTGGCGCAGGCGCGGGGGGCAAGCCCGGATCTGTTCGTGCAGGTCAATACCGGGCAGGAGCCGCAGAAGGCGGGCCTATTGCCCGGCGATCTGGATGATTTCGTGGCGCGCGCCCGCGCGCTCGATCTGCCGGTCGTGGGCTTGATGTGCATCCCGCCCGAGGCGCAGGATGCCGCCCCGCATTTCGCCATGCTGGCCGGGATGGCCGCGCGCAACGGGCTGGCGGGGTTGTCGATGGGGATGTCGGGCGATTACGAGGCCGCGATCGCCGCGGGCGCCACGCATGTGCGCGTCGGCTCGGCCATATTCGGGGCGCGGGACTACGCGGGGCGCTAGGCCTTGTCGCGCGGGGGACGGTTGGGCCGGGGCGCTGCCCCGGACCCCGGGATATTTGCACGAAGATGAAAGCAGGCGAGATCGGGGATCACGAGTCCGGTGCCCGGACGCAGGTGCCGGGCGAGCCAGAGCAGGTCCTTGCGGCAAAGTGCGATGCAGCCGGCGGTCGGGTAGCCCGGCCTGCGGCGCTGATGCAGGAAGATGGCGGAGCCTTTGCCGGGCCGGGCCTGCGGATGGCTCCAGCCGGCGATCAGGCCGATGCCGTAAAGCGGGTCTGGGCGGGCCATGCGTTCGTGGCTGGCGGAGAAGGGCGCGCGGACGGGGTGGTTATAGGCCGGATCGGCGGGGGCGTCGCACCATAGATCCCGCGGGCCGATGGGCCGCGCCCAGGGCGCCGGGCGCGCCAGCCGGTCGGCGCGGTAGAGCATGCCAAGGATGTGCAGCGTGCCGATGGGGGTGGCGCCGTCGCCTTCGTGTTTCGCCGCGCTGAGCCCCGCGCGACCGATTTCGGCGGGCAGGCAGCGGCCGCGGAACAGCAGCCCCCGCGGGGTGAGGCGCATCACAGGATATGTCCTGATTTTCTGGCCTTGGTGGCGAGGTAATGCGCGTTGTGGCGCCCCATGCCGACGCGCAGCGGGACGCGCTCGGTCACGTCGATCCCGTTGGCTTGCAGCATGGCGACCTTGGCGGGGTTGTTGGTCAGAAGCCGGACCTTCGAGAAGCCGAGTTTCCTGAGCAGCGCGGCGCCGATACGGAAATCGCGTTCGTCATCCTCGAAGCCGAGGCGGTGATTGGCCTCGACCGTGTCGAAGCCCTGATCCTGAAGCGAATAGGCGCGCATCTTGTTGGCAAGGCCGATGCCGCGGCCTTCCTGGTTGAGGTAGAGCAGGATGCCCGCGCCCTCGGTTCCCATCTGGGTCAGCGCGGCGTCGAGCTGGGCGCCGCAATCGCATTTCAGGCTGCCCAGCACATCGCCGGTGAAGCAGGCCGAGTGCAGGCGTGCGAGCACGGGGGCATCGCGGGCGGGGGCGCCGATCTCGATGGCGTAATGTTCCTCGCCGCCGTTTTCGGGGCGAAAGACGTGCAGCCGGCCCTGTTCGGCGGCGCGCATCGGCACGCGGGCGGCGGCGACCGGGCCGAAGCGGGTTTCGGCGGCCAGCAGGCGCAGGGCTTCGGGGGCGGGCAGGCAGGTCAGTCCGTCAGGGGCGGGGCCGGTCAGCGGCACGAGGAGGGCCGCGGGCAGAAGCTGTGCGGATTTCACGAGCGCGAGGGCCGTGCGTTCCAGTTCGGCCGACCCGCCGCGGCGGCTGACGAACGGGCCTTTCATGGGCACCAGAAGATCGTCGGCCGGGTCGGCCAGGGCGCGCAACCAGCGCAGGTCGGCGCCCGGAGGCACCTCGATCCGGGCAAGATCGCCGTCATAGGCGCGCGCCTTGAGGGTTTCGGCCCGCCGCGCAGTCAGCGCAAGCGTAAGCGGTCCCATCCCCGCCATCGCGGCGAGCCTTTCGGGCGAAAGCGTTTCGACCGCCACGGCCAGCATGTGATCGGACAGCAGGACCGGAAGGCCCATGCGCAGGTCGGCGCGCGCGCGGTTGAGGCGCTCGGCGGTGGTCGGGCCAAGGGGTTGCTCGTGGTGTTCCATGGCCAACTGATAGACCTGCGTGAAACAAATTGAAACATTTCCCGGTGCTGCGACACGTCCGCGTGAGAAAGATTTCACACCCCTTGCCGGGGCCGTGATGGGACGACAGCTTGGGCGCAGAACAGAGGAGGCCGAGATGGCAGGACTTAAGAAGATCCTTCTGGTGGATGACGATACCGACCTGCGCGAGGCGCTTGCCGAGCAGCTGGTGGCGACCGATGATTTCGACGTTTTCGAGGCTGGCTCGGGGGCGGAGGCCGTCGAGAAGGCCAAGGAGGCGCTTTACGACCTGGCGATCCTTGATGTGGGCCTGCCCGATACCGATGGGCGCGAGCTGTGCAAGAAACTGCGCAAGCTGGGCGTGAAATGCCCCATCGTCATGCTGACCGGGCACGATACGGATGCGGATACGATCCTGGGGCTGGACAGCGGCGCGAACGACTATATCACCAAGCCGTTCAAGTTTCCCGTTCTTCTGGCGCGGCTGCGCGCGCAGTTGCGCACGCATGAGCAATCCGAGGATGCGGTGTTCCAGCTTGGCCCCTATACGTTCAAGCCGGCGATGAAGATGCTGATCGACGAGAAGGATCGCAAGATCCGGCTGACCGAGAAGGAAACCAATATCCTGAAGTTCCTTTACAGGGCGACGGATGGCGTGGTGGCGCGCGATGTGCTGCTGCACGAGGTCTGGGGCTATAATGCCGGGGTGACGACCCACACGCTGGAGACGCATATCTACCGTCTGCGCCAGAAGATCGAGCCCGATCCGTCGAATGCGCGCCTGCTGGTGACGGAATCGGGGGGCTACCGTCTGGTGGCATGATGGAAGGCGGGGGGTCCACCCCCCGCACCCCCCGGGATATTTGGGCGAAGATGAAAGGGGGCGGCGGCCCCCTTTTGCATGTCGTCGGGGGATCAGACCGAAGGGTTGATGTCTTCTTCGGCCTCTTCGAGGCTGAGGCCGAGGGCATTCAGCCCGTCTTCCAGGTGATCGGCCAGCATGGGGTTGCCCAGCAGGTAATCCTCGGTCGGGGCGGTGGCTTCGGCCCGGGCGGTTTCGAAGGCCTCGTCATATTCGGCGGCGTCGAAGGTTTCCCGGCCGATCCACATGACGGCGGTCAGGGCGGCCTGTTCGTCTTCGTTCAGCGCCCCGATGAAGGCACGCAATTCGCGGCCCTGGCCCGAGCCGGGAACATCGGCGTCGAACTTGCGCGCGCGGATGATGACATGGGCGATTTTCGCGGGGCTGATGTGAAGCATTCTGGTCTCCTGTCGCGATACAGTCTTGCGCCAAGCAGGCCCCGACGCAAGGGGCCTTGCGCCGGTTGGCGGTGTGAGGGCGCTGAAATTCCGGGGGCCTTGGCGGGGTCAGGGCTTGATCTGCACCACGCGCGTGGCATCGGTATCGGGGGCGAGTTCCTCGAAGTCGAAATTATCCAGCCGGCGGGCACGTTTGCCGGCCTTGTCGGCCGAGATCTTTATGTCCTCGAGATCCTTCGCGGCCTGCCCGAAATGGCGGTCGAGATTGTCCCCCCGCGTGCCCAGCCGGTCCACATCGGCGTAAAGCGCCGCAAGTTCCTTGCGGATCGCGCCCGCCTGTTCGCGCATGCGCGCATCCTTCAGCACCGCGCGCATGGTGTTGAGCGTGGCCATGCAGGTGGTGGGCGAGACAATCCAGACCTTGGCGGCAAACCCTTCGCGCACAAGTTCGGGAAAATTGGCGTGCAGTTCGGCATAGACCGCCTCGGAGGGCAGGAAGAGCAGCGCGCCGTCGGCGGTTTCGCCCTCGAGGATGTAGCGTTCCGAGATTGCCTTGATATGCGCGCGCAGGGCCACGCGCATCATCCGCTGCGCCTCGATCGTCTGGCTCTGGTTTTCGGCGCGGCGCAGGGCCTCATAGGCTTCGAGCGGGAATTTGGAGTCGATGACGATGGGACCGGGCGGGTTGGGCAGGTGGATCAGGCAATCCGCGCGCCGGCCGTTCGAAAGCGTTGCCTGCATGGTGAAGGCATCGCCGGGCAGGGCCTTTTGCACGATGTCGTGCAGCTGGATTTCGCCGAAGGCGCCGCGGGTCTGCTTGTTGGACAGGATGTCCTGAAGGCCCAGCACATTGCCCGAGAGCTTCTCGATGTTGGCCTGCGCGCGGTCGATCGCCTCGAGGCGTTGTTGCAGCTCTCCCAGCGAACGGGCGGTGCGCGTGGCGGTGCCGTGCAGGCTTTCGGTCATGCCGCGCGACACATCGGCCAGCCGCTGTTCCATCAGTGCAAGCACCCGCGTCTGGCTTGAGGTTTGCGCCTCGGTCACCTGATGCAGGCCGCCGGCCAGTTGCTGCTGGCCGTCCGACAGGCCCTGAACGCGCTGCCCGAGCGCCACCATCTGCGCCACCATCGGGTCCAGCGCGCGCGCCGAACGGCCCGAGGCCCGCAGCGTCAGCACCACCAGACCGAACAGCAGAAGCAGTGCCGCCGCCCCGCCGAGCGCGGCCAGAACCAGCGGATGGTCAAGAGGATAGGGGGTGTCGCCGATCTGGATCATGTGCGCCCGAAAAGCCGTTCGATATCGGATAGTTTCAGTTCCACATAGGTGGGGCGGCCGTGGTTGCACTGGCCCGAATGGGGCGTGGCCTCCATCTCGCGCAGAAGCGCGTTCATCTCTTCGGCACGCATCTGGCGGCCGGAGCGGACCGAGCCGTGGCAGGCCATGCGGCTGAGAACCGCGTCGATCCTGGCGCGCAGCTTCTGGCTGTCGCCCAGATCGGCCAGTTCGTCGAGGATGTCGCGCAGAAGTGCTGCTGCGTTGATCTCTCCCAGGATCGCGGGGGTTTCGCGCACGGCCACGGCGCTTCCGCCGAAGGGTTCGATCCCGAGGCCCAGCCGTGCAAGATCACCGGCCACCTCCAGCAGGCGCGCGGCATCCTGTGCGGAAAGCTCCACGATCTCGGGGATCAGCAGGGCCTGTGCGGCGACGCCCTTTTCCGCCATCTGCCGCTTGAGCCGTTCATAGACCAGCCGTTCATGCGCGGCGTGCTGGTCGACGATCACCATGCCGGTTTCGGTCTGGGCGATGATGTAATTCTCGTGCAGCTGCGCGCGGGCGGCGCCCAGGGGGGCGCGGGTCAGTTCGGGCGCCTCGGGCGGAGGGGGTTCGGCCCGCGCGCCCGGCGCGAAGGGGGCATCGAAGGGTTGCGGGGCCTCGTCGAAGACGGGCGCCTGCGCGCCATTGGCGATGCGCAGCGCCCCGGCCGAGGGGCGATCCATCTGGTAGATTCGCGGCGTCATCCCGCCGGCGGGTTCGGGGCGCATGGCGCCAAGCGTCGCGGTCGCCACGGTGGACGAGGCGCGATGCCCGGCCTCGGCCAGGGCGTGGCGCAGCGCGCTGACGATCAGCCCGCGCGCGATGCCGGCCTCGCGGAAGCGGACCTCGGCCTTGGCGGGGTGCACGTTCACGTCCACCTGTTCGGGCGCGCAGCTCAGGAACAGCGCGGCGGCGGGGTGCCGGTCGCGCGAGAGGAAATCCATATAGGCGCCCCGCAGCGCGCCGGTCAGCATCTTGTCGCGCACGGGACGGCCGTTGACGAACAGGAACTGCTCTACCGCCGCGCCGCGCGAATAGGTGGGAAGGGCGGCGAATCCGGTCAGGCGGATGCCCTCGCGCTCGGCGTCGATGCGCAGCGCGTTGTCGGTGAATTCGCGGCTGAGGACACGGGCAAGGCGGCGTTCGAGCGCGTCGAACATCTCTCCCTGTTCGGCGTCTGCGCGGAAGATCTCGCGCCCGTTCCCGCCCTTGCCGGAGGCGTCGGCCGACATGTCGCGCAGGGTGAAGCTGACATAGGGTTCGGCCATCGCCAGCCGCCTGACCACATCGGCGATGGCGCCGGCCTCGGCCCGGTCGGTGCGCAGGAATTTCAGCCGCGCGGGGGTGGCGAAGAAAAGGTCGCGCAGCTCGACCACCGTGCCGCGGTTCAGCGCGGCGGGCCGGACCGGGGCGATGCGCCCGCCCGACACGGTGATCTGCGCGGCCTCGAACCCCTCGGCGCGCGAGGTGATGGACAGCCGCCCCACCGCGCCAAGCGAGGGCAGCGCCTCGCCGCGGAAGCCGAAGGTATGGATGTTCAGCAGGTCCGATCCGTCGATCTTCGAGGTGGCATGGCGCGACAGTGCCAGCGGCAGATCCTCGGGCGTCATGCCGCAACCGTCATCGGTGATGCGGATCAGCGTCTTGCCGCCATCGGCATAGGCGATGTCGATCCGCGCGGCCCCCGCATCGAGCGCGTTTTCCACCAGCTCCTTGACCGCCGAGGCGGGGCGTTCCACCACCTCGCCCGCCGCGATGCGGTTGGCGGCGGTTTCATCCAGCTGGCGGATGATCGGGCGCGATGAGCCTATTTTGGGCTGAGAGGCGTTCATACCACTACAGATAGCAGAACCCGGACCAAAGGGCCACAGATTCGGCCGCCGCGGTCACAATCCGACGGGCCGGCCCACCACCACGAAGCGCAGGCTTTCCGCGTCGATCAGCCGTCTGGCGACACGGGCCACATCTTCGGCGCTGACGGCCTCGATACGGGCGTTGCGGGTGTTCACATAGTCGATCGGCATGTCCGAGATCTGCATGCCCACCAATATGTCCGCGATCGGCCCGTTGCCGTCGAAACGCAGCGGATAGGCGCCGGTCAGGTAGGTCTTGGCATCGGCAAGTTCCCGTTCGCTGACGCCGCCGCTTGCGATGCGCGCCCATTCGGCCCGCGTCACCGCGATCGCCTCGGCGACCTTCTCGTTGGCCGATGCGAAAGAGCCCTGCCAGGTTTCCGCCAGATCCATCGGCACGAGATAGGAGGCGATGCCATAGGTCAGGCCGCGCTTCTCGCGCACCTCTTCCATCAGCCGGGCCGAGAAGCCGCCGCCGCCAAGGATGTGGTTCAGCACATAGGCCGCGAAGAAATCGGGATCGTCCATGGCGATGCCCTTCTGCCCGAAGATCACCACCGATTGCGGGCTGTCGTAATCGACCACCGTCACCCCGCCCACCAGGCCCAGTTCGGCGCGCGGCGGCATGGTGGCGCCGGTCGCGGGCAACTCGCCCAGCAGTCGGTCCAGAAGAACGCCAAGCTCGTCCGCGGTGATGTCGCCCACGGCCGAGACGAACAGGCGGTCCCGCGCCATCACGCGGGCCTTGGCGTCGAACAGGTCTTCGCGGGTCAGCGCCTTCACGCTTTCGGCGGTGCCGTCGATTGCGCTGCCATAGGGGTGATCGCCATAGGCGAGGCGCGCGAAGGTGTCGCCCGCGATGGATTGCGGGTCCTTGGCCTGCGACGCGATCGAGGACAGCACCTGCCCGCGCACCCGTTCCAGCGCGATCTGGTCGAAGCGCGGGTTGATCAGCGCCTCGCGCAGCAGCTCCACGCCCGCGTCGCGGTGTTCGGTCAGCATCCGGGCCGAGACAGAGACCGCGTCGTCATTGGCCCCGAAGCCGATCTGCGCGGCGATCGCCTCGGCGGCTTCGGCGAAGGCCTGGCTGTCCATCGTTCCCGCGCCCTCTTCAAGCGTCGCGGTCATCAGGTTGATGGCCCCGCGCTTGCCGGGGGCGTCAAGGCTGGCCCCGCCCTTGAAGCGGATCTCGAGCGCGGTGAAGGGCAGGTCATGGTTCTCGACCAGCCAGGCGCGGATCCCCCCCGGCGATGTCACCTCGGTGATTGCGACCGCGGCCTGCGCGGGCAGGGCAAGCCATGCGGCGGCAAGAACGCCCAGTGCAAAGCGGATCATTGCGTTCCCCCGGTTTCGGCTTTTTCCAGATAGCCCGTGACGGCGCGGCGGCGGTCGAACAGCTCGCGCGCGGCGGCGATCACGTCGGCCTCGGTCACGGCCATCAGCGTCTCGGGCCAGGCGGTCACGTCCTTGACGCTCAGGCCGGTGGCCATTGCCTCGCCATAGCGCCGGGCAAGGCCTTCCACGTTGTCGCGGGCATAGATCTCGGCCGCCATGAGCTGCGTCTTGACGCGCTCGAACTGGTCGGAGTTCACGCCCTCGTCGATGAAGCGGGCGATCGCGGCATCCATGTCCGCCTCCAGCTCGTCCAGGCCGATATCGGCGGCGGGAACCGCGACAAGGGTGAAGGTGGTGTCGTCAAGCGACAGCCCGTCATAGAAGGCCGAAGCGTAAAGCGCGCAGCCCGAGTCGAAGACCAGCGCGCGCCCCAGGACCGAGGTCGCCGAATTGCCGCCCAGCAGTTCCGCAAGGATCGTCAGGGCCGCGGCGCGGGTCTGATCGCCCGGGTCGCGTTCGGGCGCAAGATAGGTGCGCATGACATAGGGCTGGGCCACGCGCGCATCGGGAAAGCGCAGGCGCCGTTCGGCAAGCTGCGGCGGCTCGCTCACCCGTTGCCGGGGGGCAAGGCCGGGGGTCGGTTCCAGCGGGCCGTAATGCTGCCCGGCCAGGGCGCGCACCTCGTCGGGGGTGACATCGCCCGCCACGACGAGGATCGCGTTGTTGGGTGCGTAGTAGCGGCGATACCAGTCAAGCGCGTCGGTGCGGGTTAGCGCCTCCATCTCGTGGCGCCAGCCGATGACCGGGCGGCCATAGGGATGGTTGAGGTATTGCGCCGCGCGCCGCTGTTCGCCGAAGATCGCGGCCGGGTCGCTGTCGGTGCGCTGGTTGCGTTCCTCGATGATGACCTGAAGCTCGGTCTTCCAGTCGTCCTCGGACAGGATCAGGTCGCGCATCCGGTCGGCCTCCATGCCCATCACAAGGTCAAGCCGGTCCGCCGCGATGCGCTGGAAATAGGCGGTATAGTCATATGAGGTGAAGGCATTGTCCGAGCCGCCATTGGCCGCCACCGTCTTCGAGAATTCGCCGGGGGCAAGATCGTCGGTGCCCTTGAACATCAGGTGTTCCAGGAAATGCGCCACGCCGGACTTGCCCGGCACCTCGTCGGCCGAACCGGCACGATACCACACCATGTGAACCACGACGGGGGCGCGGTGATCCTCGATCACGACGGCTTCCAGCCCGTTGTCCAGCGTGAAATGGGTGACATCGCCCGCAAGGGTGGCGCCAGCCAGACTTGCGGCGACAAGTGCCGCGCCCGTGAATCGGAGCATTAACAACCTCCTGGAATGTCGCCTACAACCTACGCGTCAGCGCGCGGGCTTCAAGATGCCTGACGCGGAGTTGATAGTTATTCCAGCAATGCGGGATTGGGCGGCGATGCGGGCGTGCGCAGCCCCGCCTTGCGCCAGCGTTCCTGCTCTGCCTCCTGGTCCAGCGCCTGAACGCGGTAGGATTTGTAGTAGATGCTGACATCGAACAGCCGCTCAAGCAGGCGGCCATCGTTCTTGCGCCGGAATTCGAGGTCCTCGGCCGCAAGGTCGGTGCGGATCGTGGCCGACGTGCCCATGCGTCCGGCATAGGCCAGAAGTGCGCCATCGCCCGCCGGCACCCCGCCGCCACGTACAAGACGGCCGGGATTGCCGCCAAGGGCGGCCACGGCATCGGCTTCGGGCGTCGGATCGGTAAGGCTGCTGCCACCCGGGGTCGGTTCGGGCAGTGCGGCCAGATCTGGGGGCATCTGCAAGGGTTTCGTCGGCAGGATCCCGAATTCGTCCGGGCCGTTGGTGCCCGAGCGCAGATTCATCAGCTGGGGTTCCCGCCCGCCACCGCAGGCGGCCAGCATCAGAACCGCCGCCAATGCGATTCCCTGCGTGCCGATCTTTGCCTGCATGGCCACTCCCTCATCCGTTTGGCGCCTGCGTTCCGAACCGTCTTAGCGCATGTGCCCGCGCGCGTCACGGGGGAAAGG